>JAYWBB010000033.1:0-2399 GCA_043781855.1 Nevskia sp. | reverse complement strand
ATCGTCGCGGGCCTGCGCGCGCGATGCGCGGACCCGCTCGACGAGAGCGACGTGCCGAGCCATTGAGCACACGCCTCGCGGTCGTACTGCTCGCCGCCGGCGTGGCGCAGCGCTACGGGAGCGCGAAGCAGGTCGAACGCATCGACGGGATTTCGCTCGTGCGCCGCGCCGCTCTTGCTGCGCTCGCCGTCTGCGGGGAGGTTCTGGTCGTCACTGGCGCCCATTCCGACGCGGTTGATGCGGCGCTCGAAGGGCTGGCATTGCAACGCGTAAAGAACGACGACTGGGCGCTCGGCATGGGGCATTCGATCGCTTGCGGTTTTCGCGCTCTGCTCGCGCAGGCCGATCCCGCCGACGCAGCGCTGCTCTGTCTCTGCGATCAGCCGCGCGTCGGCGCCGCGTCGTTGCAGCGGCTCATCGACGCGCATCGGTCTGCGCTGCAAAAAATCATCGTGGCCGACTACGGCGCGCAACGCGGACCGCCCTGCCTGTTCCCGGCGGAGTTTTATCCTGAACTGACCACATTGCGAGGCGACCTCGGTGCGCGCGACGTCCTGAAACGGCACGCCGATCGGGTGGACGCGATTGCCATTCCGGACGGCGCGTTCGATGTCGATACGCCGGCCGACCTCGAACGACTCCGGCAGCTCTGAGACCCGCTGCGACGGTCTCAGCGCGGCGGCCCAAACCCCGGCGGCAGCTTCCCCGCCATCGCGCGCATCATCTTCGCCATGCCGCCGCCCTGGAGCTTTTTCATCATGTCCCTGGTCTGGTCGAACTGGCGGATCAGCTTGTTGACCTCCTGCACCTGAAGACCCGCACCCGTCGCGATGCGCTTCTTGCGCGAAGCCTTGATCAGATCGGGAAAGCGGCGCTCCTGCGCGGTCATCGAGTTGATGATCGCGACCGCGCGCTTGACCTCGCGCTCGGGCTGCACGTTCTTCATCTGCGCTTGCAGCTTCGCGCCGCCCGGCAGTTTTTCGAGCAGAGATTCCATGCTGCCCATGTTCTGCATCTGCTGCATCTGCGCGCGGAAATCCTCGAAGTCGAAACTCTTCTTGTTCTTCAGTTTCTGCGCGAGTTTGCCGGCGGCGTCGGCGTCGACCTTGCGCGCGGTTTCCTCGATGAGGCCGAGCATGTCGCCCTGCCCGAGGATACGCGCCGCGATGCGGTCCGGATGGAACACTTCGAGCGCGGCGGATTTCTCGCCGACGCCGATGAACTTCACCGGCTTGCCGGTGATGTGGCGCACCGACAGCGCCGCACCGCCGCGTGAATCGCCGTCGGTCTTGGTCAGGATCACGCCGGTCAACGGCAGGCGATCGGCGAAAGCCTTGGCGGTGTTCGCGGCGTCCTGGCCGGTCATCGAGTCGACCACGAACAGGGTTTCGATCGGCGTCACTGCGGCATGCAGCGCGGCGATCTCCTGCATCATTGCCTCGTCGATACCGAGACGGCCGGCGGTGTCGACGATCAGCACGTCGACGTACTGCTTCTTCGCATAGTCGAGCGCCGCTTTCGCGATGGCGACCGGGTCCTGATCGCCGGTGGACGGGAAGAAGTCGACGCCAACCTGGCCGGCCACCACGCGCAACTGCTCGATCGCCGCCGGGCGATAGACGTCGCAGGACACGACGACGACCTTCTTCTTGTCGACCTCGCGCAGGCGCAGCGCCAGCTTGCCGGTGGTCGTGGTCTTGCCCGAGCCTTGCAGACCGGCCATGAGGATCACGGCCGGCGGCTGCGTGCGCAGGTTCAGGGCTTCGACGGTGCCACCGAGCGTGGCGGTCAGTTCCTGCTGGACGATGCGCAGTATCGACTGGCCTGGCGTCAGACTCTGCGTGACCTCCGCGCCGACCGCGCGCGTCTTCACGCGCTCGACGAATTCGCGCACCACGGGCAGCGCGACATCGGCTTCGAGCAGCGCCATGCGCAGTTCACGCGCGGCGGTCGCTACCTGGTCTTCGGTGAGTCGGCCCTGGCCACGCAGGGCGTCGAGCGTGCGGGTCAGACGGGAGCTAAGGTTTTCGAACACGGCGTGATGGGTTCACTGGCGACAGGGCAGGCACCCATTATGAGGCACGCAAAGCGGCGAAAACTATCTCTTGAACAAATGCTTTCCGCAGGGCGGCGCTCAACACTCGAACACGTCGCCAGTGCGCAGGTGTCGGTAATCCCAGCCGGCCAGCGCGACCTGGCATTCGTCGACGATGGCCGCCTCCGAACCCGGCTTGTTGTGCGTCAGGTGCAGCCTCGGTCGGTGCCGCAGCTTGGTCAATTCCGAGCCAAGCAGCGCCGGTGTGAAATGTCGCGCGGCGCGCCCGAGCTCGGCATCGCGGTTCGGAAATGCGATTTCGATCATCAGGTGATCGAGCCTCGGCAGCGCATTGAGGAATTCC
>JAYWBB010000032.1:0-51721 GCA_043781855.1 Nevskia sp. | reverse complement strand
CTCCCGCACCCGCGCTGACGCGACACCGTGTCGGGGCCGCGTTGCCAGCCTTGAGAAGAGAACCACTATTCTCTGCGGCTCGCGGCTCGCGGCTCGCGGCTCGCGCCTTGCGGGGCGGCTTTTTGACTCGCAACGCGGCCACCCACTGAAGGTGAACAGGCCCTGGGGATACCCCTACATCGACAAGTGCCAGCCCTAATTGTTGCTGCAATGCGGCTGATTCCATAGTCGGCTCTCATTTCCGGCGGTGCCGGGCGCAAAAAAAATCGGTCCGACTCAAACGGCCGCCTGCGGTGGTCCGTTCCAGGAGAAACGCGAACATGGCTATGCTGGTGAGCATCGACAACGGCGGCACGCTCACTGACGCGTGCGTGATTTACGGCGCGAAGGTGTTTCATGCGAAAACCCTGACTACGCCGCACGATCTGACGAAATGTTTCGTCGACGTGCTGCGCGAGGTCTCGACCCGCATCTACGGCGAGCCCAAGCTCAGTACGCTGCTCGAGGAAGTGGACTACATCCGCTACTCGACCACGCAGGGCACCAATGCCGTCGTGCAGCGCAAGGGCCCGAGACTGGGCCTGATCCTGCGCAGCGGGGCCAAGGTCGACGACCTGCTGCGCAACGACGGCGAGCGCGAGCTGCTGGGTGCGCTGGTCGGCGATCGGGTCGCTGCGGTCGACCCTGCGCAGCCGGAAGCCGCGCTCGAATCGCAACTGACGGCCGTGGTCAACGATCTGATGTCGCGAGGCGCCAATCGTCTCGTCATCAGCCTCGGCGGCGACGATCTCGCCGGCGCCGAAATGCGGGTCAAGCGCCTCATGCTGCTGCGCTATCCGCGGCATCTGCTCGGCGCCGTGCCGATCCTCTATTCGCACCAGCTGTCCGACGACCGCGACGACGCACGCCGCACCTGGAGCAGCCTGCTCAACGCGTTCCTGCATCCGGAGATGGAGCGCTTCCTCTACGGCGCCGAAAACGTCCTGCGCGACGCCCGCGCGCGTAATCCGCTGCTGATCTTCGGCAATGACGGCACCTCCTCGCGCGTGGCCAAGACCATCGCGCTGAAGACCTGGGGCTCGGGGCCGCGCGGCGGCATGGAAGGCGCCCGCGCGCTGGCCCAGCATTACGGCAAGACCTCGTTGCTGACGATGGACATCGGCGGCACCACGACCGATGTCGGTGTGGTCGACCGTGGTGCGGTGCGCGAACAGCGCTGGGGCACGCTCGAAAACGTGCAGATCTCGTTTCCGCTGTCGGAGGTCGAGAGCCTCGGCGTCGGCGGCAGTTCGATCTTCAAAGTCGTCGACGGCAAGCTCCGCGTCGGCCCCGAGAGTGTCGGCGGTACGCCCGGCCCGGCCTGCTTCGGCTACGGTGGCAAGGAGGCGACGATCACTGACGCCTACCTGCTGCTCGGTATCCTCGACGGTAATTCCTATTTCGGCGGCACGCTGAAGCTCGACAAGAACCGCGCCTGGGCGGCGATCGACGAGAACGTCGCCAAGCCGCTGGGCCTGACCGTCGACGATGCGCTGGTGCGCATGGAGCAGGTTTACGCGGGCAAGATCGCCGGGGCGATGAAGTCGCTGATCACCAAGGCCAAGGACAGCACGCTGCTGGCCTTCGGCGGCGCCGGCCCAATGACCGCTTGTGCGGTGGCCGACCAGCTCGGCATCGGCGAGATCATCGTGCCGCGCATGGCGGCCGTGTTCAGCGCCTTCGGCATCGGCTTCTCCGACATCGCGCACAGCTACGACGCCGCCCTCGGCGACATCAGCGAGAAAAGCTTGAGCGCGGTGATCGAACGGCTGACGCAGCGCGCCCAGCGCGATATGTACGCCGAAGGTTTCGACCTCGCCGAATGCAGCATCGAAAAGGGCCTCGACTTCACGCAGAACGGCGAGCAGGCCACGCGCCGACTCAACGGCGATCTGAAGGTGCCGGACAGCCTGCGTCAGGCGCAGGATCTGCGCGTACAGGTGCGGGCCAGCAAGCCGATTCCGCACTTCACGCTGAAACCGGTCGACAACAAGATCGGCAAGGCCGCGCAGACCACGGCCACGCGCCATCTGCATCTCATCGAAGGCAACTCGCTCGCGACCTCGCAGCCGCTGCCGCTATTCCGCCACGAGGAACTGGCCTCGGGCGCCTGGGCCGATGGTCCCGTGGTCGTCGAGGAGGAATATTTCACCTGCCTCGTCGCCGCTGGCTGGACGTTCCAGGTCAACGACAACCATGACCTCGTGATACAAAAAAAGAAGGGGGCCTGAAGCCATGAAAATCGCAATGACCGAATACCTCCAGATCGATCTCGATCGGGAGCTGTGGCAGTGCCGCGTTTGTGAGCACGAGGTGGGATCGGCGCGCAAACCGTACAAGGAAGGCCTGCTGGTTTACGCCCGCGACCCGCGCGAGATTCACAAGCCGATCCTCGACCCGTCGTACGAATTCACCTTCGCGCCGGACCCGGCGTGGGTGCAGATCGTTGAGTATTACTGCCCGACCTGCGGCACCATGGTCGAGGTCGAGTACCTGCCGCCGGGTCATCCTCCGCTCAACGACATGGAGTTCGATCTCGACGCGCTGAAGGCGCAGTGGGCGAAGCGCAGTCCGCAGGATCTCTCGAAGATCTCCGGTCCGGAGCCGGCCGGTGTGGACTATCACAGCCACGCGCATGGCGCGAAGCCCACGCACGCCCATGGGGGCCACTCATGAAAAGAGTCGCCGTCGATATCGGTGGCACCTTCACCGACTGCTTCCTGGTCTGGGACGATCACTACATCCAGTCCAAGGCGCTGACCACGCATCACAACCTCGCGCTCGGTTTCCGCGAGGCGCTGGAGGCCGGTTGCGCGAAGCTCGATCTCGACATGCAGGAAGTGCTAGCACAGGTCGACTCCGTGCGCTACGCGACGACGCTCGGCACCAATGCGCTGATCCAGCGCAAGGGCCCGAAGGTGGCGCTGCTGGTGACCTCGGGCTTCGAAAGCACCGTGCCGCTGTCGCGCGGCCGCGGCTATGGCGAAGGCCTCGACATGCGGGCGCAGCAGGATCTGCCGGGCGCCTGCCGCCCCGACTCGCTGGTACCGATCCCGATGATTGCCGGTGTGCGCGAGCGTCTGGATGCTGTTGGCAACGTGCTCATGGCGCTCGATGAAGACCATCTGCGCGAGCAGATCCGCACGCTCGTGGACCGCGGCGCGCGGTCGTTCGTGGTGTCGCTGGTCAACGCGGTCTCGAACCCGGTGCACGAGCGGCGTATTCAGGAAGTGCTGCTCGAGGAATATCCCGAACATCTGCTGGGCGCGATGCCGGTGGTGATGTCGCACAAGGTTGCCGGCCGCAAGGGCGAATACGTGCGCACGTCCTCGGCGATCATGGATGCGTTCCTGCACGACGTGATGTATCACGGCCTCTCGTCGCTGGAGCTGAATCTGCGCGAGTCGAGCTACACCAAGCCGATGCTGGTCATCCACAACTCGGGCGGCATGGCGCAGTTGAATTCCACCGATGCGCTGCAGACGATCCACTCCGGCCCGGTGGCTGGTGTGTCGGCGTCCGAGCACCTCGCGACGGAAGCCGCTCTCGGCAACATCATCTGCACCGACATGGGCGGCACGAGCTTCGATATCGGCCTCGTCGTGGAAGGCGGAGTGAAGCACTACGACTTCAACCCGGTCATCGAGCGCTGGATGGTGTCGGTGCCGATGATCCATCTCGTCACGCTCGGCGCGGGCGGTGGTTCGATCTGCCGTTACGACCGCATGTACAAGACCGTGCAGGTCGGACCGACGAGCGCGGGCTCCGACCCCGGCCCGGCCTGCTACGACCGCGGCGGCCTGAAGCCGACCGTGACCGATGCCGATCTCGTGCTCGGGTATCTCTCGGCGGACAATTACGCGGGCGGCCAGATCAAGCTGAAAACGAATCGCGCCAAGCAGGCCATCGAAGACGCGATCTGCGACGAACTCGACAACACGGCCGTCGAAGCTGCGCTGATGATCAAGCGAAGAGTCGATGCGAACATGGCCAATGGCATCGCAACCGAATTGCGTGCACGCGGCTACGATCCGCGCAGCTTCACGCTGCTGGCCTACGGTGGCAACGGCCCCTTGCACGGCTGCGGCATTGCCGAGCAGCTCGGCATCGACAAGATCCTCGTACCGCCGTTCTGCTCGGTGTTCTCGGCAGTGGGTGCCGGCAACATGCACCAGCTTCACATCCACGAAAAATCCCTGTTCATGTGGATCTACGACAGCAACACGCGACACCTTTACAAGGACTACGCGAAGTTCAACGCGCTGGTCGAGGAGCTCGAAAACGCCGGTCGCCAGGACCTGCTGCGCCAGGGCATGCGGCCCGAGGACATCAAGCACAAGCTCGAGTTGGACATGCGCTTCGGCAACCAGCTTGCGGAGACTACGGTCGTGATCCCGAAGATGCGCCTGGAGCGTATCGAAGACGTGATGACGATCATCCAGCGTTTCTCCTCGGATTACGGCAACCGGTTCGGCAAGGGCAGCGAAGCGCCCGAAGCGGGCATCCGCATCAACACGATCCGCGTGCAGAGCTACGTCGAGCTCGAGACCGTCGAGTTCCGCAACGTCAAGCCGCCGCTGGGCGGGCAGAAGAAAGCACCCGCGCCGCCGGCCACGCGCCAGTGCTGGTTCGTCGGCCACCCGAAGGCGCTGGAGACGGCGCTCTACGATCACGAGACACTCGAGATCGGCACCGTGGTACACGGTCCCGCGGTGATCGTCTCGCCGACCACGACCTACCTCGTCGAGCCGACGTGGTCGCTGGAGATCGGTGAGTACGGAGCAGCCTGGTTCACCCGCAGCGAGGCGGCGTCCGCTTCGAGGCGCCGCTCGGCGATTGCCGCAGCCTCCGCCTGAACCACCGCGTCATCACGTATTTCCGGAGTCAGACATGGGCAAGATTGAAACGCTGAGCTACACCGATCAGGAAAAGGCGATCGTCGATCAGTTCCTCGCCGACAACGTGCTGTTCCTCGGTCCCGATCCCGAAATCATGGGCGAGCACGACATCGCACCGCGCACGGCGCTCGAGGAAGAAGCGCTGATGAAGGCGAACGATCCGGCGATCCTCGCGCTCGTGCGTGACCGCCTGCAGGCCGGTGCCAATGAATCGTTCGAAATGCTGGAGCAGATGGGTGCCGCGCCCGGCGCGAAGTGGGGTGATCTGATCACTGGCATCTTCACGGCCGCCGGCGATCTCGGCGTGTGCAGCGCCGGTGGCGTGCTGATCTTCGCGTCGCTGGTTCATCACCCGGTCAAGTTCATCAACAAGTTCTGGGCCAACGACCCGACCGTCGGCCTCAAGGAAGGTGACGGCTTCATCCACAACGATGCGCGCTACGGAAACATCCACAACACCGATCAAAGCATGATCCTGCCGATCTACTACAAGGGCAGGCTCATCGCGTGGGCGGGCTCGACGGTGCACGAAGGCGAGAACGGCGCGATCGAACCGGGCGGCATGCCTTCGCTTGCGGAATCGGTTTACGAGGAAGGGCTGAAGATGTCGCCTTTCAAGATCTGCGAAAACTACGAGCTGAAAAAAGATCTCGTGACCTTCCTGCAGAACTCGGTGCGCGAGCCGAAGCTGCAGTTCGAGGACATGAAGACCAAGCTCTTCGCGTGCCGCCGCATGGAGCAGCGTGTGCATTCGGCGATCGAGGATTTCGGCGTACATGCCGTGGTCGCTTCGCTGCGGGGCGGGCTGGAAGACTGCAAGGCCGAGGTTTCGCGGCGCGTCAGCGAATGGCCGGACGGCTCCGTACGCACGATGTGCATCGCGGACTCGACGTTGCGCGAAAACGTGATGATCAAGATCTGCCTGGAGATGCGCAAAGTCGGCGACGAGCTGATCTGCGATTTCCGCGGCTCGTCGCCCGAGTTCGCGAACCGCTGCAACAACACCGTGCTGGCCTCGCTGAAAGGCATGCTCGCACAATTGTTCCTCGTCTTCGTCTGGCCGGACCTGCCGCGCAACCAGGCCGTGTTCGCGCCGATCAGGGTGCTGACCGATCCGAAGTCCGCGCTCGCCTCGTCGTACACGACGCCGAATGCTCAGTCGATGATGACGTTCTTCCCGGCGTTCACGGCCACCCAGCAAGCCGTCGCAAAGTTCATGTACTCCTGCCCTGACAAGTTCTCGAAGCTGGTGGCGCCTTGGCACAACATGATCCGTACCTTCATCTGGGGCGGCATCACGCAGCACAACGAGATGGTCGGCAACCTCTGTGCGGATCTCAACGGCATGGGCGGCGGTGCGCGTTCCGATCGTGACGGCGAACATGCGATCGCGCCGATCTTTGCGCCGATGGCCGACCTCGGCGAGCAGGAACTCAACGAAGAGGAAGTGCCGTTCATCCAGATCGTCAGCAAGAAGCTGATGAAGGACAACCAGGCCTTCGGCAAGTACCGCGGCGGGCAGGGTTACGAGATGATCGCCTCATCCCTCGGCAGCCCAATGTGGGGCTTCATGACCTGCTGCATCGGCTCCAAGGTCAGCAGCGTGCCGGGCCTGTTCGGCGGCTACGGCGCACCGACCTATCCGCTGTGCAAGGTCAAGAACGTCGACGTCTTCGAGGTCATGAAGACCGACCCGAAAAAGTTCAAATTCTCGATCGTCGACATCATGAACGAGCGGCCTTTCGAAGGCGCGAAATACACCACGCATCACACCGGCCTGCAGTTCGAGCTGGCCAAGCGCGGCGAGCTGTACATGATCACGCAGGGCGCCGGCGGTGGTTACGGCGACGTGCTCGAGCGCGATCCCGATCTCGTCATCAAGGACCTCGAAGAGAACCTGATCTCGCACGAAACCGCGCGCCGCATTTTCTTTTTGATCTACAACCCGGAAACGCTGGTGCTCGATCGCGAAGGCACGGCGCGCGCGCGCCAGGCCGAGCGCGAGTCGCGCAAGAAGCGCGGCGTGCCGTTCAAGGAATTCTGCAAGAAGTGGAACCAGCCGGAGCCGCCCGCGCACCTGCCGTACTACGGCTGCTGGGACGATCGCAACGTGATCTATGCCGGCAGCGTCGAGCAGAAGACCACGGCCGACGCGATCCAGCCGATCTTCATGCCCAATCCGAAGGACGTCCGTATCGCCAAGCTCGAGCAACGCATCGCCGAGCTCGAGAAAAAGAAGAAGTGAGTTCGCGCCGCCGGGGCCTCGTCCCGGCGGCGTCATCGATCCGGGGAACCATGGGCAAACTGCTGGACAGCATCGAATCGAAAAAAGGCGGACTGCTGTGGCTGGACGCCACCGACTACGCCGCGCGGCTGCTGGCCGGAGGACATGCGCCTTGGCTCGATGTCGCCGCCAGTGTCGCCTGGCAGCGCAAGGCGCAGGGACTCCTGCGCGCCGACGTGCTGCCGCTGCCGCTGGCTCCGGTTGCGGCGAAGTGGGTCGAGGCGAATGACGGTCTGCGCATGGCGATGTCCGCCAAGAAGCGCCTGCTGGCGCCGCTGAGAACACTGCTGGCCGACGAGGCGCTTCGCGCGCATCTGGTCGAACTCGTGCGTGGCTTGCGCGCGAGCTTTGGCGGCGCGCCGCTGGTACTCGTCCTGCCGTCGCCGCGTCTTTGGCCGGCGCTGGCTTACCGGCTTGCGTTTGCCGATGCTGGCGAGATCGAAGTCACCGCCGACGATGCCGACGCTGCGGCGGTCTACATCGCCGATTTCCTGCGCGCCTTCGGCGATGCCGGCGTCGACGCCGTCGCGCTGGAGGAAGATGCCGCCAGTGCGCCCCGCTCGATGGATGACCTCGGTATGTACCAGCCGGTCCTGAACCTCGCGCAGCACTATCGCTGGGACGTCGGCCTGCTGACGCCGCGCACCGGCGCCTTCGACGCGGCAGCACTTGACTACGTCATCGCGCCCGGGCCGCAGCCGGGCGCCCGATGCAATGGCCTGCGCCTGGCCCCGGGGTTCTGGCAGGGCGAGGCGGCGCCACCGGCAACGTTCCGCTACGCCGGCATTCCGGCCGATCTGCAACCGGAAGCGGTGCTCGACCGTCTGGCCAGCCTGCGGTAAGCCAACGATGACGACCGCCATCGCCGAAGGTGAACTGCTCTGGACGCCGAGTCCCGCGTTCGCGGGCCGGTCGGAAGTCCTGAAATTCATCGCCTGGCTGCGCGCGCGGCGCGGTCTGATCTTCGGTGATTACGAAGCCCTGCGCCTCTGGTCCGTGACCGAGATCGAAGCCTTCTGGGGCGCGGTCTGGGATTACTTCGACGTGCAATCGGACACCCCGTACCGGCAGGTGCTCGATCGCCGCGTGATGCCGGGAGCCCAGTGGTTCGAGGGTGCGCGCGTCAACTACGCCGAGCACCTACTGCGCCACGAGGCAAAAGCTGTGGCGAACGAGGTCGCGATCCATCACCTCACTGAAACCCGGCCCCTCGCGACGATGAGTTGGCAGGAGCTTGGCCGGCAGGTCCGCATCGTGGCGACGGAGCTGCGCCGGCTCGGCATCCGGCCCGGGGACCGCATCGTCTCGTATCTGCCGAACGTGCCGGAAACCACCGTCGCGATGATCGCGACGATCGCGGTCGGCGCGGTCTGGTCCTCGTCCGCCCCGGAGTTCGGCGTGAAGACCGTGACCGAGCGTTTCCGGCAGATCGAACCGAGCCTGATTTTCGTCTGCGACGGCTATCGTTTCGCGGGCAAGGAATTCGATCGCGGCGCTGAGGCGCGGCAGATCGTCGCCGCACTTCCCAGCCTGAAGCACGTTGTCTGGCTGCCGTTCCTGCATCCACAGCAGAGCGAGCCGCCGGTGCCCGGCGCGCGGCGCTGGGATGACCTGCTGCAAGGTGCGGACGTGCCGCGCGCGCAGTTTCGCTACGAGCGGGTGGGCTGTGAGCATCCGCTGTGGGTCGTGTTTTCGTCGGGCACCACGGGCCTGCCGAAAGCGATCGTGCACAACCATGTCGGCGTGCTGGTGGAGCATCTGAAGCTGCTGGCCTTCCACATGAACCTGACGCCGGGCAGCGTCATGTTTTTCTACTCGACCACCGGCTGGATGATGTTCAACCTGCTGGTGGGGGCACTCCTCTCGGGTAGCGCGATCGTGCAGTACGACGGCAGCCCGGTGCATCCCGGTCTCGACTTCCTCTGGCGGCTCGCGGCCGACACGCGCACGACGATGTTCGGCGCGAGTCCGACCTTCGTGCAGATAATGGAGAAGGCAGGACTCAAGCCCGGCGAACGCTTCGATCTCTCGCGCCTCGAATCGGCGCTGCTTTCCGGCGCGCCGTCGACGCCCGAGACTTTCAAGTGGTTTTACGATTGCGTGAAGCAAGACCTCTGGCTGACCTCGCAGTCCGGCGGCACGGAACTTTGCAGCGGGCTGGTCGGCGCGTCGCCGACGCTGCCGGTGCACGCCGGTGAAATCCAGACACGCTGCCTCGGCATGGACGTGCGCGCATTCAGCGATGACGGCGAGGAAGTCATTGACCAGGTCGGCGAGCTGGTGTGTCTCAAGCCATCGCCGTCGATGCCGATCTTTTTCTGGAACGACCCTGACGGCAAGCGCTACCGCGAGGCCTATTTCGAAGTTTTTCCGGGTATCTGGCGCCACGGCGATTTCATCCAGATCAACAGCCGCGGCGGCTGTTACATCTACGGTCGCTCCGACTCCACGCTTAATCGCTATGGTGTACGCATCGGCACTGCCGAAATCTACCGCGTGGTCGAGCAGATCGAGGAAGTCGCGGACAGCATGGTGGTCTGCTGCGAGCTGGCCGGCGGCGCCTATTTCATGCCACTGTTCGTGAAGCTGAAGCCGGGCGTCGAACTCGACGTGTCGCTGCAGCGCAAGATCGACACCCGGCTGCGCAGCGACTGTAGTCCGCGCCACGTACCGGACAGGACCTATCGCGTCGAGGCGATCCCGTACACGCTGACCGGCAAGAAGATGGAAGTGCCGGTGCGCAAAATCCTGATGGGCTGGCCGCTGGAAAAGGCCGCGAGCTGCGACGCGATGATGAATCCGCAGAGCATCGACTGGTATGTCGAATTCGCGGCCGCCGCAGCCGACTACCGACGTCCGTCGTCGCCGTTCGGGCAGGCCGCGCTCGCGCCGCCGCCGACCCCTTCTACGCCGTCGGCCGCCGCGAAAAGGCGGAAATAGCGCCATGACGAGCGGCGAGAAGCCCGTAGTGGAGTTGAAAAAACGCTATTCGACAGGGTCGCGAGACGGCAATGGCGATCGGATTATCACCGGCAACACGCGCCTCATCGACTGAGCGCGGATTCCATTGATTCCACTTGGGAGATAGAGACATGGCAAACGAAAACCGGCAGTGGATTCTTGCGCGCCGCCCGGTCGGCGACATTCGCGATGGCGATCTCGTGCTCAAGACCAGCGCCATTCCGAAACCGAAGAAAGGCGAGATCGTCGTGCGCAACGAATGGCTGTCGCTCGATCCGACCAATCGCCTGTGGATGAGCGAGATGGACCAGTACATGCCGCCAGTGCCGCTCAATGATCCGATGCGTGGCTTCATCGTCGGGAAGGTCGTCGCCAGCGGTTCGGATGCGTACGACGTGGGCGCGTCTGTCATGGGCATCGGCTCCTGGAGCGACTACTCCTGCGGGCCGGCCGCGAATTATTCACCGGCGCCGGATGTCCCCGGCATTCCGCGCAAGCACGTGTTCGGCCAGCTCGGCCTCGTCGCGCCGACCGCCTACTTCGGTCTGCTCGACATCGGCGCGCCCAGGATCGGCGAAACACTGGTGGTGTCGGGTGCGGCGGGCGCTGTCGGCAGTATCGCCGGTCAGCTCGGCAAGGCTTGGGGCTGCAAGGTCGTCGGCATTGCCGGGGGCAAGGACAAGTGCGACTGGCTCACCAAGGACCTCGGCTTCGATCACGCGATCGACTACAAGAAGCAGGATGTCGACAAACGTGTGCGCGAGCTGTGTCCGGAAGGTGTCGACATCTACTTTGACAACGTCGGCGGCGACACGCTCAACGCCGTCATGGGGCAGATGAACCTGTATGGCCGCATCATCGAGTGCGGCATGATCGCGGTCTACAACAAAGAGGGCCGCGACGCCGCTCCGGCGAACTACCCGCGTATCCTGATGAAGCGTCTGAAGGTGCAGGGCTTCATCGTCATCGACCACGCGGCGCGTTTCCCGGAAGCGATCCGCGCGCTCAGCGTTCTGCATCTCCAGGGCCGGCTGAAGTGGCGTAATCAGGAAATCGACGGCCTGGAGAAAGCCGACCAGGCGGTGCGCATGCTCTACACGGGGCAGAACACTGGCAAGCTGATGATCAAGATCGCCGACCCTCAGTAGCGCCGTCCCGAGAAATACCATGGCGCAATCTCCCAGCCACAATCGTCGGTTCGTCCTCGCCCGGCATGCCGAAGGCGAACCGACGCCGGATGTCTTCCGTTTCGAAAACGTCGCCGTGCCGGTGCCAGGCCCCAAGCAGATCCTGCTGCGCACGCTGTGGCTTTCGCTCGATCCTTACATGCGCGTCCGCATCAACAAGGAAGATGCGTACATGCCGAGTGTCAAGCCCGGTGAAGTCATGGTTGGCGGCACGGTTTCGCGCGTCGAGGCTTCCAATCATCCGGATTATCAAGTTGGCGATCTCGTGCAGGCCCATTCGGGCTGGCAGGATTTCGCGGTCTCCGATGGCGCGGACATCAGGGTCAAACTGCCTGCAACGGCTCCGCACCCGAGCTGGTACGTCGGTGCGCTCGGCATGCCCGGCTTCACCGCATGGCATGGCCTCATCAACATCGGCAAACCCAGGACTGGCGAGACTTTCGTGGTGTCTGCGGCAACCGGCGCGGTCGGCCAGATCGTCGGGCAGCTGGCAAAGCAGCGAGGCTGCCGGGTCGTCGGCATTGCGGGTGGCGCGGACAAGTGCAAGTACGCCGTTGGAGAACTCGGCTTCGATGCCTGTGCCGATCACAAATCCCTTAACTTTTCCGACGATCTCGCCCTGGCCTGTCCAAAGGGCATCGATATCTACTTCGAGAACGTCGGCGGTCCGGTATTCGATGCCGTCGAACCCCTGCTCAATATCGGCGCGCGAATGCCCGTTTGCGGCCAGATTGCGCACTACAGCGGCGGCGGCCTCGAGGGTCGCGACCGTCTGCCCGGATTCATGGCCAACGCCCTGTTCAAGCGTCTCAAAGTTGAAGGCTTCATTATCTTCGATCACTACGCCGACCGGTATGGAAATTTTCTGGGTGAAGTCGCGCCAATGGTGCAGGATGGTCGGGTGCGCGTTCGCGAACATGTCGTCGATTCGCTGGAGGGCGCACCGCAAGGCCTGATCGAGCTGCTCAAGGGCGGCAACTTCGGCAAGGTTGTGGTGAAGGTCGCTTGAAATGGACGGTCGGGTTTTGCGGGGGCTGACCGACGGCCAGGATTTCGGCAAAGACTACCCGCTGGTGTAGTGTCGTTTACGCGACTTAATCGGATAGTCTCTACTAGACGTATTACCAGAACTTTAAGTCGAGGCTTAGGCTTCGCTTCGCTATAAAGTTCGGCATTGATGGAGGAGAGGGATGTCGAAGTCTAAAACCGTGCGCGCTGCGCTGTTCAATGCCGCGCACGAGCGTTGCCCGTCCCGGACGATCAGTCCAATTAATGGAGCGGCCGCAGGCGTAATCGGGTTTTCGCGGCATTCTCTCAACCACGGGTGAAATCATGCTCTCCCTGAGATTCCGGATTGCAAAATGGGTAATGAAGCATCGCGGCCTGAGCGCCCTGGTCTTCGTGCTGATCACGATCTTTTTTGCGGTGGGCCTGCGTGATGTCCGCCTGCAGACGATTTTTTCCGACCTCTTGCCGAAAGACGATCCTTTCGTCCAGGTCTTCAAGGATCATCCGAACTTCGGTAATCCGCTGACCGTCACGCTGATGGTCAAGCGCAAGAGCGGCGACATCTACAACGCCGAGACGCTGGCCAAGGTCTGGAAGATGACGCGCGATATCGATCTCGCGCCCGGCGTCGATCACGATCAGATTCTTTCGATCGCTACCGAGAAGGCGCGCTACGCGGAAGCCACGCCTTACGGCATCGACATGCGGCCCCTGATGGGCGACAGCGTTCCGGCCACGCCGGAAGCGATCGCGGAATTCAAGACCCGCGTGGAGAAATCGCCGAACGCTCGCACCTTCCTGATCTCGAACGATCAGTCGGCAACACTCATCAACGCGACGTTCATCGAATCCCGCCTCGACTACGGCACGGCGTTCAAGTTCGTGCAGGGTCTGGTCGTCGCTGCGCGCGATGCCGATCACGACGTCTATCTCGCGGGCCAGCCGGCGTTGACCGGTTGGGTCTACGAGTACGAGTCGCAGATGTTCAAGATTTTTGCGGTGACGCTCGGAGCGCTGGTCCTGGCCCTGGTGCTGTATATGCGCAACATCGTCGGCGTGGTGACGCCGATCGTGACCAGCGCGGTCGCCGCGATCTGGGGTTTCGGTTTGACCGGCTGGATCAAGTCGCCGATCGAACCGCTGTTGATGGTCGTGCCGCTGCTGTTGGTCGCGCGTTCGTTCTCGCACTGCGTGCAGTTCACCGAGCGCTATTACGAAATCTATTCGCACATCAAGGATCGCGAGAAAGCCGCCGAGATCACGATGGGCGTGATGATGGCGCCGAGTATTCTCGGCATCTTCACCGACATCGTCGGTGTGTTTCTGATCGCGGTTGCGCCGATTCCGGCGATGGAGCGCTTCGCGCTGTTCTGCGGCTTCTGGTGCATCTGGCTGATCCCGACCGGCGTCGTGCTGATCTCGCTGCTGCTGGCGACGCTGCCGGTTCCGAAGAATGTCGACAAGCTGGTCGGCAAGGGCGAGCAGACTGTCCTGCAAAGCGTGCTGCGCGGTGTGGCCAGCCTGTCGCAGGGAAAGATGGCGGTGTGGACAGGCGGCTTTATGATCATTGTCGCGATCTTCGCGCTCCAGACCGCGCTGCACATTCGCATCGGCAATCCGGTGGAAGGCAGCAATCTGCTGTGGAACGACTCCGAGTTCAACGAAGCCGTGCGCCAGATCAACCGCAACTTCGCCGGCGTCAACACGCTCGAAATCGTCTTCGAGGCCAAGGACCAGAAAAGCAAGAACCGGGTGATGAACCAGCCCGACACGCTGGTTTCTATGCAGAAGCTCCAGTATCTGATCGAGCACGCCCCGGATGCGCCGAGAGCGACGCTGTCGTTCGCGGATTATCTGAACGAGGCCAACCGCCTGTTCGCCGGCGGCGATCCGCGCTGGGGGCCGCTGGATCCAACGGATGTCGCTGCGCATGCGGCTGCTGGCGCCGTGATGATCGGCAGCAGTCCCAAGGCGTTCGGGCACGTCATCGACTTCGAGCAGCAAAACGGCACGGTGTCGCTCTGGTACAAGGACAACAAGCAGGAAACAGTCGATTCGGCGCTGCGCGAAGCGCGTAAAGCCGTGGCCCTGATCGGAATCGATCATCCGACCTTCAACGTCCGGCTCGGTACCGGCACGATTGCGCTGCAGCACGCGACCAACAACGTCGTCGAGCGGTATCACTACGTGATCATCGGCCTGCTGAACCTTGTCATCCTGCTCGGTTGCAGTTTCGCCTATCGCTCGTTCGTCGCCGGATTCATCCTGCTGATCCCGGTCAACCTCGCGAACTTCATTCTCAATGCCTCGATGCATCTGATCGGTATCGGTCTCGATATCAACTCGCTGATGGTTGCGTCGATCGGTGTTGGCGTCGGTATCGATTACGGCATCTACCTGCTGTCGCGCATCTGCGAGGAATACCATGCGCAGAATCACGACTGGGGCCGCGCGATCACGGCTTCGCTGACCACTACCGGCAAGGCGATCCTGTTCACCGCGACCATCATGTTCATCGGCATCCTGCCCTGGTATTTCCTGTCGAGCCTGAAGTTCATGGCCGACATGGGGCTGCTGCTGGTGCTGACCATGTTGATCAACATGGTGCTGGCGCTGGTCGTGCTGCCGCTCCTGATCTGGACCATCAAGCCGAAGTTCGTCGCGCGGAAGGACCTTCTCGTCGGCGAAGGTGTGGATCTTTCCGCCTTCACCGCCAACGACGATCAGTTGACGGCAGCACCGGAACCTGCGTGATGAATCCAAGGAATTATTTAAGACGTATCGGTAATGACGGAAAGCGCCTCGGAGGTAAGCGCTTGCCTGAAGAGTCGGCTGGCGAGTCCGCTAGCGGATTTGATTTCCGCAACGGTGGCTCACCGCTGCGCCAAACCATGTGGATCGTAGCGAGGAGATTACAGTCATGAGAATCAAGAAGTACGACTTCAATTATGGGCGCCGCATGCTCATGGAGAAGGTGGCAAAAGGCGTAGGCACCGCCGGCGTGCTGGCGCCGTTGTGGCCGATGATCGGCAATGCCGGCGATACGACCAAGGCTTACCCGGACGAGTTGCTGTCGATCTCGGCCTACACCAAGGGCAAGATCAAGCCGGGCGATGTCATCACCGCCGACAACGTCGATGTGGTCAAGGATTTGTTCGATCCGATCACTTACATCCAGATCAAGAAGCAGGGTCGCAAGATCAACGTCATCGAATCGACGAAGGATGCGACCAAGCTGTTCCCCAACCAGTATCTGAACGCCACGCTCAAGAACAACGGCCAGGCCAAGTTCGATGCGACCGGCAATATCACCACGCAGAGCGGCGAACCCTGGATCGGCGGCAACCCGTTCCCGGAGCCGAAGACCGGCCTCGAAGCGATCGCCAACCTGACGCTGGCCTGGGGCCGCCACACGTACTCGCAGTACGCGATCCGTGACTGGGATATCGCTCCGGACGGCAGCGAGGCCTACAAGTACGACTTCGTCTGGTGCGAATTGAACTGCACCGCGCGGCCGGACGGCACCATCTACAACAACAAGAAGGATCTGCTGCGCTATCAGTCGGTGTTCTTCACCTCGCCGACCGAAACCGCCGGCAGTTCGTTCCTGAACACCTGGTACTACGATCAGAGAAAGTTCCCGGATCTCTACGGGTATCTGCCGGCGTTCCGCCGCGTGCGCCAGTTCCCGACCAACCAGCGTTTCGAACCGTTGGTTCCGGGCATCACGCTGTTCCTGTCCGATGCCTGGGCAGCCGGCGACCCGATGCTGACCTGGGGCAACTACAAGATCGTCGGCCGCCAGCCGATGATGGGTTGCATTGGCGGCGTCAACTTCCGTGGCGGCTTCGACGACAACTGGGAGCGCACGACGCACGGCGGCCCGAAGGGCCAGACGTTCTTCGACACCTGGTTCGAACTGGTCCCGGAATGCATCGTGCTCGACGCTGAGCCCGTTGGTTATCCGCGCGCGCCGGTCGGCAAGAAGCGTATCTGGATCGATGCCCGCAACGGCATGTTCGTCGCGTACATCACCTACGATCGCCGCGGCGAAATCTGGAAGTCCTTCGAGCCGGCATTTGCGCAGTACTCCAACGACAAGATGACCGTCAAGGACAAGGACGGGCATCCGGACTGGTCGTGGGTCTACGTGCACAGCCACGACATCCAGGCCAACCGTATGAGCCGCTTCTCGCAGGTCCGGGAAGTCACCGGCGGTTACAAGAGCAAGCTTTCCGAGCAGGGTGAGGACGTGTACAGCAAGTACCTCACGACTCAGGCTATCGCCCGTCTCGGTACTGGTTGATCTACCGCGTCACGCTGCAAGCTGGCGGCCCCCGATCGATATCGGTATCGGGGGCCGCCATTCGTCTTAATCTCATGAGGGATGCCATGAAGCACTTGGTGACGACTGCGGTACTCGGAATCGGACTGTTGAGCACCAGCGTTCTGCATGCCGAGGCCAACTCGTCGATCCAGACCGTAGTCAGTGGCTCGGCGCACGAAGCCCTTTATGCCGTCGCGTTCGACGGCGACAAGGGCATTGCAGTCGGTTTGCCCGGCGCAATTTCAAATACTGCGGACGGCGGCAAGACCTGGAAACTGGTCGACCCGGCGCCCACTGATCTGGCCTTGCTTGGCGTCTCGCTCAAGGGCGAGCACGCGCTCGCGGTCGGACAACAAGGTCTCGTCCTGAAGCGTGAAGGCGAGACCTGGAAAAAGGCCGATACCGGCACCGACAGCCGACTGTTCTCGGTCAGCGTCAATTCGAAAGGACATGCGGTCGCAGTCGGCGCTTTTGGCACGATGCTGTCGTCCGACGACGGCGGCGCGAGCTGGAAATCGATCGCACCCAAGGACTGGTCCGCCTATGTCGCCGAAGGTGAACCCAGCATCTATGCGGCGAGCATCGACGAGGCAAACGTCATCACGGTGGCCGGCGAGTTCGGCCTGATCCTGCGCTCGTCCAATGACGGTGGCGCCTGGGCCAGCCTGCACAAGGGCGAGGCCTCGTTGTTCGCGATGAACCTCGGCGACAACGGGGTCGGCTACGCCGTGGGACAGGAAGGCACGGTGCTGCGCAGTGGCGATGGTGGTGCGACCTGGACGCAGATCGACGCCGGTACCAAGGCGATCCTGCTCGGTGTCCATACGGCGGCAAATCAGAAAGTGATCGTGTCCGGCATGCGCGAAATGCGTGTCAGCAGCGATGACGGCAAGACGTGGACCGGCGTTTCCGGCGGCGACGTCAATACTGCCTGGTATCAGGGCGTCGGTGTCCCCACGGGCGGAACGTCGGTACTGGCAGTGGGGCAATCCGGGCGCATCCTGCGTATCGGTATGTAGGGCTCCGAGGCTGCGGAAAAACAAAAAAAGCAGGCGCGACGGCTGACAGAGCGGAAGCGCCGCAGCAGCGAATCGAGTGCCTGGATTTCGAGTTTCAATCGGCGCTCGCGCGACGGTGATCCCGGCAATCGGCAGAATCCGCAATAACCACGGCCCGGAGGCCTCGCATCCGGGCTGTTTTTTGCCGGACGCCAGTAAAAAACCCGTCGTTCAGGACGGGTTTGGGAACGCGGCAAAGAGCGAATTATCTTGCTCTTCGACCGTACAACAGGAACGCGATGACGAGGACGGCGATGATCAGTCCGATCGGACCAATGCCCCAGCCCGAGCCGAGACCCCAGTACAAACCACCACCACCGCCGAACAGCAACAACAGGATGATCAGGATCACCAGCATGTCCATGGTTCTTCTCCGGCCGCAGCGAATGTGCGCCTTGCGGAATTAAGACCTCGGCGATCGTCGTTGCGTTCGAGTCGACGTTAAGTTGCAGTTGCCGGCAGTGCCGGACGGGCGATGAAACGGATCGCCGCGTCGATCAGCCGCTGCGGCTGGTCGCGGTGCGGCGAATGGCCGCAGTGGCCGAGTTTCAACAGCTGCGCGCCGGCAATTGCGCTTGCGATGCCGTCGATCTGCGCCATGGTTCCATACTCGTCGTCCTCACCCTGGATGGCCATCACCGGGCAGCGAATGCGCGGCAGTAATGCCTCGATATTCCAGTCGCGGAAAGCCGGACGCAGCCAGATATCGTTCCAGCCCCAGAACGCCGATTCGACATCGTGGTGATGCCGCGCGAGGCGTTTCGAAAGATCGGTCGTCAGATAACGTTCGCGCGTCTGCGCGATGCTTTGGACGCTCAGGTCTTCGACGAAGATATGCGGTGCGGCGACGATCAAGCCGCCGACTGCGCCAGGGAACGCAGCGGCATGAATCAGTGCGATCGAACCGCCGTCGCTGTGCCCGAACAGCCAGGGTTTCTCGACGACTGCGTCAACGCGCACGGCGGCGAGAAAGCGCGGCAGTACCTCGCGTGCCTGGACGTGCATGAAGTCGACCGGCAAGGGCTCGCCGAGCGGCCTCGGCGTAGAGCGACCGTAGCCCGGCCGCGAGTAGACCAGACCGCGAAATCCGCCGGCTGCGCAGAATGCACGCGGGAAGTCCCGCCACATCGAGATCGAACCGAGTCCTTCATGCAGGAAGACAACCAGCGGTGCGTCAACGCGCTCGCTCAACAACCATTCGTAGTCGATGTCGAGCGCGCGTCCGTCGAGTTCGATTCGGACACGCTGCGGCGCCGCGCGGGCCAGCGTATCCGCCCGGCTCATGCCTTGACCGCTAGCTGCGCCAGTTCGCGCAGGCGGAAACGCTGAATCTTGCCGGTCGTGGTCTTCGGCAGATCGGCCATGAACTCGATCTGCTGCGGGCGCTTGTGCGGCGCCAGCCGCTCTTTCACAAACGCCTGGAGCTCGGCGGCCAGTGACGGGCCGGCCTGAGCGCCCGCCTTCAGCACGACGAAAGCCCGGCTCTTGACGATGCCATCGGCGCCGATCTCGCCGATGACCGCCGCTTCGAGCACCTGCGGATGCCTGATCAGCATGCCTTCGACCTCGAACGGCGAGACGTACTGGCCACTGATTTTCAGCATGTCGTCGTTGCGGCCGGCGTAGGTGTAGAAGCCGTCGGCGTCGCAGGAATATTTGTCGCCAGTCTTCATCCACTCGCCCTGAAAGCTGGCGCGCGATCGGGCGCAGTCGTTCCAGTACATCAACGCCGCACTCGGCCCCTTGACGTAGAGATCGCCGATCTCGCCGATGCCGACGGCGCGGCCGTCTTCATCGCGAAGCGCCAACTCGTACCCGGGGACCGCGGTGCCGGTGGTGCCGTAACGCACGGCGCCGGGGCGATTTGAAAGATAGATATGCAACATCTCGGTCGAGCCGATGCCGTCGATGATTTCGCAACCGTAGTGCGCTGTGAAGCGATCGCCCAGCTCACGCGGCAACGCTTCGCCGGCAGAGGAACAGAGGCGCAGCGAGACCGCAGTGCGCGCCGGCAATTCAGCCGAAGCGAGCATGCCGGCGTAGCCGGTCGGTGCGCAGCAGAAGACCGATGGCTGATGATCGAGGAGACGCTTGAAGATCGCCTCCGGCGTCGGGCGCTCGGCCATCAGTATCGCGGAGGCGCCGACGCTGAGCGGAAAGCTCAGGCCGTTGCCGAGGCCATACGCGAAGAACAGTTTCGCGGCAGAGAACACGCGATCGCTTTCGCTCAAGCCCAGCACCGGGCGCGCGTAGAGCTCGGCAGTCCAGTAGAGGTTGGCATGCGTGTGCAGCACACCTTTGGGCCGGCCGGTCGAGCCCGAGGAATAGAGCCAGAACGCCGTCGCATCGGCATGGGTGCGCTGACCGGCGTAGTCGGCGCTGCCGGCGGCGAGGACATCGGCGAAGGCGAGGGCATCGGCGAAGGCGAGGGCATCGGACCCCGGCGCTCGCGTTTCGCCCGACACGATGAGCCGGCGGGCATCGTGCCGGCCCTGCGCCATCGCCGCGCGCAGTGTTGCCAGCAGCGCTGCGGAAACGATGACCGCTTTCGCGCCGCTGTGTTCGAGCAGGAAGGCGTAATCGTCGAGGGTCAGCAGCGTGTTGACCGCCACCGGAACCACGCCGGCGTAGAGCGCGCCGAGGAATGCCACCGGCCAGTCGACGCTGTCCTGAAGCACGAGAAGAACCCGCTCCTCGCGGCGCAGATCGAGCTGATGCAGGGCGCTGCCGAACCGCCGGACACGCTCGCTGAACTCGCCGTAGCTCAAGACCTCACGATCGTCGATGAACGCGACACGCTCCGCACGCCCGGCATTGCGCTCGATGATGTGGCGCGCGAAGTTGAAGTCGGCAGGCGGCGCGGGAACCTTGGTGGCCATCGAACTCTCCCCGGTTCGGTTGCAGCGGTCGTCAATCGATAGCGAGCGCTTCAGCAGGCCCAGGCCACGGCCGTGGCCTCGACGGCTTGGATCGCGGCAGTTTCCGCCTGCAAGGCACAGCGGCGATGATAGAAATCCAGTGCACGCAGGCCGCCGAGTTCCTGACCGCCGCCTGCGCGCCCCGGTCCGCCGTGGATCGACATCGGCATGACGTTGCCATGTCCAGTCTGTGTCGCGGCGATGGCTGGCGATATCGCGTGGATGCGGCCGTGGCTGGCCGCAAGTTCGAGGCTCGCCGTCGCGATGAAATCCGGGTTCGCGCTGTACAGCGAGGAAACCAGCGAGCCGCCGCCGGCATGGATCATCTCGTAGGCGGACGCCAGATCGCGATAGCCGATCAGCGTGGCGACCGGGCCGAACACTTCGAGCGCGTGTACGGCGCCCGCGCCGCGCGCATCGCGCAGGCCGAGCAACACCGGCGCGACGCAAGCCGCGATGGCCGGATCGGCAGCCACAAAAGGTGTATCGGCGCCATCGAACAGCACGGCCGCTTCGCCCTTGAGCTGCGCAATTCCATCGAGCACGGTATCGCGCTGCGCGCGGCTGACCAGCGAGCCCATGCGTACCGAGGCGTCACGTGGATTGCCGGTGACGACCTTCGCCAGTTCCGCGCGCAGGGCATCGGCGGCTGCGTCGAACGAGGCTTCCGGCACGAAGATGCGGCGAATCGCCGTGCATTTCTGCCCGGATTTCACCGTCATCTCGCGCAGCGTTTCGCGGACCAGTAGCGCGAACGGCTCGGAGCCCGGTGCCGCGTCCGGGTCGAGCAGCGCGCTGTTGAGGCTGTCGGCCTCCATGTTCGCGCGCACCGAATGCCGGCGCAGCGCCGCGTGGCCGCGCAGCACGCCGGCGGTTTCGGCCGAGCCGGTGAACGACAGCAGATCCTGCGGGCCGAGCGGGTCGAGCAGCCCGGCGCTGTTGCCGCAGACGATGCTCAGCGCGCCGTCCGGCAGCACCTTGGCGGCGACGATGTCGGCGACCATCTGCTGCGCCAGCCAGGCCGTGACTGTGGCCGGCTTCGCGATCACCGGGACGCCGGACAGCAGCGCCGGCGCGGTCTTTTCCCACAAGCCCCACGCCGGGAAGTTGAAGGCGTTGATGCACAGCGCGACACCGCGTGCCGGCACCAGCACATGCCGGCTCTTGAACGAGCCATCCTTGTTCAGGCCGACGGCAGCACCGTCGAGCAGCGCATGGGCTTCGCCGAGTGCGGCACCCGCGCGGGCGTACCAGTTGAGCGTGAAAATCGCGCCGTCGATGTCCGGCCCGGAATCGGCCTTGGTCGTTCCGGAATTGGTCAGCGCGATGTCGTAGTAGCGGTCGCGATTGGCCTTCAGCACATCTGCGCAACGTCCGAGCATGGCGGCGCGCTGCGCGTAACTCATCGCGCGCAGCGCGCCGCCGCCTTCGCTTCGCGCAAACGCGAACGCCTGCGTCAGATCGAGGCCGGCGCTGGACACGCGCACGAGCTCGGTGCCGAGCACCGGATCGAGCAGCGGCGTGCCGCCATCGGTACCGCCGACCCAGCGACCGCCGACGTAGTTCCCCAGTAATTCGCTCATGCGCTGTGCGGTCGTCCGGTTGTTGCAAGAGATCAGGCTGCGGCCGCGAAATCGATGGCGCCGCCCGGAAGCAGATACAGCACGAGCACACGGCCGCCGGTCACGGTAGGCCGGTGCGCGCTGTTCGGTGCGTAGACGACCCAGCCGGCGCGGTGGCCGTCGAACTTTGCCTCGCCATCGAGCGGCATGACGAGGTCGATCTCGCCGTTGGGATGCGCGTGGTGCGGGCCGGCGACTTCGTTCATGTCGACCACGTCGACCGAAAAACCGTGCGTGGCCGGCGTGGCCTTGAGCACGCGGCCGTAACGGATGCCGCCGCCCTCGCGGTTGCACATCCAGCCGGCGGCGATACCTGCGTGGCAGGCCTCGAAAATCGTCTTGAACGTTTCATGGGACGCCGGTGCACGCTCGTTGAGTTCGTCCTCCAGCGTCTTGTCGAGCGGGCGGCCGACGAGGCTGGCCGTGAACTCACCGACCAGCGCGCTGAATTTTTCGGGCGTCATCATGATTTTCCTGAAGATGCAACATAATGCAGTTCGATGCATGATAATGCCTGCTATCTTGCTTGTCACGTCAGCGCAAATCCGACCGACATCATGAAGAAGACTTTGGCGAAGAAGCGCACTGCGCCGGCGCCGGCGAAACCGGACGGCCGCGACCCGCTGTTCGCCGCGCTCGCGGACCGCGTGCGCCGGCTGCGCGCGCGCGGCGGACTGACGCGTCGCGAACTGGCGCGCGACGCCGAAGTTTCCGAGCGTCACCTCGCCAATCTCGAATCGGGGATCGGCAATCCTTCGCTCCTGATCCTGCGCCAGGTCAGCCGCGCGCTGAACTGCCCGATCGGCGAGTTGATCGACGATGCCACGGAAGAATCGGCGGATCGTGTCCTGATCCGCGAGCTGCTGAACGGCCGCAGCGTCGACGACCTGAACCGCGCGCAGCGGGCGCTGGCCGCGCTGTTCAACACGGCCGCGAGCGGTGGGCTCAGGTCTGACCGCATTGCGTTGATCGGCCTGCGCGGCGCCGGCAAATCGACGCTGGGCCAGCTTCTCGCTCAAGAATTGAAAGTTCCGTTCGTCGAGGTCAACCGCGAGGTCGAGCGACTCGCCGGCTGCACGCCCGAAGAAGTTCACGCACTGTATGGCGCGAACGCCTATCGCCGCTACGAGCGGCAGGCGCTCGAGGAAGTGCTCGAAGCGCACCCGCGCGCCGTGATCGCGACACCGGGCGGGCTGGTCTCCGAGGCGACGACCTTCAACCTGCTGCTATCGCGCTGTTATACGGTCTGGCTGCGCGCCGCGCCCGATGACCACATGAGCCGCGTCATTGCGCAGGGCGACATGCGGCCGATGGCCGGCAACCGTCAGGCCATGGCTGATCTACGCTTGATCCTCGGCGAGCGCACGCCGTTCTATTCCAAGGCCGATCTCGTCTTCGACACCAGCGGCAAGCCGCTGGCCCGGGCCTTCGCCGGTTTGAAGACGGCGGTTCGAGCGGCGATTCCAGTGTCCGATACGATCGCGCGTTGACATGCACTATCATGCATGTGTACGATTCCACTGCAAGATAATTCATGCGGCGATGCGCTTGGGCAACGAGCGTCTACAGAACAAACCACGAGCACTGGAACAATGACGGCGACGTTGCAGGTGGACTATCAGACCGAGCCCTCGCGCTACCGTCACTGGAAGGTCGCGTACGACGGCGCGATCGCGACATTGTCGATGGACGTCTCGGAAGACGCTGGCCTGCGCCCCGGCTACAAGCTGAAACTGAATTCCTACGACCTTGGTGTCGATATCGAACTGCACGACGCGCTGCAGCGCATCCGCTTCGAACATCCGGAAGTGCGCACGGTCGTCGTCACCAGCAGCAAGGACCGCATTTTCTGCTCGGGTGCGAACATCTTTATGCTCGGCCTTTCGAGCCACGCCTGGAAGGTCAACTTCTGCAAGTTCACCAACGAGACGCGCAACGGCTTCGAGGACTCGAGCCGCCATTCGGGACTGAAGTTCATCGCCGCGATCAATGGCGCCTGCGCCGGCGGCGGTTACGAGATGGCGCTGGCCTGCGACGAAATCATGCTGGTCGACGATCGCTCCTCGGCCGTGTCGCTGCCCGAAGTGCCGCTGCTCGGCGTGCTGCCCGGCACCGGCGGACTGACGCGCGTGACCGACAAGCGCAAGGTCCGTCACGACCATGCCGATATCTTCTGCACTACCACCGAAGGCGTGCGTGGCCAGAAGGCGAAGGACTGGCGGCTGGTCGACGAGATCGTCAAGCCGGCGCAGTTCGCCAAGGTCGTGCGCGCGCGCGCGGACACATTGGCCGCCGGCAGCGATCGCCCGGCTGACGGCAAGGGCGTGCTCCTGACGCCGCTCGACCGCAAGGTCGAAGCCGATGCCCTGCGCTATCAATTCGTGACGGTCGAGATCGACCGTGCCCGTCGTCTCGCCAACTTCACGGTGCGTGCGCCGTCGAGCGCACCGCCGAAAGACCTCGCCGGCATACTCGCTGCGGGCATCCATTGGTGGCCGCTGCAGATGGCGCGCGAACTCGACGACGCCATCCTCGCCATGCGGACCAACGAGCTCGACATCGGCACCTGGATTCTGCGCACCGAGGGCGACGCACAGGCCGTGCTTGCCGCCGACGCCACGCTGACCGAATTCAGGAACCACTGGTTCGTACGCGAGACGACCGGCATGCTGCGGCGCACCCTGGCCCGGCTCGATGTCTGCTCGCGCACGCTGTTCGCGTTGATCGAGCAAGGTTCCTGCTTTGCCGGCACGCTGGCCGAACTCGCCTTCTGCGCCGACCGCACCTACATGCAGAGTTTCCCGGCCGCAGCCGACCAGGCTCCGACCCTCGCGCTCAGCGAACTCAACTTCGGTACTTTCCCGATGGTCAGCGCCGAATCGCGCCTGCAACGCCGCTTCCATTCCGAGACCGGCCCGCTGGCTGCCGCCCGCGCCACGATCGGCCAGCGGCTGGGTCCGATCGAGGCGGATGCGCTGGGCCTCGTCACCGGCACGCCGGACGATCTCGACTGGACCGATGAAATCCGCATCGCGCTCGAGGAGCGCGCCGCCCTCTCGCCCGACGCCCTGACCGGCCTCGAAGCCAACCTGCGCTTCGGCCTCAACGAAACGATGGAGACCCGGATCTTCGGCCGCCTGTCGGCCTGGCAGAACTGGATCTTCATCCGCCCCAATGCCGTCGGCGAGCGCGGTGCGCTCAAGGTCTACGGCAAGGGCGAAAAAGCCGCCTTCGATCTCAATCGCGTCTGATCCTCAGCCAATTCCTTTTTCGCTTTTACCTTCAGGAGATTTTCAATGTCGAGCGTGGCGTCCAGCATCAACTACAGCGACAAGATTCCGAACAACGTCAACCTGTCCGGTGACCGCGCGCTGCAACGCGCGCTCGAACAGTGGCAGCCGAATTTCCTCAACTGGTGGGCGGACATGGGCCCGGACGGCTCACATCAGCACGATGTCTACCTGCGTACCGCGATCAGCGCCGAGCCGGGCGGCTGGGCCCACTTCGACTACGTGAAGATGCCGGACTACCGCTGGGGCATCTTTCTCTCGCCGCAGGATGCCGAGCGCAAGATCGGCTTCGGCGAGCAGCGTGGCGCGGCCGCCTGGCAGGACGTGCCCGGCGAACACCGCGCGAACCTGCGCCGCATCATCGTCACGCAGGGCGATACCGAGCCGGCGTCAGTCGAACAGCAGCGGCATCTGGGCCTCACTGCGCCCTCGCTGTACGACCTGCGCAACCTCTTCCAGATCAACGTCGAGGAAGGCCGTCATCTCTGGGCAATGGTCTATCTGCTGCACCGCTACTTCGGCCGCGATGGCCGCGAGGAAGCCGAGGCGCTGCTCGGCCGTCGCTCCGGCGATCAGGACAATCCGCGCATTCTTGGCGCGTTCAACGAGAAGACGCCGGACTGGCTCGCCTTCTTCATGTTCACCTACTTCACCGACCGCGACGGCAAATTCCAGCTCTGCGCGCTTGCCGAGTCCGGCTTCGACCCGCTCTCGCGTACGACCAAGTTCATGCTGACCGAGGAAGCGCATCACATGTTCGTCGGCGAATCCGGTGTTTCGCGCACGATCCAGCGGACCTGCGAAATCATGAAGCTGCACGGCGTGCAGGCGCCGGACCAGGTGCGCCAGCACGGCGTGATCGATCTCGAGACGATCCAGCGCTACCTGAACTTCCACTACAGCGTGACCATCGATCTTTTTGGTGCCGACCAGTCGTCGAATGCGGCGATCTTCTATTCGAGCGGCCTCAAGGGCCGCTACGAGGAAGGCAAGCGCAACGACGATCACCTGTTGAAGGGGGCGACCTACAAGGTGCTCGAAGTGGTCGACGGCAAGCTCGTCGAGAAGGACGCGCCGATGCTGAATGCGCTGAACGAAGTGCTGCGTGACGATTACATCCGCGATTCGGTCGCCGGTGTCGAGCGCTGGAACAAGGTCATCGACAAGGCCGGTATTCCGTTCCGGCTGACGGTGCCGCACAAGGCCTTCAACCGCCAGATCGGCACGCTCTCCGGCCAGCGCTTCACGCCGGCCGGCCAGCCGATTTCACAGGCCGATTTCGATACGTGCGTGCGCGACTGGCTGCCGACGGCGGAAGATCGCGAATACGTCGCCTCGCTGATGGGCCGCGTGGTCGAGCCGGGCAAATATGCGAGCTGGATTGCCGCCCCCGTGGTGGGCATCAACAAGCAGCCGATCAATCTCGAGTACATTCGCTTCAACTGAATCGGCGCGGTGCATTTCGCGCTCGCGCTCGCCGCAACAGGATCGCATTACGGAGGTGACTCATGCAGGAACCGCAAATCACGACAAGTGAAGAACTCACGGGCCGGCAGCGACAGGTGCTGGAGTTGCTCGTGCTCGGTGATTCCAACCGCGAGATTGCCGAGAAGATGTTCGTCTGCGAGGACACCGTGAAATATCACCTCAAGCACATCTACGAAAAGCTCGGCGCCCGGCGGCGGACGCAGGCCGTGCGCATGGCGCGGCAGGGGGGCCTGCTTGCGATGTCGGCAAAGCCGACGATGACGGATTACGAGTGACCGGAACCGCAACGTGAGCGCCGCCGAGCCCGCGATACTCAAGCAGCATCTGATCGACCCGGTCATCTGCATTCGCTGCAATACCTGCGAAGAAACCTGCCCGATCGACGCGATCACGCACGACCTGCGCAACTACGTCGTCAACGCCGATATCTGCAACGGCTGCGGCGCCTGCGTCTCGCCCTGTCCGACCGGTGCGATCGACAACTGGCGCAACGTCGTCAAGGCGCGCGCATACGCCGTCGAAGAGCAGCTGCTTTGGGACGAACTGCCCCCCGAGCAGGACCTCGCCGAAACCGCCGTGCCGGTTGCGGATTCGGCCGAAGGCGTAGTGATCCCGCCGGTCGACGGTCTGCGGGGTTCGGTGATTGCGCCGAAGACTGCGGCGCGGCCGAGCGTCAACCTGCACACGATCCGGCACGTTGCGACGGCCACGGTGGCGGGCAACGTGCAGGTCACCGCCGCCGGCCGCGACAGCGACACGCACCATGTCGTGCTCGACTTCGGCAGCCTGCCGTTCCCGGTGCTCGAAGGCCAGTCGATCGGCATTATTCCGCCCGGCGTCGACGCCAGCGGTCGGCCGCTTTACGCACGCCAGTATTCCATCGCGAGTCCGCGCGACGGCGAACGGCCGAAGTACAACAACCTGTCGATCACGGTCAAGCGCGTCACGATCGATCACAACGGCAAACCCAAGCACGGCGTGGCCTCGAACTACGTCTGCAATCTCAAGAAGGGCGACACGGTCCAGGTCATCGGCCCGTTCGGCTCGAGCTTCCTGATGCCGGACGATCCGGCCGCGCATCTGCTGATGGTCTGCACCGGTACCGGCTCGGCGCCGATGCGCGCGATGACCGAACGCCGCCGCCGCCTGCGCGCGGCCGGGGACGGAAAGCTGATGCTGTTCTTCGGCGCACGCACGCCCGAGGAACTGCCTTACTTCGGCCCGCTGATGCAGCTGCCGAAAGACTTCATCGACAATAACCTCGCGTTCTCGCGGGTACCGGGCAAGCCGCGCGACTATGTGCAGGACCTGATCCGCCGACGAGCCGCCGATGTCGCTGCGCTGCTCGCGGATGAGCGCACGCATGTCTACGTCTGCGGCCTCAGGGGCATGGAGGATGGCGTGATGGCAGCCTTCGAGGCGGCTGTCAGCGGCGCGGGTGATGACTGGCCAGCCTTGCACACGCAGCTGAAAATGCAGGGCCGGATTCATCTCGAAACCTATTAGGGAAAGTCGGATCGAGCTGGCGTTCTCCTCTTCCTCCGGGACAGGGGCTTTCCACATTTTCAAGTACTCGAAGCGGCATCGAGCCGGAGCCGACCATGCACACGCTGAAGCTGTCGACGGACCCGCGCGGCGTTGCGCGCGTGGTGCTCGCGCGTCCCGAAATCATGAACGCGTTCGACGAAACGATGATCGCCGAACTGGCCGAGACCTTCACCACGCTCGGACGTTCGCGGGAAGTTCACATCGTCGTACTCGAAGCCGAGGGCCGCGCCTTCAGCGCGGGTGCGGACCTGCGCTGGATGCAGCGCGCGAGCCGCAACACGCCTGAGGAAAATCTCGCCGATGCGCGGCGCTTCGCGGCGATGATGGAGACGATCCATCGCTGCCCCAAGCCGGTAATCGCAAGGGTTCAGGGCCATGCCTATGGCGGCGGCGTCGGGCTGATTGCCGCCAGCGATATCGTCATCGCCAGCGCACAGTGCCGGCTCGCGGTGACCGAGGCGCGCTTCGGCATCATTCCGGCCGTGATCGGCCCGTACCTGATCGCTGCGGTCGGACGCCGGCAGGCGCAGCGGCTCGCGCTGACTGCGCTGCCGATCGATGCGAGCGAGGCGCTCGCCATCGGCCTCGTGCATCGCGTCGTGGCGCCCGAAGCGCTCGACGCCGAGCTGGAGCTGATTGTGACGAGCCTGTGCAGCAACGGGCCGACGGCGTTCACCGAAATCAAGTCGCTGTACGCACAGCTGCCCGAAGGCCAGATCGACGCGATGACCAGCGAGCTGTCGGCCCGCGCGATCAGCCGTGTCCGCGCGACCGACGAGGCGCGAGAAGGCTTCGCGGCATTCTTCGAGAAACGTCCGGCAAGGTGGGTGCGCGGGTGACCCAGCGTCCCATGGTCGGCGTCGTCGGCGCGGGGACGATGGGCGCGGGCATCGCCCAGGTCGCTGCGGCGGCTGGGCACCGTGTGCTGTTGATGGATGCGCGCGCCGGTGCCGCGCTGCAGGCGCATGCCGGCATCGACCGTGCGCTGAGCGGGCTCGTGACCAAGCAGAAGATGACGGCCGAGGCGCGTGCGGCGTTGCTGTCGCGCATCGAGCCGGTCGACTCGTTCGAGCGCTTTGCCGACGCCGGTCTTGTTGTCGAAGCGATTCTCGAACAGCTCGAAGCGAAGCGGATCTTGTTCGCCGATCTCGAAAAGATAGTGTCCGCCGAATGCATCCTTGCGACGAATACGTCCTCGCTCTCGATCACGGCGATCGCGCGCGACCTCGAACATCCCGCCCGCTTTGCCGGCATGCATTTCTTCAACCCGGTGCCGCAGATGCGCCTGGTCGAGGTCGTCAGCGGTCTCGCCACAAGCCCGTCGACCGTGGCGACGATCCGGCAGCTTGCGCAGGACTGGGGCAAGACGCCGGTGCTCGCGCGCTCGACACCGGGCTTCATCGTCAACCGGATCGCGCGGCCGTTCTACGCCGAAGCATTGGCGCTGCTGAACGAACAGCGCGCCACTGCGGCGCAGCTCGACGCTGCGATGCGCGGCGCGGGTTTCCGCATGGGCCCCTGCGAGTTGATGGACCTCATCGGCCACGACATCAACTACGCCGTCACCGACTCGGTGTTCCGCGCGAACTACGGCGACCAGCGCTTCCAGCCGTCCGGCATCCAGCGCGAACTGGTCGAAGGCGGCTTGCTCGGGCGCAAGTCCTCACGCGGCTTCTATTCCTACGCCAACAATTCTCCGGTCGTCGCCGCGACACCGACCGCGTGCGACACGCAGGACCCGGAAATTGCCGGGACCGTCATCGTCTGCGGCAGCGGCGCAGTGCCCGACGGGTTCGCGACGCTGTTGCGCGCAGCCGGCGTGAACTGTTCGCGCCAGCACGAAGGGCCATCCTGCGGCCTGGTCTTCACCGGCCAGGACGGACGGGCAACGAGCCTGTGGCTCACCGATGGCCGCCCGGCCGGCAAGCGCGCGCTGGCGCACGCCAATCCGTGGCAGGGCGTCTTCGATCTACCCCTGAAGGCCGGGCTCGACGGCGCGCTCGCGGTGGCCTTCGCGCAGAAGGTGCCGGCGACGGCGCGCAGGATGGTCCGCGCAACGCTGGCGCGTGCCGGCATCGAGACCTTCGAGATCGGCGATGCGCCGGGGCTGGTCGTCGCGCGGACCATCGCCATGCTGATCAACGAGGCGGCCGACGCCGTGCAGCAGGGTGTGTGCAGCGTCGAGGCCGCGAACACGGCGATGCGGCTGGGCACCAACTACCCGGCCGGGCCGTTCGAGTGGCTGGCGCATCTCGGCAGTGACTACGTCATTGGTCTGCTCGATCAGCTCGACGCGATTTATCGCGGCGAGCGCTATCGTGTCAGCCCCTGGCTGCTCGAACGGCGCTGGGCGGAAGCGGCCGATACCAGCAGCGGAGCCATCTGATCATGCTTTTTGCGGACTTCCATGTGGGCCAGGTGATTCACGCCGGGCCGCTGCGCGTCACCGAGCCGGAAATCATCGCGTTCGCGAAGCAGTTCGATCCGCAGTGGTTCCACACTGACCCCGAGCGCGCCGCGCAAGGTCGCTGGCAGGGCTTGATCGCGAGCGGCTGGCATAGCTGCGCGCTGGCGATGCGCATGGCCTGTGACGCGATTCTCATCGGTTCCGAATCCTTCGCCTCGCCCGGTATCGACAGCCTTCGGTGGCAGCACCCGGTGCGACCGGGCGACGAACTGCGTCTGCGCTGCGAGGTCACCGAAGTGCGTCGCTCGCGCGGCGGTTCCGGCGTGGTCGTGTGGCGTTGGCACCTGCGCAACCAGAACGACATCGCAGTGCTCGAGATGGATGCCACCAGCCTGTTCGACTTGAGCGCTGCGGCGTCCGGAGGCCGCGCCCATGGCTGAAGCCTTCATCTGCGCCGGACTGCGCACGCCGTTCGGTCGCTACGGCGGTGCGCTGGCTTCCGTGCGTGCCGATGATCTCGCCGCCATTCCGATCCGCGCGCTGATCGCGGCGCATCCCGGTGTCGACTGGAGTGCAGTTGCCGACGTGCTGCTCGGTTGCGCCAATCAGGCCGGCGAGGACAACCGCAACGTCGCGCGCATGGCGACACTCCTGGCTGGCCTGCCGCTCGAAGTCGGCGGCGCGACGATCAACCGGCTCTGCGGCTCGGGTCTCGATGCCATCGGCACGGCGGCGCGGGCGATCCGCAGCGGCGACGCGGCGCTGATGATCGCCGGTGGGGTTGAGAGCATGAGTCGCGCGCCGTTCGTGATGGGCAAGGCCGACACGGCGTTCTCGCGCAGCGCCGAGATTTTCGACACCACGATCGGCTGGCGTTTCGTCAACGCGCACATGAAGAAACTGCACGGCATCGACTCGATGCCCGAGACGGCCGAGAACGTCGCGCGCGAGCACGGCATCGCCCGCGTCGATCAGGACCGCATGGCGCTGGCCTCGCAGATGAAGGCGGTCGCCGCGCAGAAGGCCGGCCATCTCGCCGCCGAGATCACGCCGGTGACGATCCCGGCACGGAAGGGCGATCAGGTGATCATCTCGGTTGACGAACATCCGCGCGAAACCTCGCTCGACGCCCTCGTGAAGCTCAGAGGCATCGTAACGCCCGACGGCAGCGTGACGGCGGGCAATGCCTCCGGCGTCAACGACGGCGCCTGCGCGCTGCTGATCGCCAGCGAGACGATGGCCGCGCGCCAGGGACTCACGCCGAAGGCGCGCATTGTCGCGATGGCAACGGTGGGAGTGGCGCCGCGCGTCATGGGTATCGGCCCCGCACCCGCGACAGAGAAACTGCTCGCCATGACCGGCATTCCGATCGAGCGCATCGACGTCATCGAACTCAACGAGGCTTTCGCTGCGCAGGGTCTCGCCGTGCTGCGCCGGCTCGGCCTGCGCGACGACGATCCGCGCGTCAATCCGAATGGCGGCGCGATTGCGCTGGGTCATCCGCTCGGTGCTTCGGGTGCGCGCATCGCGCTGGCGGCGGTGAACCAGCTGCAACGCGGCGGCGGCCGCTACGCGCTGTGCACGATGTGCATTGGCGTCGGGCAGGGTATTGCGGTGCTGCTGGAGCGCGTTTAGCGGCTTTACGCCAGCGCGGGATCGCGCAAAGCTCAAGGCCGATCGACCCGAAAAGGGTGCTGACAACGGTGGGGAGAAACCATGAAACTGAAAAGCTCGCTGGACGCCTGTCTGAAACGCAGCACCGACGGTGGCGGTGTGCCCGGCGTGGTCGCGCTCGTCGCCGACGCCAAGGGGGTGATCTACGAGGGCGCAAGCGGCGTCCGCTCGATCGGCGGCAATGCGCCGATGACGCTCGATACCGTCGCCTGGTTTGCTTCGATGACCAAGGCGGTCACGGCGGCTGCGGCGATGCAGCTGGTCGAGCGCGGCAAGCTCGATCTCGATGCGCCGGCCGCGAAGGTCTGCCCGGAACTCGGCAAGGTGAAAGTCCGCGAAGGCTGGGACGCCGCCGGCAAGCCGCAGCTGCGCGCACCGAAATCGCCGGTGACGCTGCGCCAGTTGCTGGCGCACAGTGCGGGCTTCGCCTATGAAATCTGGAATGCGGATGTCGCGCGCGAACTCGAAATGGCAGGCAAGCCGAACGTTATCAGCGGCGCAAGGGCAACACTCGATCGCGCATTGGTCGCCGATCCCGGCACCGAGTGGAATTACGGTATCGGCATCGACTGGGCCGGGCGCATGGTCGAAGAGACGAGCGGCCTGCGGCTCGGCGCTTACTTCGAGAAGAATCTGTTCGCGCCGCTCGGCATGCGCGACATCGCGTTCCAGCTCAACGGCTCGATGCGCGAGCGTCTCTCGGCAATGCATGCGCGCCTGCCCGACGGCAGCCTGACAGCGATCCCGTTCGAGTTGCCGGCCGCTGCCGAACTCGACATGGGAGGCCACGGACTGATGGGCAGCCTGCCGAACTACCTGCGCTTCCTGCGCGCGGTTCTCAACGGCGGCACGCTCGACGGCAACCGCGTGCTCGAAGCGAAAACCGTCGCGGCGATGGGCCAGAACCAGATCGGCGAGATCAACGTCGGCGCCTTCCACACCGTCGCGCCGACGCTGTCGAACGATGGCGAGTTTTATCCCGGCATGCCTTGCAAGTGGGGCCTCAGCTTCCTGATCAACACGCACAAGACCCCGGAAGGACGGTCAGCCGGCAGCCTGAGCTGGGCCGGGCTCGCGAACAGCTATTACTGGATCGACCCGGAGCGCCAGGTCACGGGCGTGCTGCTGACCCAGATCATGCCGTTCTTCGATGCCAAGGCTGTGAGCCTCTACCGCGAGTTCGAGAAGACCGTCTATCAAACCCTGTAAGCGCCTGCTTCAGAGGAGACCGCTGTCCTCGTGCGACGCGAACCGCCGCACGAGTTCGCCGTAGCTCGCGACTTCCAGCTTGTACATGAGGTTCGCGCGATGCACGTCGACAGTCTTGAAGCTGATGTGGAGCCGTCGGCCGATTTCCTTGCTGGTCTGGCCGGTGAGCAGGTATTCGAAGATTTCGCGCTCGCGCGGCGACAGCAACCGCAGTCGCCCTTCGACCGTTTGCCGCGCGAGGCGCCGGCTCTCGGCTTCGCGCGCAACGCGCAGCGCTTTGTTGATGCTGCCGAGAAACGCCTCGGGGTTGAAGGGTTTCTGCACGAAGTCGACCGCGCCGAGTTGCATCGCCTTGACCGCGTTCGGCACGTCGCCGTGCGCGCTGAGAAAGATCACCGGGAAGCGGTAGCCGCGCGCGATCAGTTCCTGGACGAGTTCGAGTCCGTTCATCTCGGGCATCCGCAGATCGGTGACGAGACAGGAAACGCCTGCGTGCTGACCGGCCTCGCGTAGAAACGCCTGCGCCGAGGAAAATGCCTTCGAGCGCAGACCGACCGAGTCGAGCAGCCACGACAAGCCTTCGGTCACGTCCGGTTCGTCGTCGACCAGATAAACAATCGCGGTCGGCGTGGCGATGGTCATTCGCATTCCGCCTTCGGCAGCGTGAATTTGAATGCCGCACCGCGCGTCTTGTCGACCAGTTTCAGCGTGCCGCCGTGGGCCTCGACGAGGGTCCGGCAGATCATCAGCCCCAGGCCGAGGCCGCGCTGCTTGGTCGTGAAGTAGGGCTCGAAGATTTTTTCGGCGAGGTCCTTGGTCACGCCGGGACCGTTGTCGCTCAACTGGATCGAGACGCGCGTGCGGGCGCTGGCGATACGGATTTCGATGACCCGCTCGCTGGCCGCGTTGTCGCGCATCGCCTCGATCGCGTTGACGATCAGGTTCACGAGCACCTGCTGGATCTCGGTCGGGTTCGCCTCGACCGGCGGCACCGCAGCGGGTGCAGCGACTTCCACCCGGACACCGGCATTGCGCAGCTGCGATTCCAGCAGGTCGAGCGTCTGCGCAACCAGTTGCGCGAGATCGACCGGCTCGGCCTCGGGCCGCGTGCGCGCGACGAAGCCGCGGACGTTGCGCACGACGTTGCTCGCCTGCTCGATGTGCCTGGCGATGCGGGCGAGGCCTTCGCGCAGTTGCGTGGGGTCGATGCTGTCGCGCCCCACCCATTGATCGAGCCGGTGGTTGAGGCCGGCGATGTAGCTCTGGCAGGCGTTCAGCGGCTGGCCGAGTTCATGCGCCATGGTCGACGCGAACTGGCCCATCAGCGCCAGCCGTCCGGCATGCGCGAGCTGGTCCTGCTGCTCCTGCTCGCGCTGCCGCGCGCGTTCGCGCTCGCTGGTGTCCTCGAAGGTGAAGGCTGCGCCAAGCCCGGCGACATGCAGGCGCACGGCAACGACAGCGAACGCGGAGGGCCCGTTGCCGAGCGAGCGCCAGCCAATCTGCGCGTGCTCGATGCGCCGGCCGTCCGGCGGCGTCGCGGCCGCGATGAACGCGTGCAACGAGGCCGCCTCGCCGGAGCGCAGCACGACTCGGCTCGCGTCGTCGGCCGCCGCCAGCAGATCGTCGAACGTCGTCGTGCCGGTCAGCGTCTGCATCGCGCGGTTCGCCTCGACGATGCGCCCGGCCTTGTCGGTGATGACGATGCCGGCCGGAATGCTGCGAAACAGCGCGCGATATTTTTCGCGGCTCTCCAGCATCGCGTGCTCGGAGGTGCGCCGTCGCTCGACTTCCTCGACCAGCGCCTTGTTGGTCCGCTGCAGGTTCAGCGTGCGCGCCTTGATCGTCTGTTCGAGGCGCTGGTTGGAACGCTCGAGCTGCTTCTCGACGAGTTTGCGCTCGGTGATGTCCTGCACGATCCAGACCGACGTCGCCAGCGGGTCCAGCGGGTCCATCGCGCGGCCGGAGATGGTGCACCAGATGATCTCGCCGTCCTTGCGGATCATCGGCTTTTCGTGGCTGTAGCGATGGTTGCGGGCGAGGCTCGGGTACATTCGCCCGACCGCCTCGTACTCCTCGTTGCTGGCGTACAGCAGCCGCACCGAGCGGCCGGTCAGTTCCTCGGCGCTGTAGCCGAAGATTTCCTCCATGCGACGGTTGACGTGGACAAAGCGCCGGTTCTCCATGAAGCAGACGCCGACGATGGCGTTGTCGAAAGCCAGTTCGTAGTCGTAGCGGCTGTCGGCCTCGCGGACCGTGTCCACCGCGTTGTCGATCGTCGAACCCGGCGTGGCCATGAGCCTCCTCGCTGATGCCGCGTCTGTGGTCGCGCGGTTACGCCGTTCGAGTATAGCCATCCGTTCCCCGGTGCTTTCGATGCTGCGGCGCAGTACGGGTTGTCTTTAGCAGCTTAGGTGTTCGACCGGATTCTTTGTTCACGCGGCGTCTGCCTATAGTCCGGCCACAGCAAAAAAACCGGGCCGGCCATCGGCTCTGCGAGAAGAGGAGAGTTCGATGTTCACGGTAGATATCGATACCGGCGGAACCATGACCGATGCGCTCGTCTCCGACGGCGCACGGCGTCATTCGTTCAAGATCGACACGACTCCGCACGACTACACCGTCTCGTTCCTGGGCTGCCTGACCGAGGCCGCGAAGAAATACGCGGACGGCGATGTCGGCAAATTCCTGCGGCAGGTCAGCCTGATCCGCTGGTCGTCGACGATCACCACCAATGTGCTCGCCGAGCGCCGTGGCGCGAAGGTCGGCCTGCTGGTCTCCAAGGGCCACGAGAGCGATCTCTACGGCGACGGCGCCTCGCCGGTCATCAACGAACTCGTGGCCCAGGACAGCGTCATCGGGCTGACCGAAAACCCGGATGGCGCCGAGGTGCTTGGCGCGGTCAAGGTCCTGCTCGAAACCGGCGTGCGTCGCATCTGCGTGAGTTTGAAGGGCGCCTTCCCGGACAATCAGGCCGAGCGCGCGGTCAAACGGCTCATCGAAGATCAGTATCCGGACCACATCATCGGCGCGGTGCCGGTGCTGCTCGGCAGCGAGATGGCGCAGATCGGCCACGACCAGACGCGTGCGCACTTCTCGCTGATGAACGCCTACACGCACAACCACCTGGCCAGCTCGCTGTTCAAGGCCGAGGACCTGCTGCGCGACAACTACTCCTGGAACGGTGCGCTGCTGATCGGCCACACCAGCGGCGGCGTCTCGCGCATCGGCAAGACCAAGGCGGTCGACACGATCGAATCCGGCCCGGTGTTCGGCACGTTCGGGGGCGCTTTCGTCGCTCGCGAGTACGGGTTCAAGAACGTCATCTGCTTCGATGTCGGCGGCACGACGACGAAAGCGTCGGTGGTCCGGAACGGCGAACCGGTGTTTCAGCGCGGTGGCGAACTCATGGGCATTCCGGTGCAGACGTCGTTCGCGATGCTGCGCTCGGCCGCCGTCGGCGGCGGCTCGATCGCCCGCGCGAAGAACGGCCACGTCACGCTCGGACCGGAAAGCATGGGCGCGGCGCCCGGCCCGGCCTGCTACGGTCTCGGCGGCAGCGAGGCGACACTGACCGACGCGCTGCTCGTGCTCGGCTACCTCGACGCCGATTCCTTCCTCGGCGGCCGGCGGCGGCTGGATGTCGAGAAATCGCGCGCCGCAATCGAGCGCAGCGTCGGCAAGGCACTGGCGATGACGGCGGATGTCGCGGCGATCGCCATCCGCGACGAAGCGGTCGCGATGATGGCCGAACTCGTTCAGGCGACACTCGTCGAAGCCGGCCTGAAGAGCGCCGACACTGCGATGTTCGCGTTCGGCGGCAATGGCCCGATGTTCGGCACCTTCGTCGCCGAGAAGCTCGGCCTGCCGGCGGTCCACGCCTTCGACCTCGGCCCGGTGTTCAGCGCCTTCGGCTCCGGCATCTCGGATGTCGTGCATGTCTACGAGCGCGGCGTCGGCCAGTTTCTGCGGGCCGAAGCTGCGACGCTGACGCGCACCGCCGCCGACCTGCGCCGCCAGGCCGTGCGCGATCTTGAAGGCGAAGGCTTCGCGCCCGGCAAGGCCACCTATTTCTACGAGGCCGAGTTCGGCAGCGGCGCGGAGACGGCCGGCAAGGCGCGCATCGAATTCGTTGGCGAACCGGATGCCGGCTGGCTCGGCGCACTCGAACGTGCCGCGAAGGACGCCGGTATCGATGGGGCGAAGACACCCGTGCAGCTGCTGCGCCTGCTGAGCCGCTTCGCGGTTTCGGTGCAGTCGCTGCCGAAGCTCGATACGCGCGGCACCGGCGGCACCTCGGTGCAGCGTCTGATGAGCTTCAACGGCAGCGGGCTCAAAGCCCAGTCCAGCTTCCGCTGGGAGTCTCTGGGCGTCGACGACCGCATCAGCGGCCCGGCGATGATCAACGGCTCGACCCTGAGCTGCCCGGTGCCGCCGGGCTGGAGCCTGACGGTCGACGGCTACGGCAACGCCCGCCTGCAGCGCGCGCAGAAATAAGGGACAAGACCATGAAGCATGCACTGATCCGCTTCACCGAAGCGCTGGACCTCGATGTCAACGACGAATCCTGGCGTTGCCACGACTGCGGCAAGAACCTCATCTCGGCGCGCGAGAACTACAAGAAGGGCTGCCTCGTCGCCGACCGCGATCCGCGCGAGATCCACGCCGCGATCATCGAAGGCCCTTACAGCTTCGCGCCCGATCCGGAATGGGTCCGCGTGCTCGAGTTCTACTGCCCCGGTTGCTCGAAGATGATCGAAACCGAATACCTGCCGCCGGGTCACCCGGTGACGCACGATATCGAGCTCGACGTGGATTCGCTCAAGAAGCGGCTTGCGAGCGGCGATTTGAAAATCGTTGGCGGCAAGCTGCATCGTGGCACCGCTACGGTAGCGGCATGAGCCACCCGTCGAGGGAACCGCAGGCGCGGTTTGCCTGCGGGATCGACGGCAAGGCGATTGACGCAGGCTGCCGACGACGCGCGACATCAAACATAACAAAGCTTACGGAGGCAGCATGAACTCGATCGACATCGACGTCGGCGGCACCTTCACCGACATGGTGCTGACGCTCGACGGCGAGCGCGTGATCGTCAAGTCGCCGACCACGCCGCACGATCTTTCGGTCGGCTTTCTGAATGCCATCGAAGCGGCGGCCGACAAGCTCGAACTCACCGCCGAAGAACTGCTGCCGCGTGTCGACATCGTGCGCTACTCGACGACCGTTGCGCTCAACCGCCTGCTGCAACGCATGGGGCCCAGAGTCGGCCTGCTGACCACCGAGGGCCACGAGGACGTGATCCTGATCGGCCGCGGCGCGCAGTGGGTCGATGGCCAGCGCGTCGCCGAGCGTCGCAACCTCGCGATCCAGGACAAGCCGATCCCGCTGATCGAGCGCAACCTGATCGTGGGCGTGCGCGAGCGCATCGACTCCGCCGGCCGCATCGTGCGGCCGCTCGACGAGGACGACGTGCGGCGCAAGCTGCGCATGCTGATGGACCGCGGCGCGCGCGCCATCGTCGTGACCCTGCTCTGGTCGTTCGCGAACCCGGTGCACGAGAAGCGCGTGCGCGAGATCATCCGCGAGGAGTACAAGGAGTACCACATCGGCTACGTACCGGTCGTGCTCTCGCACGCGGTGGTGCCGAAGCTCGGCGAGTACGAGCGCAGCATGACCTCGGTGCTCGACGCCTACCTCCAGCGCTCGATGCAGAACGAGATCTGCGCAACCTGGGACAAGATCCGCGAGCACGGCTATCGCGGCACCTTCCTGATGATCCACAACTCGGGCGGCTCGGCCGACATCTTCAAGACGCCGGCCTCGCGCACTTTCAACGGCGGCCCGGTCGCGGGCCTCATGGGCTCGGCCTACTTCGCCGGGAAGCTCGGCTACAAGAACGTCATCGCCGGCGACGTCGGCGGCACCAGTTTCGACGTCGCGCTCGTCGTCGAATCGAGCGTGCGCAACTACGAGTTCCGCCCGGTCATCGACCGCTGGATGGTCAGCATGACGATGATGCAGACGATCTCCATCGGCGCCGGCGGCGGCTCGATCGCCAGCCTCGATCCCGTCAGCAGGCGGCTCACTGTCGGCCCGCGCAGCGCCGGCTCGATGCCGGGCCCGGTCTGCTACGACCTCGGCGGCACCGAGCCGACGACGACCGACGCCGATGTGGTGCTCGGTTACATCAATCCCAAGACCTATTTCGGCGGCAAGATGCCGCTGAACAAGGCCAAGGCCGAAAAGGCGATCAAGGACAGGATCGCCGATCCGCTCGGCATCAGCGTGCATGAGGCGGCGGCGATGATCCGCCACATCATCGACGAGAACATGGCCTCCGCGATCAAGCGCGAAGTGCATATGCGCGGCTATCACCCGGAAGACTTCGTACTGTTCGCGTTCGGCGGCGCCGGCCCCACGCACGTTGCCGGCTTCAAGGCCGACGTGCCGAAGGCCGTGCTGTTCCCGGCTGCGCCGGTGTTCTGCGCGATGGGTTCTTCGATCATGGACATCGTGCATCTCTACGAGCGCTCGAAGCGCACGATCTTCATGGAGCCGGGCACCGAGAAGCTCGTCATCGACCGCGCCGAGTTCAATGCGACGATCGAGGAGATGATCGCGAAGGCGAATCAGGAACTGGTGTCGGAAGGCTTGCCGGTGGCAGAGGCGGTGTACTCGGTGGAACTCGACATGCTCTACGGCGGGCAGGTCAACGTGAAGCGCATGAGCTCGCCGGTGCTGACGATCAAGAGCGACGAGGACAAGCAGCGCATCTATGCGGCGTTCGAGAAGGAATTTTCCGAAGCCTTCAGCCCGCTGGTCGTCAACAAACCGGGCGGCGTCTATCTCGAAAACTACGTGCTGCGCGTTACGGTGCCGACCGTGAAGCCGGAGCTGCCCGAATATCCGATGCAGGGTGCGGACCCGGTCGCCGCCAGCGCCGGCAAGCGCCCCGCGTACTGGAAAGAGCTGAAATCCGTCGCCGAAACGCCGATCTATGTCTTCGAGAAACTCCAGCCGGGCAATGTCGTGACCGGTCCGGCGGTGATCGAGGCCGAGCTGACCACGGTCGTCGTGCCGCCGGGCCAGAGGCTTGCCATCGACAAGCACGGCCTCGGCATTCTCGAAAATACCGCCGTCACCGAATCGAAGCGCCAGCAACGGCTCCGGATCGACGCCGAAGCGAAGTCCGTCACCGTCTGATCCATCGCCCAGAATTCATCGAGACAAAACCATGGCAATCCCGACGCTGGAACAGAAGCTGGACTGGTTGAAGGTCGCCCCGCCGACCGCCGAAGAACTGAAGCTTGCCGAGGCGATCGACGCCGCGAGTTTCGAGATCGGCTTCCAGCGCACCAACGATATTCTCGACGAGGGCATGGACGTGTTCCAGCGCTCCTGCCGCTGTGCGATGGGCGTCGCCGGCGACTCGCTGGTCGCGATCATGACCGCCGAGGGCGATCTCGTGAACGGCTCCTGCGGCACCTACCTGCACGCCGTGATCCCGCCGATCATCATCAAGTACATCATGGCGACGTTTTCGCAGAACCCGGGAATCCGCGACGGCGATCTCTGGTTCGCGAACGACGCGGTCTACGGCGGCGTCCACAACCCCGACCAGATGGTCGCGATGCCGGTGTTCTACAAAGGCAAGCTGATCGCCTGGACCGTTGCGCTGGTGCACACCACCGAGACCGGCGCGATCGAGCCCGGCGGCATGCCGGTATCGGCAACGACGCGCTTCGAGGAAGGCATGAACCTGCCGCCGATGAAGATCGGCGAGAACTTCATCCTGCGCGAAGACATCGTGACCATGTTCCAGGCCTTCGGCCTGCGGGCGCCGCAGATGATCGCGGTCGATCTCAAGGCGCGCTGCACGACCGCCGACCGCATCCGCACGCGCCTGCTCGAACTGGTCGAGCGCGAGGGCCACGACTACGTGCGCGGTCTGTTCCGCAAGATGTTGCAGACCGCCGAGGCCGGCGCGCGGCAGATCATCGGCTCCTGGCCGGATGGCATCTTCCGCTGTGTGACCTTCTCCGACGCCGTCGGCCTCAAACAAGGACTGGTCCGTTCCTGCTACATGGAGATGGAGAAGCGCGGCGAGGAACTGATCGTCGATTTCTCCAAGACCGGGCCGGAAACGCCGTCGTCGTACAACGCGCATCCGCAGGCCGCCATCGCGCATTTCTCGAACTACATCTACGAGTATCTGTTCCACAGCCTGCCGATCTCCAACGGCACGTTCGCGACGATCAGCTTCAAGTTCGGCCTGAACACCTGCCTGAGCCCCGATCCGCGCGCGGCCACATCCAACTCCGTGATGATCTCGACCGGCGTCATGAGCGCGGTGCACAACGTCTGCGCCAAGACCATGTTCTCGACCAGCGGCTGGGAGCAGTCCGGCGCGGCGATGGGCGTCGGCGGCAATGCGCTGGTGCTTGCCGGTGTCAGCCAGTGGGGCGCGCCGTTCGCCGACATGCTCGCGTACTCGATCAACACCGAAGGCCAGGGCGCGCGTCCGAACAAGGACGGCATGGACGCCTACGGCTTCCCCTGGTGCGCCTTCGGCCGCGCGCCGAACACCGAGCAGGTCGAGAACGAATTCCCGCTTTTGATCCCGATGTCGAGCCACTGGCAGGATTCCTGCGGCCACGGCAAGTATCGCGGGGGTGTCGGCACTGCGCAGATGTGGGTCGCGCACCACGTGCCGCAGGTGTACATGATGGCGATTGCCGACAACTCGAAGCTGCAGACGCCGCAGCCGCTGTTCGGCGGCTACGCGCCCTGCACCGTGCCGGGCATCAGCATCCGGAAATCCGACGTGAAGGAAATGATGGCGAGCGGCAACGAGACGATGTCGATGGACCTTCAGACGCTGCTGACCGAGCGCCCGATCACCGGCGACTACACCGCCGAATTCCAGGGCCGCTCGGTGCGGCCCTACGACAACGGCGATGTCATCACCTTCGCGTTTTCGTGCGGCGGCAGCGGCTACGGCGACGTGCTCGACCGCGATCCGAAAGCGGTCGGCGAAGACATCATCAAGGGCACGCTGTCGGCGGCGGCGAGCGAGGCCGTTTACAAGGTCGTCTGGGACGCCGAAAACCGCGTCGTCGACGAGGCCGCAACTTTGGTGAAGCGCAAAGCCGAGACCGATGCGCGCAAGCAGCGCGGTGTGCCGTATGCGGAGTTCGAAAAGGCATGGCTGAAGAAAAAGCCGGCCGACGAAATCCTGGCCTACTACGGCTCATGGCCGGATGCGCGCGTGCAGCAGCCGATCCTGCGCGCCTGATCGGCACCGGGACGTGAGCACGACGACTGCGGACGCAGCGCCGAACTGGCGACGGCGCATGGCCGAGTTCGCGCGTGGCGCCGGCAAGCCGGCGCCACCGCTGTTCGCACCGATCCTGTTCGCGACGGCGGCGCAGATCGAGGCGCTGCCGGTCGCCGACTTCGTCTGCGATGCGGTGAAGCTCGGCAAGGGGTTGTCGGAACTGCGGCGCGTGCTGGGCACATCGGCGATCGTTGTCGCGGCCGCGTCGGCGATGGAGGCCGAGGCGCTCGGCGCCCGGGTCGACCTGCAGAGCTGGCCGCCGACGTTGACTTCATCGCCGGGCCGGCGCGTGCTCGACCTCGCCGAACCGGGTGCGGCTTACGCGGCGGCGGCGCGTGTGCAAGCCTCGCTCGAAGCAACCAAGCGTCTGGCCAGCGCTGAGTCCGGTCAGCCGGTGTTGATCGCGGTGCTGACGGGACCCGCCGCACTGGTGCAGCAACTCGCGCCGGATGCCGGCGCTGGCGATCTCGATGCCCTCTACGAGTTTGCCGGCCGCGCGCTCGCGGCGCTCGTCCGTCTCTATTCGGAAGCCGGCGTCCATGTCGTCGTGCTGCAGGAAACCAGCGTCCCGACCGTTGCGGTCGAAGCCTGGCAGGGAGCGCTCGGTCCGGTCGCGAATGTCGCGCGCTTCCACAAGGTGCCGCCGGTGCTGCTGTTCACCGACGTCGCGCCGGCGGCCGACGACTGGCCCGCGAACCTGCTTGCCTGTGTTTCACGCAATCACGCAGGCGGCTTCGATGGCCGTCCGCACGCGCTGGCCTGCGCGACCGACCCGAGCGCCTGGACCGAGTTCCCCGATGGCGCCGACCAGACGCGCCTGCTGCTGACGCTGGGCGAAGTGCCGCACACGATCGGCGTCGCCGACCTGCGGGCGGCGATGACGGCATGAGCGAGTACTGGAACGCCGAACTCGAAACCAGGCCGTGGCCTGAAGTCGAGCGCTGGCAGGCTGGCGAGATCGCGCCGTTCATCGACGCGCTGGTGCCGCGCTCACCGATGTACCAGCGTCTCTACGCCGATCTGTCGAGGCCGGCGAAGCTGCGCGAGTTCGCCGATCTCGCAAGCTTGCCGTTCACGATGAAGGACGATGTCCGTGCCGCGCAGGAGCAGAGCGACGCCGGCTCGCCATTCGGCGCGAATCAGGGCGTGCCGCAGGGCGAGATCGTCCAGGCGCTGTCCTCGTCGGGCACGACGGGCCAGCCGATGTACTACGCGCTGACCGCGCGCGATGCCGACCTCTGGGCCGACGCGATCGCGAATGCCTGGTTCACTGCCGGCATCCGGAAAGACGACATGGTCGCGCATCTCGTCGCGTTGCCGATGGTCGCGGGCGGCCTGCCGTACGCCGACGGCTTCCGCCGCGTCGGCGCCACACTCTGCTGGCTCGGCGGCTTTCCGACCGACCGCATCCTGCGCGAGCTGCGCCGCCTGCGGATTACCGCGCTGCTTGCCACGACCTCGTTCGGCGTCTATCTCGGCGCGCAATGGGAAGCACTCGGCCGCAGCAGCGGTATTCCTTCGCAATTGGCGAAAGTGCTCTGCGGCGGCGAGCCGGGCCTGAACCAGCCGGAGATCCGCGCCAAGATCGAGACCGGCCTCGGCATCAGCCATCTGCGTGAAGTCATGGGCCTCGGCGACGTGCTGTCCTGCCTGTGGGCCGAATGCGAGGCGCACGACGGCATGCATTTCAACGCGCAGCGTTCGGTCGCGGTCGAACTGATCGATCCCGAATCGGGCGGGCACGTGCCGTGGCGCGAAGGTGCGCGCGGCGAACTGGTCTATACAACCTTCGCACGCGAGGCGACGCCGATGGTGCGCTACCGCTCGCGCGACCACGCTGAAGTCATCGGCGTGACCTGTGCCTGCGGCCGCACCAGCCCGCGCATCCGCTGCATCGGCCGTACCGACGACATGCTGATCTACAAGGGCATGAACCTGTTCCCGACCGCGATCCGCGATCTGATCGCGCAGCGCTTTGCCGGCCAGGTCGAGCCGATGATCCGCATCTGGAAGGACCGTGCGGACCAGGTGCGCTTCGACGATGCGGTCGGTGTCGATATCGAAGCTGCGGCGAGCACCCGCCCTGCGGACTACACCGCACTCGCGCAGCACATCGAAGGGGAAGTCCGCAGCCAGTTGCAGGTGCGGATCGCCGCCCGCGTCGTCGCGCCGGGCAGCCTGCCGCGCGGCACCTACAAAACCTCGCTGGTCGCCGTGCGCGAACCAGCCCACGGAGACGAAAGAAAATGAAGTTCGAACGCGCCTGTATTCCGCTCGGCTGTGCCTGGTCCTCGCCATTCGTGCGCTGGCAGGGGTCGCTCGCGGAAGTGTCGAGCATGGACCTTGCCGTACACGTCACGCGCGATGCGCTCGCCGCACGCGGCATCGAACCGAAGACATTGACGCAACTGGTCATGGGTTTCACGGTGCCGCAGAACGATTCGTTCTACGCCGCACCCTGGACTGCGGCGCGTATCGGCGCCGAGGGCATCAGCGGCCCGGTGGTGATGCAGGCCTGCGCGACCTCGGTCGCGGCCCTGGTCGCGGCCGCCGCTGCCGTCGAAAGCGACACTGGCGAGAACGTGCTGGTGGTGACGACCGATCGCACCAGCAACGGCCCGTTGATGATCTATCCCGGCGCCAGCGGCATGGGCGGCAGCCCGCAGGTCGAGCACTGGGTACTCGACAATTTCGCGGCCGATCCCTGGACCGGCGAGGCGATGATCGCCACCGCCGAAAACGTCGCGCGCGCGGGCGGCCTGAGCCGCGAGGCGCTCGACGATCTGACCATGCTGCGCTACGAGCAGTACCTGAGCACGCTCGCCAACGACCGTGCGATCCAGCGCCGCTACCTGCAGGCGGTGGTGCTGCCCGGCAAGAAGGGTGCATCGAAGGAGATTGCCACCGACGAGGGCATCCACCCTTACAGCCGCGAGAATCTGCGGAGCTTGCGGCCGGCGGTCGCCAATGGCACGACCACGTTCGGCTCGCAGACGCATCCGGCCGACGGCTGCGCCGGCGCCATCGTCTGCAATCAGGCCGAGGCGCGGCGCCAGTCGAAGGGCGAGGGTGTGGTTCGCCTGATCGGCGCGCGCTACGCGCGTGCCGAAAAAGGCTACATGCCGAAAGCCGCCACGATGGCGGCGCAGCGTGTGGTTGCCGACGCCGGAATCTCCTTCGACCAGATTCGCGCCGTGGTCACGCACAATCCCTTCGCCGTCAACGATGCCTGGTTCTGCCAGCAGACCGGCTATCCCGCAGAACGCATGAACCAGTACGGTTGCAGCCTGATCTACGGCCATCCGCAGGGGCCGACCGGAATGCGCGGCATCGCCGAACTGATCGAAACGCTGCGGCAGGCTGGCGGCGGCATCGGTCTGTTCACCGGCTGCGCCGCCGGCGATACCGGCGGCGCGCTGCTGCTGTCCGTCGAGCCCTGAACATGGCTGTGATCGCGACGCCGGTCACGATCGTCACCGGCTTCCTCGGCAGCGGCAAAACCACGCTGATCAACCGGATTCTGAAAGCCCATCACGGCGTCCGTTATGCGGTGATCGAAAACGAATACGGCGAAGCGGCGGTCGACGCCGAATTGCTGGTCCGCAGCGGTAACGAGACCATCGTCGTGCTCGACAACGGCTGCCTCTGCTGTACCGTGCGTGGCGATCTCGCCAAGGCGCTCGGCAAACTTTCGGAACGAAAAGCGGCCGGGGAAATCGCCTACGACTGGGTGCTGATCGAAACCACGGGCCTCGCCGATCCGGGACCGGTAATCCAGACCTTTCTCGCCGAGACGGCGCTGCTGACGCAGTTCTATCTCGATGGTGTGGTGACGCTGGTCGACGCCGTGCATCTGGCCGCACAGAGCGAGCGTCTGGAAGTGCGCGCGCAGATCGCCTATGCCGACCGCATTCTGCTGACCAAGATCGATCTCGTCGACACAGGACAGCGTGAGGCGGCGCGTGAACGGATCCAGCGCATGAACCCGCAGGCCGTCGTGCGCGAACTGGCCGTCAACGATCAGGACCTCGCCGCTTTGAGCACCGAGCTGTTCGAGATCCGCGGCTATCAGTTCGATCGCGTGCGCTTTGCGCCGGCCGCGCCGCGCGACTTTTCCATGAGCGCGCCGCGACACACGACGGATATCGTCAGCTTCGCGTACCGCAGCGAGCAGCTGCTGGACCGCGAACGCCTCCAGGCTTTTTTCGACGCCGCGCAGGCGCGTTACAGCAGCGATCTCTGGCGCTACAAGGGTGTGCTGAATATCGACAAGGTGCACCAGCGCGTCGTCATCCAGGGTGTCCAGGGGCTGCTGCAACAGAACTACGGCGGCAACTGGCGCCCGTTCGAGAAGCGCGAGAACCTGCTGGTCTTCATCGGCCGCGCGCTCGATGGCGAATCGTTGTTGCAGCAGCTGCGCGACTGCGAGCTGCGGACGCACGCCTGAGTCGACGATGAAGCGTGCGCCGGCCCAGGGAACGCCCGACTAATTCCTGTTCCGCAGTCCCTCCGGAATCACGGCGCCGCCGAAGATTCGGGTTTCAGCTCGACGATTCGCTGCAACAAGGTCATGTCGCCGCCGTTCATCATCGCCGCTTCGCGCGGCCGGACCGCATGATCGGGCCAATCCGGAAGCCCGAGTTGCTGGCTGCGCAGACGCAGCTTCAGCGGCGCCGTGCCGATGGCATCGAGTGTCATCAGGAAGCCGTCCGCCTCATGGCCATAGACACTGAGCAAGCGCCCCGCCGTGAACTCGGCGGGCGAGCCGGCTGGCATCGGGTGGCCGTTGATGCTGAGGTTGCTTGCGACGCCCTCGTGCAGATCGATCCGCGTGACGAAGCTGTTCGGCGGATTGCGCAGGCGCAGCGAGTAATGCGCCCCGGTGGCGGTAGTCCCGGCGGTTTGCATCTCGATCGAAGGCGCCTCGAGCGCAAGCGTCGGCGCTTTTGCTCGCAGTGGCATCGTACCGAGATCGCTGGCGGGAAGATCGCCGCGTTCGGGTGAGGCCCCGAGGTATTGCGCGGTCCACGGATCGGCCGCCGGATCGTTCGAATACCAGAAGGCGCTGCCTTGATCGAGATCGGCAAAATACGAAACCGAATTCGGTTTCTTCTGTGCGGCATCAAAACCCGAGTGCAGCCCCGCCGCGAGCGCAAAACCAACGCCGATGACCACGAACAGCGCCGGCGTCCGGCCGCGTAAACCGCGCAGCACCGCGTCGATCGGCATCGCCAGCAGACCGAGCAGCAGCATCAGCAGCACGGCATATACGGCGACGAGTTTCAGCGTCATCGCTGTCGCGAGTGCGTCGATCAGCGGCGGAACGATCAGTAGCGCCGGCACGGCGAACAGGACCGGCAGCCATTGCTGCGTCAGTTCGTTTTTTGGTCGCTCGAAGACAACGATCGCGGCGCCGATGATTGTCGCCAGCAGCGGCCATTGGAATACATAGCTGCCGCCGGGCAACAGCAGGGCCGAGACGAGATTCAACACGCACCACAGCACGAGCGCCGGCAGCAGGCGTTCCAGCGCACTAACGTGCCTTCCGATGCGCTGCGAGATCGCCAGCGCCAGCGCGATCGCAAATGCACAGTACGCGCCGAGCAGCAGCCCCGATTGGTAGTGCACGCCAGGCCACATCCAGCCGGTCTCCGGCAGGGCCGGCTCGACCAGCAGGCTCGCGCCGAAGGTGAGCGCCGGCACGACGATCAGCGCCAGTACGAATGACCCGAGGCCCGCAGTGAGTGCCGCGCCGTGCAGCTGTCCGCGCTTCACGGCGGCGGCGACAAACGCAATCAGCAGCAGCAGACTCAGCAGCGCCAGCGGTAGCGCCCAGGTATGCGGATAGTGGACGAGCCCGAGCTGCGGCAGGTTGAAGTAGATCTGCTCCGGGCCATCGAGCGTCGCGAGGTCGGCATTGCCGAAATGACGCGCCAGCGCGAGCAGATAAGTGCCGTGATGCTGGAGGCTGCGCGGGTCCTGGTTGGCGTAGGTGTCGATTGGCCGGTGGTAGTGCGTCAGCCCCTCGACGAACGCGAAGTCCATGCCGTGAAAGCCCGAGCCGGGGCGGTCAAAGACGCTGAGATCGGTATCATTCGGCAGCAGTTTGAAGACCGCATTCGACAGGGAATTCGCGACGGTTCCCGGCACCGGCGCGAGTGCGTCGATCAGCGGCCCGTTCTGCGTGCCGAGCGTGCGGAACATGATCGCTGCACCGCGATGGCCGCGGCCCTCGAAGTCCAGCACCATGCGTACGTCCTGCGCCCAGGGAAATTGTTCGACGAAGGCCGCAGCACCGAGCAGCGCGATCTCCTCGCCGTCGCTGAGCAGCACCACGAGATCGTTCTTCAGCGGCGCCCCGGCGTTCAGTGCGCGCACCGTTTCGAGGATCGCGCTGACACCCGCGCCATCGTCGCTGGCGCCGTGCGAAAACGGCACGGCGTCGTAGTGCGCCATCAAGAGCAGCGCGCCGTGCGAGTCGCCGCCGCGCTTGCGCCCGATGACGTTGCGCACGACGGCCGCCTTGATCCGGCCCTCTTCGCCGCGGACGATGGTCGTTTCCTGAATCTGCATTTCCAGCTTCAGATCGGTGAGCGCATCGGCCAGATAGCGCGTGACCCGCGCGTGTTCGTCCGAGCCGAGCGGATGCGGCGCCCGGGTGATTTCGAACAGATGCGCGTCGGCGCGCTCGGCCGAGAAGTCGCTCTTCGGGGCCGTGTCGGGAACAACCGCCGGCGGCCCGCTGCCGGCCAGCGCGAAACCGACGATGGCCAGCATCAGGCCGAGCATCAGGCCACTTCGGATTCGGGAATTCGGCATCGCGGCTGGGGCTCCGGGGGGTCGCAAGGTTCTGCAGCGAACTCTAGGGCAAGCCCGACGTCACGTCATGACGTCCGGCGGCGCGGACCTCGTCGACGACGGCGCCGGCATTGCGTCCGCCAACGCGCCTAAAATAATCGAACCGTTCTTCACCACCGCGCGCAATCGCGGCTCGACCGGCCTCGCCCTCATCCCGCTCGCCGCTGGCGGCGGCATCGCCAACCCGATCATGAACTCCGAACGAACACCCAACGTCCGCGCCGCCGCCGCCCGGGCCGTCGCCGCCGTGATGAACGGTCGCAATCTCGACGACGCACTCGGAGCGGTCAGTGCGTCCCTGTCCGTCGCCGACCTGTCGCTGCTCAAGGCGCTCGCCTATGGCGTCGTGCGCGAGCACTCGGCGCTGAGCTGGCTCGCCGCGCAAATGCTCCAGAAACCGCTGCGCGAGGAGCCGCTGGTGGCCGCGCTGCTGGCCTGCGGCATCTACCAGCTGCGCTCCATGCGCGTGCCGGCGCATGCCGCCGTGGCGGAAACCGTCGCAGCGGTCGACGGGCTCGACAAGCTCTGGGCGAAGGGCCTGGTCAACGCGCTGCTGCGCCGCTACCAGCGCGAGCAGGTCGAGCTGGAAGCGCGGCTGCCGCCGGACCCGATGATCCGCCAGTCGGTTCCGGAATGGCTGCTGCACCAGATCAAGCGCGACTGGCCCGGCAGCTGGCGCTCGGTGCTCGCGGCGGGCAACGCGCAGGGGCCGCTGAGCCTGCGCGTGAACCGGCGGCGCGGCACGCGCGAGGCTTTCCTCGCCGAACTCGATGTGGCCGGCATGGCGTATCAAATCCCCAGCGTCGCGCCGGACGCGGTCGTGCTCGCCGAAGCGGTGCCGGTCGAGCGCATTCCGGGTTTTGTCGAAGGCAAGGTTTCGGTGCAGGACTTGAGCGCCCAGCTTGCGGCCGACCTGCTCGATGCACAGCCGGGCCAGCGCGTGCTCGATGCTTGTGCAGCGCCCGGCGGCAAAAGCGCGCACATCCTCGAAACGGTCGACGAGCTGGACCTGATCGCGATCGACAGCGAGCCCGCCCGCCTTGCGCGCATGCGCGACACGCTGGGCCGGCTCGGCCTCGATGCGATGCTGCTGCCCGCCGATGCCACGAACACTGCCGGCTGGTGGAAGGGCAAGAAGTTCGACCGCATCCTGATCGACGCGCCCTGCTCCGGCACCGGCGTGATCCGTCGTCATCCGGACATCAAGTGGCTGCGCCGCGAGACCGATATTCCGGCGATGGCGGCGTTGCAGGGTCGCCTGTTGCGCGCCCTGTGGCCGTTGCTGAAGCCGCAGGGCGTTCTGCTTTACGCCACCTGTTCGATCCTGAAAGCCGAAGGCGAAGACGTCGCGCGCGCGTTCATGGCCGAGCGGCCGGAAGCGGTCGAGAAGGAGATCGAAGCGAGCTGGGGCGAGGATTGCGGGCTCGGACGGCGCATCGCGCCGGGGGGCGACTTCGACGGGTTCTACTACGTGCGCTTCTTCAAGATTCCTTGATGGGCGCGCTGTGCTAAGGATGCTCTGAAAAAGCAGTTAAACCCTTCTCCCTCCGGGAGAAGGGCAGGGATGAGGGACTTTCAATCAAAGACTTACTTTAATTTGAAAGTCCCTCA
>JAYWBB010000031.1:0-2407 GCA_043781855.1 Nevskia sp. | reverse complement strand
TTCGCGAGCGGGTCAGCAGGCCGGCGTAGCGGGCATCGCTCTGCCAGCCGCCTTCGCCGAGTTCCTGCACAACTTCTGCAGCCGCCTCGCGGGCCAGCCCGGCGTGCCCGAGCTTGTGTTCCAGTTCGCGCGCGCTGTGCTCGCGCCGCCCGAGCACACGCAACGCGTGGGCACGCGCTGCATGAGGTTCCAGCGGGGTCTTGTCGCGCCTGCGGCCCGCCACGATTTTCCTGACTACTCGGTGGCGGCAGGCGTGCGCGTCTTCGCCGGCATCAGCTTGGCGCGCAGCGCGGCCTCGATCGTGTCGGCAATCTCGGGATGTTCCTTGAGATAGGTCCGCGCGTTATCCTTGCCCTGCCCGATCTTGTCGCCCTTGTACGCATACCAGGCGCCGGATTTTTCAACGAAACCATGCTCGACGCCGAGGTCGACCAGTTCACCGAGCTTCGAGATGCCCTCGTTGTAGAGGATCTCGAAATGCGCCTCGCGGAACGGCGGCGCCATCTTGTTCTTGACCACCTTCACGCGCGTTTCGTTGCCGACCACTTCCTCGCCCTTCTTGATCGCGCCGGTGCGGCGGATATCCAGGCGCACGGAGGCGTAAAACTTCAGGGCGTTGCCGCCGGTCGTGGTTTCCGGAGAGCCGTACATGACGCCGATCTTCATGCGGATCTGGTTTATGAAAATGACCAGCGTGTTCGAGCGCTTGATGTTCGAGGTCAGCTTGCGCAGCGCCTGCGACATCAGGCGCGCCTGCAGGCCCACGTGGCTGTCGCCCATCTCGCCTTCGATTTCCGCCTTCGGCACGAGTGCCGCGACCGAGTCGACGACGATGCAGTCGATGCTGTTGGAGCGAACCAGCATGTCGGCAATTTCCAGACCTTGCTCGCCGGTGTCCGGCTGCGAGATCAGGAGATCGGCGACCTTGACGCCAAGGCGCTCGGCATACTGCGGGTCGAGCGCGTTTTCAGCGTCGATGTATGCCGCAACGCCGCCATTCTTCTGGATTTCGGCGACGACCTGAAGACAGAGCGTGGTCTTGCCCGATGATTCCGGCCCGTAGATCTCGACGACGCGGCCACGCGGCAGCCCGCCGATGCCGAGTGCGACATCCAGCGCCAGCGAGCCGGTCGAAACGACATCGACGTCGCGCGCCGGATCGTCCGCACCCATGCGCATGACGGCGCCCTTGCCGAACTGCTTCTCGATCTGCCCCAGTGCGGCTTCCAGTGCCTTTTTGCGATTGTCGTCCATGGTTGAAGCTCCTGTTGTTCCTGTTGTTGCCGTTGACTTGGCCATTATTTGCCAACCCGCGAGAGATACTCGCCGGTGCGCGTATCGACCTTGATCAGTTCACCTTGCTGCACGAACAGCGGCACGCGGAGCACGGCACCGGTTTCCAGCGTCGCCGGTTTGCCACCGCCGCCCGAAGTATCGCCGCGCACGCCCGGATCGGTCTCGGTGATCTTCAGGGTCACCGAATTCGGCGCGGCCACCGACAGTGGCACGCCGTTCCAGAGCAGCACCGTGCAAGTCTCCTCGCCCTTGAGCCACTGCCTGGCGTCGATCATCGCCGCCGCGCCGGCCTGGATCTGCTCGAAGCTCGACGGATCCATGAAAGTCCAGAACTCGCCATCGTTGTAGAGGTACTGCATTTCGTTCTGCTCGACGTCCGCGAGTTCCCAGGAGTCGCCGGAGCGCAGCGTCCGTTCGAGCACGCGGCCGTTCTTGAGATTGCGGATCTTGATCGAATTGGTCGCCTGGCCCTTGCCCGGCTTGCGGTACTCGTTGTCGAGAATCGCGTACGGTTCGCCGTCGATGAGAACCTTGACGCCCGATTTCATTTCGTTGGTGCTGACGGAAGCCATTGGATGGTGTCGTAAGTTGGTGGGCTATGGATATCGCGTGCGCCGGCAGCGCGCGGTGGCGCTCGACGGATTGAAAACTCGCGCGAGTTTAAAGGATTGTGAGCGCGCCGGTCATGCTCTCGGCGCACAAAGAAAAACCGAATAAAAACTTGAGAGTCGGCACCCGGCGCGGCTATACTTTGCGTCCGCTGCACGGGGCCATAGCTCAGCTGGGAGAGCGCTTGCATGGCATGCAAGAGGTCGCCGGTTCGATCCCGGCTGGCTCCACCATCGTTTCACGCAGCACGCAGTCGCCTCCGCTGTCCCTATCGTCTAGAGGCCTAGGACACCACCCTTTCACGGTGAGAACCGGGGTTCGAATCCCCGTAGGGACGCCATTCATTCCAACAACTTGGTGGCGTCGAGTCAGCGCCTTAGGACGATGACGCTCCGCTCGTCTAGTCAATCCAATATCCTGCGTGACAGCTTGGTTTCAGGCAATTGGCATGGCTAACGCACGATCCAATCTTTTTCCTTCTTCATCAAAAATATCAAAAAAA
>JAYWBB010000030.1:0-7476 GCA_043781855.1 Nevskia sp. | reverse complement strand
ACGCCATTCATGCGCAGCGTGACCGATTCGTTGAACGCGCAGGAGAGTTCATCGCCACGTTGCGCCGCGAGCCAGACCTCGACCTGCGGTTCGGTCAGGGGCAGGCCGCTCATCGGTCCGCTGATCGGACCGGCAACGGCGGGCGCTGCGGCAGCCGCCGCCGCAAGCACCGGCGTTGCGACCGCTGCGTCGGCAAGAATGCCGACCGCCTGCACGGCTTCGAGACTCTCGCGGAACGCGGTGACGATCTTCTTCAGGTCCTCGTCGCTGTGCGCCGTGGTCAGGAAGCAGGGGAAGCCATCCTGGATATGGATACCGCGCTCGCGCAGGTGATAGAAAAAAAGCGTGGCGAGCGGATGCTCGTTGTGGAAATTGAAGTAGAACCAGCTCGAGAAGCTCTCGATGCGCGTCTTGACGCCGTGCTGCGTGAAGACGCCGTTGAGTTCCGCGACCAGTGCGGTCGTCCGCTGCGCGAGTTTTTCCTGGAGCTGCGGTCCGTGCTCTTTCATGTGCAGCAGTACCGCGTGCACTGCGGCGAGCACCAGCGGATGGCGCACGAAGGTGCCGGCGAAGAAGGTCACGCCGACTTCGGGGAAGGAGTCGTCGCCGTATTGCCAGGTGCCGCCGTCGAGGCCGTCCATGAACTTCGCCTTGCCGGCGAGAATGCCGACCGGCAGGCCGCCGCCGACAACCTTGCCGTAGGTCGCCAGGTCGGCGCGGATGCCGCTGACCGCCTGCATGCCGCCCGGATGCACGCGGAAGCCGGTCACCACCTCGTCCATCACGAAGGCCGTGCCGGAGGCTTCGGTGATCGCGCGCAGCTCGCGCAGGAATTCGATCGGGTAGAGATTCGGGTGACGGCTCTGCACGGTCTCGACGACAACCGCCGCGAGATCGTCGGCGTTGTCGCGAATCCATGTCAGCGACTCCGGCGTGCCGTAGTCGAGCACGATCATGTTCGCGACCGACTCGTCCGGTATGCCGTTGGCGACCGGCTTCGAGCGTGGCGCAGCACCCGGCTTCTGCACACCCTTGACCAGGACCTCGTCGAACTGGCCGTGGTAGGCGCCGTTGAACACCGCGACCTTCATGCGGCCGGTGATGTTGCGCGCCACGCGCATCGCGGCCATGACCGCCTCCGAGCCGGTGTTGCAGAAGGTCACGCGCTCGTTGCCGGTGAACTCGGCGAACAGGGCTGCGACCTTGCCGGCGAGGTCGGCCTGCGGGCCGATCGCGAAGCCGCGGTCGAGCTGCGCTTTCACCGCCTCGGTGACGAAGTCCGGCGAGTGGCCGAACGCGGTCTGGCCGTAGCCGTTGACGAGGTCGATGAATTCGTTGCCGTCGACATCCCAGATTTTCGAGCCTTTCGACTTCGCGCAGACGATCGGGAACACCATCTCCTTCCACTCGGCGCGGAAGCCGGCGGCGGCGCGCGGGTCGGCAAGCACGGCGCGGTGGTCCTGGCTCATCTTCTTCGAGCCGGCGAGCTTGGTCGCGTAGCGCGTGACGAGGGCTTCGATGTGCGTGGTCTGCTCGGCCGTGACGGTACTGTCTGTCGACTTCGTGCCGGGCTTGTAGACGCTGAAGCGCGACGGCCGCTGGAACTCGGCTTCGGCCTCGTCGGGCTTCGCGGCCGGTGCCGATATCGGCGCCGGCGCTGCGACAATGGCCGGAGCCGCGACGGGCGCGGCGCCCCTTGCGAGGCCGAGCGTCTGCAAGGTCGCGAACTGCTGGTTGATGAGCTGCGACATCGCCGCGAGCTGATCGCGGAAGATGCCTTCGACGCCACTGCCGGCAGCGGACGCAGCAGCCGCTGCGGTCATGGTCATCGCAACGGGCGCAAGCGCCGCGACGGCGGCAACTGCAGCCGGTCTTGCGGCAGCCGGCGGCGGCGTAGTGTTGGCGGCGAGAAACTTCGTGAGCAGCGGAATCGTCGAGTAATCGCCGAGCAATTGCCGGAACGTGATCTTGACCTTGAGCTTGCTCTGGATGCGCTGCGAAACCTGCGTCAGGAACAGTGAGTCGAACCCCATTTCGAGGAAGCTCGCATCCGGGTTGTCGGCCGGCGGCTGTTCGCCCGAGAGGTCTTCGAGGATCGCGAGGATGGTCGTGCGCAGACTGGCCAGATGGTCGTCGGCGCGGGTGTCGGAGGGTGCGGTCACGGGGGCGTCCTGACGAGGTTCGGCAATGGCGGGAACGAGGGTGAGCACGGCGGCCGCGCTGGCAGCGGAAGGCGGCGCCGCGATCGCCGGCGGCTCGATCCAGTAACGGCTGCGCTGGAATGGATAGGTCGGCAGCGGCAGGCGCTGACGCAGGCCACCCTGCACGGCAAGCCAGTCCGGCGTCATGCCGGCGATCCACAGGCGGCCGAGTGTTTCGAGCATCGTGTCGGCATCGGCGGTTTCGCGCGCGGCATCCGGCAGCGAGCCGAACACCGGGATGTTCCGGCCGCGCGTGACCTGCAACGCCAGCGTGGACAGCACATTGCCGGGCCCGACTTCGAGCAGCAGCGGTGCGCCATTCGCGCAGACGGTTGCCACGCCGTCGGCAAAGCGCACGGGCTGCCGTGCGTGGCGCGCCCAGTAGTCCGCTGAAGTCGCCTGAGCTTCAGTGATCCAGGTGCCGCTGACACAGGACACGCAGGGCAGGGCCGGCGCCGACAGCTTGATTTTCTGCACGCGTTTTTTCAGCGGCGCGATGATCGAGTCGACCATCGCCGAGTGGAAAGCGTGCGAGGTGTGCAGACGGCGGCTGATGGCATTGCGCCCGGCCAGGATTTTTTCCAGCGCCTCGATGGCCTCGAACGGCCCCGACACGACGCTGAGCGAAGGCCCGTTGATTGCTGCAATCGAAAGCTGCGTGCCGAGCAACGGCTGCACCTCGACCTCCGGCAGCCGCACGGCGAGCATCGCGCCGCCCGGCAGCGCCTGCATCAGCTTGCCACGCGCCGCGACCAGCGCCAGCGCATCGTCCAGCGCGAACACGCCGGCCAAAGTTGCGGCGACGAACTCGCCGATCGAGTGGCCGATCATCGCCGCCGGCTTCAGACCCCAGCTCAGCCAGAGCTGTGCGAGCGCGTATTCGACGACGAAGATCGCGGGTTGTGCCGCGATCGTCGACATCAGTTTTTCGGCAGCGTTTTCGACAGCGGTCGTCGGATACAGCAGCGCCCGCAGATCGTGTCCGAGCAGTGGTTCGAGAATTCCGGCACAGCGGTTGACCGCGTCGCGGAACACGGCTTCGGCTTCGTACAACCCGCGGCCCATGTCCGGATATTGCGCGCCCTGGCCCGGAAACATGAAGACCAGCGAGCCGCCCTGTGCCGGCTTGATGCCGCTCTGCACCTGCGCCGTTTCGCGCGCTTCGAGTTTCGCGATCGCGCGTTCGCGATCGGCTGCGACGACTACGCAGCGGTGATCGAAGCCGCGACGGCCGACCTGCAAGGTGTAGGCGACATCCGCCAGCGCGAGCTGCGGCTGCTCGCGCAGATGCTGCGCGAGATTGGCGCGCGCCGCCGCGAGCGCCGCCGCGTTGCGCGCCGAGAGCACGAGCAACTGCGATGCGGCGGTGATCTCGTGCACGGGCATGGTGGCAACCGGCGCTTCTTCGAGCACGACATGGACATTGGTGCCGCCGACGCCGAAGGCACTGACACCTGCACGCAGCGGACCATCGACTTGCCAGGGCGTCAGCGTCGTGTTGACGCTGAAGGGCGTGACACTGAAGTCGATCTGCGGATTCGGTTGCCGGTAATGCAACGACGGCGGCAGCAGGCGGTTCTGCAAGGACAGCGCGGTCTTGATCAGGCCGGTGACGCCCGCCGCCGCATCGAGGTGGCCGACATTGCTCTTGGCCGAGCCGATCTTGCAGAACTGCGTGTCGGCCGTCGCGGCGCGGAACGCCTGGGTCAGCCCGGCAACCTCGATCGGATCGCCGAGCGGTGTTGCCGTGCCGTGACATTCGACGTAGGAAATCGTGCGCGCATCGACACTGGCCACCGCATGCGCCATCTCGATGCAGGCGGCCTGGCCCTCGACGCTCGGCGCGGTGAAGCCGACTTTCGCCGAGCCGTCGTTGTTGACGCCGCAGCCGCGAATTACCGCGTAGATGTTGTCGCCGTCGGCCAGCGCATCTTCGAGTCGCTTGAGCAGGACCATGCCGACGCCGCTGCCGAAGACGGTACCGCTGGCCTCGGCATCGAAGCTGCGACAGTGGCCGTCTGCGGAGGCCATGCCGCCTTCCAGATGCTGGTAGCCGCGCTGCTGCGGCAGGCTGATCGACGAGCCGCCAGCCAGCGCCATGTCTGACTGGTACAGCAGCAGACTCTGGCAGGCCTGCGCGACCGCCAGCAGCGAGGTCGAGCAGGCACTGTTGAGATTGACTGCCGGGCCGCGCAGGTCGAGCTTGTAGGCGATGCGCGACGCGGTGAAATCCTGGCCGGCGCCGAGCAGCATCGGATAACTGCCGACCTGATAGTTGCTCGTGAACTCGTCGATCGTCCGGCGATCCTTGAGCACATGTTTGAGGAAATAAGTATTGATGCTCGAACCGGCGTAGACGCCGATCGCGCCGCGCACCTGCGCCGGATCGTAGCCGGCGTCCTCGAGCGCTTCCCAGGCGCATTCGAGCAGCACGCGATGCTGCGGGTCGGTCAGCTCGGCTTCTTTCGCGTACATGCCGAAAAACTCGGCATCGAACTGGTCGACGTCTTCGAGGATCGGCCGCGCCTTCACGAAGTTCGGCGCGGCGCGGGTCTCGGCGTCGAAGCTGTCCTGCAATTCGGCGTCGGTGAACTGCGTGATCGATTCCACACCGTTGCAGAGATTGCGCCAGAACGCCGCCACATTCTTCGCGCCCGGCAGGCGCGCACCGAGGCCGATGATCGCGATGCCGTTGACGATGTTCGTGGTTCCCGCAGCCATCGCCGGTGCGCCCGCGTTCGCGTTCATCGTGTCGGTGTCCGTGACGGCGGGGTCCGTGGTGTCGGGCGCGCCTTTGCGAGTGCTGCACTCTGTCGGCGTGCGCGCTCCAGCGCGTCGAGCGTCTGCGCGCGCGTCACCGCATTCGTCGCGTCCGTTGCCGGGCGCGCGAGCCACGCGGCCAGCGCGCGGATACGCGTATGCGTGAACAGATCGACCAGCGTCGGCGAACGCCCGAGTTCCGACTGGATTGCCGCATGTACCTTCAGCATCTGTAGCGAGGTGCCTCCGATGTCGAAGAAGTTGTCGTCGACTCCGACCGCCTCGGTGCCGAGCGCCTGCTGCCAGATGCGCAGCAGTCCCGCTTCCAGCGCGTTTGCCGGCGCAGTGCGCGGCGCCCGCGCCGAGGGATCGGGGCCGGTCGGCACCGGCAGCTTCGCGCGGTCGACCTTTCCGGTTGGCGACAACGGCAGCACGTCGAGCACGGTGATCGACGCGGGCTGCATGTAATCCGGCAGCTGCTCGCGCAGGAATTCGCGCAGCGCGTCGAGCGCCAGCGGCGCATCGGCCGGCGGGGTTACGAACGCGGCGGTACGGCGCTGGCCGGCGGCGCCAGCAAAGACGGTCACCGCGGCATCGCCAACGAGGCCGCTACGGCGCAGGGTCGCTTCGATCTCATCGAGTTCGACGCGCTTGCCGTTGATCTTGACCTGCCGGTCGACGCGGCCGAGGAATTCGATGTTGCCGTCGGCGCGGCGGCGCACGCGGTCGCCGGTGCGGTAGAGGCGCGCGCCGGGAGTCGTGTCGAAGGGATGCGCGATGAAGCGTTCGGCATCGAGTTCCGGCCGGTTCAGGTAGCCGAGTGCCAGGCCGGGACCGCCGACGAACAACTCGCCGTCGGCGCCAATGGCGACCGGCTGAAGTGCTGCATCGAGAATGAGCGCCTCGCTGTTGCGGATCGCGGTGCCGATCGCGATCGGCCCCGGCGGCAGTGGCCGCAGGATCGTGTAGCAGCAGCTGAACGTAGTGTTCTCGGTCGGGCCGTAGCCGTTGATGAGGCGGCAGTCCGGTAGCCCCCGCAGCGCGCGCTCGACATGCGCCACGGAGAGCACGTCACCGCCGGCCAGAAGCTGGCGCAGCGGCTTCAGTCCCGCGAGCTGGTGATCGACCATCAGATGGAACAGGCCCGCCGTCAGCCAGGCCGTCGTCACCTGCTGCTCGGCGATGGCCCGTGCGATCTGGTCGAGCGAAGGCTTGGGGGCGGGGACGATCGCCAGCCGGCCGCCGTGCAGGAGCGCGCCCCAGATCTCGAACGTCGAAGCATCGAACGCCAGCGGCGCGAGTTGCAGAATCACTTCCTCGGGGCCGAAATGCGCGAAGTCGTTTTCGATCACCAGACGCAACACGGCGCGGTGGGGAATCTGCACGCCCTTGGGCCGGCCGGTGGAGCCGGAGGTGTACATGACGTAGGCGCGTGCCTCAGGTGCGATCGTCGGCAGCTCCCGCGCGGGCTGTTCCGACGACGAAGCTTTGAAGTCAATGGCGACATCGAGCGCCGGCCCATCCCAAAATGCGTCGATCCCGCTTTCCTCGAGCAGGGCCGGCTGCACCAGCATCAACGCAGGCGCACTGTCGGCGTAAATGAACTTAAGCAGCTGCGACGGATAGGACGGATCGAACGGCACGTAGGCCGCGCCCGTCTTGAGGATGCCGAGAATTGCGGCGATGGCTTCCGGCGAGCGCTGCATGTACAGACCGACCGTGCTGCCCGGCCGCACGTCGCGATCGATCAGGCCGTGGGCGATTGAATTCGAGCGGGCTTCGAGTTCCGCGTAGCTGAGCTGCCGGTCACCGCAGCTCAAGGCGATACGGTCTGCATGAACACGCGCGATTTCGGAAAACGCGGCGGTAACGGACACGGGGAATGTCCGATATTTCGCGCGTAGCGAGGCCGCGTTCGCGGTCCGGTTCTCCGTCGAATTGGCTGCAAAACTGATCAATGAAAACCCCCGTCTGCCGACCCGTCGATGATTTTGCCGCCTTCGCTGAAAACTATGCCGATACGCGACGTATTTATTCTCTAAACCTCAAAAAGAAGGGCCTAACAGGGATACCGCAGATCATATCGACCGATCAATCTTGCCTACAAAACAATCGGGCAAACGTGATCCCGATCACTCAGAACCCGAAATTAGGCCGCGAATAATATCCCGGTCTCGCTCCAGCCGTCCGCTGGTCTGCTGAAGCCGACCTCCGGCAATGACTTTCTTGATGCCCCCGGTTTCGCCGGTTTTCTGCCGATTGGGCGGACCGGCTTGTCCGCAACGCTGAGACGTCTGTGGTAACTCGCTCGCGCGCTTTGACCAGGAAGCCGACGAGTCCTCGGCGCTTTTGTCGGTGACGGCCGTAGGCGTTCTCGTTGATGTCGCGTGCCGATCATTGATGACTTCTCAGATTGGTCGGCGTAATGTCTTGGCACGGGGCGCGGGCAAAATTCACAAAGAAATTTGGCGGGGCAACTTGAAACTTGAGTCGCCCTGATAGACTGCGGAGGGGG
>JAYWBB010000029.1:0-21014 GCA_043781855.1 Nevskia sp. | reverse complement strand
TTGTCATGACTTTCGTCCTGCCGGAACTGCCGTACGCCCGCGAGGCGCTTGAACCGCATATGTCTCGCGAGACCTTCGAATATCACTACGGCAAGCATCACAAGGCTTATGTCGACACGGCAAACAAGCTGATCGTCGGCACCGAGTTCGAGAATGCCTCGATCGAGGATGTCATCAAGAAATCGTCGGGCAAGCTGTTCAATAACGTTGCGCAGATCTGGAATCACACATTTTTCTGGCATTGCCTGACGCCCACCCAGGCCGCACCGGGGAAGAAGCTGACCGATGCGTTGGTCAAGAACTTCGGTGGCCTCGAAGACTTCAAGAAGCAGTTCACCGAAGCCGCGATCGGCACGTTTGGCTCGGGCTGGGCCTGGCTGGTCAAAAAGGCGGACGGCACGTTGGCGATCAGCAGCACGCAGGGCGCCGGCAATCCGATGACTGCCGGTGACAAGCCGCTCCTCACCTGCGATGTCTGGGAGCATGCGTACTACATTGACTACCGCAACGCGCGCCCGACCTATCTCGAGCATTACTGGAGCCTGGTCAACTGGGACTTCGTCGAGAAGAATCTGGGATGATTGTTGCGCCCGTTCATGAAGGGTCGGGCTGTCAAGCTTGATTGCGCCAGAAGGGCGCTGCAATGAACCAGAGTCACGGGGCCGCCGGTGCGGCCCGTATTTCTTTATGGAGGCATTCGCAGTAATGACGCGTCACTTCCTCAAGCTAAGCGACTTCAGTTCCGACGAGCTGCGGAAGATCGTGCAACGCGCAATCGAGCTGAAGAAGAATGGCCTCGGCGAGGCGCGGCCGCTCGCTGGCCGCACGCTCGCCATGATTTTCACGAAGAACTCGACCCGCACGCGCGTCAGCTTCGAAGTCGGCATGGCAAAGTTCGGCGGCCACGCGGTTTTCCTGCATCCCGATACCACGCAGCTCGGCCGCGACGAGCCGCTGGCCGACACCGCCCGCGTGCTCTCGCGCATGTGCGACGCGGTGATGATCCGCAACGATTCACAGGACGATCAAGACGAACTCGCACAGCATTCGCGCGTGCCGGTGATCAATGGTCTGTCGAATCTTCACCACCCCTGCCAGCTGCTGGCCGACATGCAGACCTGGTTCGAGCACCGCGGCGATCCTCGCGGCAAGACTGCGGCCTGGATCGGCGACGGCAACAACGTCTGTCATTCGTGGATCGAAGCCGCCGTGTTGTTCGACTTCAATCTGCGCATCGCCAGTCCCAAGGGTTTCGAGCCACTGCCCGAACTGGTCAAGCACGCCGACCGCAGCGTCGAAATACTGCATGGCGCGAGTTTTGCTGCAAATGGTGCCGACTTGCTGGTGACCGACACCTGGACCAGCATGGGTCAGGAAGCCGAGCAGCAACGCCGCTTTGCGGCATTCGCCGACTTCCAGATCAACGCCTCACTGATGGCGCGAGCCAGGCCCGACGCTATCTTCATGCACTGCCTGCCCGCGCATCGCGGCCAGGAAGTCAGCGCCGAGGTCATCGACGGAGCGCAGAGTGTGGTTTGGGATGAAGCGGAAAATCGTCTTTGGGCGCAGATGGCGCTGCTGGAGTTTCTGCTGTAGTAATTGGCTGAAACTTAATTAACGCGGTTTCTTACTGTTCAACATCGTCGGATGTCCAGAACGTGATTTGCAGCCAACGACTGACTGAAGAAATGCAAAATGCCTCCGACGTTCCGGGGGTTCATTCGGTGTGTCGCAAGATCGCAATTTCGCTCGGATTCGAATATTTCATCTACGGTGTTCGCATCCCTGTTTCCCTGACACAGCCCTATCACTTCTGCCTCAGCGGCTATCCTCGGGCCTGGCGTGAGCGATATGACTCGATGGGGTATCTGAAGATCGATCCCCTCGTGAGTCACGCGTTTGCCTCCTCGCTTCCGTTGATCTGGGACGAGGTGAAACGAGACGGTGAACTGGTTAAATGTTTTTTCAATGAGGCTGGAAGCCACGGACTGCTTCACGGCATCTCCGCCCCTGTCTACGGGCGTCGCGGTGACATCGCCATGCTGTCGCTGGCTGGATCAATCCCAATTTCCGCCGATCTTGATCGGCGAAACGAGCTGAGGACACGCGCCCACTGGTTCGCGAGCGTTCTGCACGACGCGATACGACGTGTTGTTTTGACCAGTGATGGCGCACCCGTCGTGACGGATAACCTAAGCGAGCGCGAAAAGGATTGCCTGATGTGGGTGGCGGACGGGCGCACATCGGCCCAGATCGCGAGCCGACTGAAAATTTCCGAGCGCACGGTTCTGTTCCATATCGAAAACGCTGGCGTAAAACTCGGCGTGAACGGACGCCACAATATCGTGGCACGCGCCATCGCGCTCGGAGAGATCGAATTGAGTAGGCACGCGCTCCGTGCAGTAGAACTTCCGGCGACGCACGAAAGTCTGCATTAGGTAGGTCCGCGCAAAATTCTTTAAGTGTTAGTGAAACGGCCGCCCGTTCGCCGAAAAGTCGGATATTTCTTTAAATATTTCAGTTTGCTATGCGTTACCTGTAAGTTCATACAGGTCAGCAAGCATTGTTTTTGGTGTCTCCTCGCAACTTAAGGATCTGGCGCGAGAGATACATCCATGCAAAAGCTTTTCATCGGTCGCCTTGGCGAGGGTGCAATTTCCGGCGATCTTGCGACCTCGATGTTCCGCTTGCGGCATCAGGTGATTTGCGAAAAGCTGGGATGGCAGCCGACTCGGGATAATGGTCTCGAAACGGATGAGTACGACGACGAACACAGCATCTACTTCATCCTGAAGAATCTCTGTTCGCAAAAAGTCGAAGCAAGCTGGCGCATGCGGCCGACAAACAGGCCATATATGCTCCAGCGAAACTTCCGTCAGCTGCTTGCAGACGGCAAACCGCCGTGCGATTCGCATACATGGGAAGTAAGCCGGTTCGTTGCCGCCGAATCCGCCTCCTCCGACCAACGCTTTGCGCTTGGTGAGGCATCCAGAACCTTGCTTTCTACGGCAATCCTCAGCGCGAGCGATTACAACGTCCATCGCTTCGTCTGGGTCACGACTGTCAGCCTGGAAAGACTTGGAATCAGGCTCGGGTACAAACCGCGCAGGCTCGGGCCGCCGGTCCGGATTGGCAACGTGTTGTGCGTCGCCGAGCAGATTGATGTCGATCGCGGTTCTCTCGAAGTAGCGCAGCGCGAAATCTGGCCAATGCAGGTGGCGGCATGAACCACCTGCTGGTACTGGGCGAGTCGCACGAGCGGGTCCGCTGGATTGAGGCGCTGCTTGGGCGCCTCGGTCCCACGCCGAAATTTACCGACAGGGCTTCGTCTATCGCCGAGTGCGACGGCTTGGTCGTTGTCGACGACGGCGGCAGCGACGGCTTCGCAGCGATTCAGTCCGCGCTAGCGTTGCGCGAGTCGCATCCGGGTCTTCCGATTGCCGTGGTTACGCCGCTGGACAGCAAATGGTCGGACAACGAATGCCTGGTTCGGAGTCAACGTCATCTCGGGCGCAGTGATACACGCAAGTTCAGGATTAGTGGAGAAAGGGTACGGGCGGTGATGCAGGCGGACGAACCACAGTTTGACGTGAGTATCAGTGATGACGCGATTTGCTTTGAATATCACGAATGAGTTCGGAAATGTCTTTTTGCGCAAAGCCGGCGGGGACCGCTTTTTCTGGACGAGGAAGCTATCGATGAGTCGACCTCCTGGCACTGCGGCGCCGACGCATGCGACGCCGCAGGTTCGCGTGCTTCTACTGGATTTTTCCCCGGCAAAAATCGCCGAGCTATGGCACGCCGCGATCGACATGCTCCCGGCAATCGAGGTGCGGATGTATTGCCGCAGTCATCGCGATCTCGAAGGCAATAAAACGCTGGCGGATCACTACGACGTGATTCTGGTGGATGCCGAAGACCACGAAAAATGGTTCCCGCGGCTCGAACGCCCGGCGCTGAAATCGCTGTTCCTGTCGACCATCGTGATTGCCGGAACCGAGGCGCTGCACTCGGTGCAGGCATCCCTGCTGCGCGGTGGTTATGCCGACGTGGTCTGCGTGCAGGATGTCCATGCCCGAACCATCGTCACTGCGGCGATCAGGGCTTACCTCCGACAACTGCGGGCACGGCAGATCGAATTGCCGGCGGCCATCGCTGCACCGATCCAGAAAGCGCTGATGTAACTACGGTGGTTGCCGTGCGCGCTCGCTTCGCAGCCCAACCCACGAATCACGGACAGCGGGATCAGGGCGGATGCGGCGACTGCGACGATGACGGCGTACCGATCTGACCCCAGCCGTAGATTGGGTCCCATCCGGGTGCACCCAGATCCCTTGCTTCCGACCGGAGTACCGCCAAGGCCTCCTGTGCGTTGACATGCCGTGAACCGCCCATTTTGCTGGCGATGGCCGCAGCAACCACGGGCGCGGCAAACGAGGTGCCGGACAGGGTCTGCGGTGCTGTAGCGCCATAGCGGCTTTCGATGTGCACGCCGCGCGCAGCGAAGGCAATGTAGTCGCCGCGATTGGCGCGTCGATACACCTGCCCTTGTTCGTCGACGGCGGTCACCGCGATGACACCTGGATAGGCAGCCGGATACGCCGGGGGCGCCGCCGGGCCGCCATTGCCGGCCGCCGCCACGATCACGACATCGCGGGCAATAGCGCGCCGGATGACGTGAGCGAGCACCTGATTTTCGGGTCCCTCGATGCTGATATTGACGACGCGCACCGATCCTGCGACCAGCCAGTCGATGGCGCTGGCGATAGCCTCGCCCGGCGCAACGAGGCGGTTTTCTTCGTCGGTGCCAAACACATCGGCAACGGCCAGACTTGCGCCGCCGGCCGAGGCAATCTCGGCAACCACCGTGCCGTGCGTGCGCGGCGCATAGCCGCCGGCCGCAAAGCCCTGAGTGCGTACGATCGCACGGGTCAGCGTCCCCCAGGCCGGATCGGCGCCGGCATCGATGACCCCAACCAGAGCGGCGGAGGCATTGGCGATGGTTGCGACCGGCCGTCCGATGGCGCTGCTCGGGCCATCCTGGGACAGGCGATAGACATGATTGGGGGCAACGCTGGCGTCTGGCGCCAATGCCTGGATTCTCGGCACAGCCTGCTCCACCGATTCGCCGAGCCGGACACGAAGGCGCGCCACGGTCTCGCCAAACGCCGCCAGCGGTCGCTCGGCGATTACCCCGTAGCCGGCCGCACGCACTTCGGCAACGGCCTCAGGGCGGCCGACCATCAAGACCTCGCCGGGACGGCGCTCGCGCCCTGCTGCGTCGCGCTCGATGTTGATGCGCTCGGCACCGGGACGGTTTGCGGGATCGACACTCGCGTTTCGGTCGCCACCCTCGCGCTCTTCGGACTCCGATCCGCGCCCCGACTCTGAACGGCCGTCGTCCGACGAGTCCTTGCCCGAGCCGTCGCGGGCCATCGGATCTCGAATCTCGTGTGCTTCGCGCGGACCATGCGACTCGCTGCGCGCTTCGGTTTCACGCTCGCTGTGCAGCCCTTCCTCATGGGGCCAGGCCGGGCTGCCGATCAGCAAGCCGACGCCTGCCAGCACAGCGCGCAGGCACGGCGAAGTCGCGAACACTGCCGCCCTGTGCCACGCCGGAAAATGTCGCTTCATAGCCCCTACACTACCGAAAGAACAAGCCGGGCGGAATAAATCGCACGGTCGATCGTTGTTGTGGTGGAGCGCAGGTGGAGGACATGGCGGATTTCCGGCGGGACCTTGTTGACCTGCTGCCGCAGTTGCGCCGCTTTGCGCTGGCCTTGAGCCGCACGCATCACGACGCGGAGGATCTTGTGCAGGCGGCAGTCGAGCGAGCGCTGCGTCACGCCGACGCCTGGCAGCAAGGCACGGAGCTGGGCAGCTGGATGTACCGCATCATCCAGAATCTCTGGCGCGACGAGTTGCGGGCACACCGCCGACGCGCCGAGCCGCTGGACGCGGTGATGGAGCTGGCCGGCGACGACGGCCGCGAAGTGATGTTTCATCAGCTGCAGTGGGCGGAGATGCGGGTCGCGCTGCAGGCGCTGCCCGAGGAGCAGCGCATGGTCATCGTGCTGGTGGTGCTGGATGGGCTGTCGTACCAGCAGGCGGCCGGGGTTCTCGAGGTGCCGGTCGGCACAATCATGAGCCGTCTGGCGCGGGCACGCGCCAGACTCGCGGCAAGTCTGGATGAAGGCACACGAACACGGCGCAGGGTCGGCAAGGAGTGACGCGATGATGGAATTGAACGACGAAATTCTGGGCGCCTTGATCGACGGCGCGCTCGATGACCAGAAGCGCGCGGCCGTCGAGCAGGCGCTGCGCGATGACCCCGGTGCGCGGCTGCGCGTGGAGCGTCTGCGAGCGGCCGACGTCCGCATCCGCGAGGCTTTCGCCTTATCGGCGATCACAGCAGCCGACCCACTGGCCCGGCATATCCTCGACGGCGCGCCGCTGCCGGCGACGACACTGCGGCCGCGCGCGGATCGGACGCGCCGACAGGCGCTTTTTGCTGCGGCGCTCGCGGCCGGCGTCTGCGGCGTCGTGATCGGCCATTGGGCTAGCCTGCGGCTTGCGCGTGGCCCGGCGGCGGCGATGCCGCCGAGCGCGGCGGCGGCCGACCCGGTGCTCACGCTCGCACTTGAATCCAGCCGCAGCGGCGACGTTGGCGAAGGCCTTGGCGCAACGCGCGTGTTGCTGAGTTTCCGCGCCGGCGATGGCCGCTATTGCCGCGTCTACGCCCGCAACCGGGCGCGCGGCGCCGAAGAGGGAGTGGCCTGCCGTGCGGGCGAACAATGGCAGGTTGTGGCCTTCGACCGCACCGTTGCCGTCGACCGTGGCTTTCACGCCGCCGGGGCCAGCGAGCTGATCGACGGGGCGATGGATCGCCTCGGCGGGGGCGGTGCGATCGACGCGGCTGAGGAACGCGAACTGATCCAGCGCCAGTGGCGCGCGCCGGAATCAGAATAGGCCGCTCAGTTCCGGCGGCCGGTCGCGTGCCAGATCAGCGTCAGGCCGCCCGTGTAGTCGGCGCTAGCCTTCGACAGACCGGCGCCGCCGTACGCGACCATCTGCCAATCCCGCGCGACCTTCAGCTTCACGCTGGCCTCGGCCGCGCCGGCTTTTTTGCCGCCGGCCACCGAGGCATCGCGGCCCGAATAATTGACGCCAAGTTCCACGGCGGGTGTGGCGGCCCACCAGGCGCCGGCGCCCCACTGCCAGCCATCGACGCGCGGCACGGTGCTGCTGCCAAGAAAGCGCCGCCCGCCGTTGACGTAGACCCCGCCAGTGCCGGCATCCCAGCCGAGCTCGCTGGTGCTGAAGTAGTCGGTGGTGCCTGAGCCGAGACCGACACTCTCGCGGCCGGTGGCAAATTTGATCCGCCCGGTAAGGTCGACATAGACCGGCGACTCGGCGATGGCGTCGAATGAATAGGTGAGCGCGAGGCTGGAATCGCCGATGCCGGAGACGCTGCGGCTGCTGCTGAACACCGTGGGTGTGGGCGTGCCATCACCGCTGCCAGAGCCAGAACCGCCAGAGCCGGAACTGCCGGACCCGGAACTGCGGCTGCCAGACCCACTGTTGGGGCTGCCGCCGTCGCCGCCACCGTCATCGACGATGACGCTGATATCCGCCGGGCCACGAACCGTGACATACGGCACTGATGCTCGCAGCGACCACGCACCCCAGGTCAGTCGCGCCGAAACCGGCACGACGAAAACTTCGGTCGACGTGGTCTGGCCGTAATCACCGCTTGAGTAATCGACGCCTGCCGACAGCTGCAATCCCGGCAGGGTTTCTGCCGCAAACGGCACGCCCGGCGCGAGCAGCGCCAGGCCGGTCATCAGCCTGCTGAAGATTTGCACAGTCATGTGGCGCTCCGGCGGTCGATTCAGGTTCAGCGTCAGGTTGGTGCGGTGACACCGGCCCAAGAATAACCACACTCGGCGCCGGCACTGCCGACGCGACAAAAATATTTTTCGGGCAACGGAATAAATCATCGGCAGACCCGTTGTCCCAATGCCGGACGTCGTTCACTCGCGCTTCAATATCGGTTGACCGTCAGGCCCCTTGATCCCTCATGCAGGAGAAAAACATGAAAAAGTTTCTCGTCGCCGGCCTCCTGGCCGGCCTGATCGTCGCGGCCTGTGGTGGCGGCGGTTCCAGCCCCATCGCGCCGACGACCACGTCGAAGGCGATGGTCGCGCACGGCACGGTCACCGGCTTCGGCAGCGTCATCGTCGACGGCGTGCACTTCGATACCAGCAAGGCCGATATCCGGATCAATGGCGGCGGTGGCCATAACCAGAACGATCTCAGCGTCGGCCAGCGCGTGACCGTCAAGGGCCGGGTCGACAACAACGGCAACCACAGCGCCGACGTCGTCGACTTCGAAGCCGAACTCAGCGGTGCGGTCACCGCGATCGACACCGTCGCCAATATCTTTGAAGCACTCGGCCAGACCGTGCACGTCGACCAGACGACGATCTACGTCGGCCTCGCCGATCTCGCGGCGCTGGTGGTTGGCGACTTCGTCGAGGTCAGCGGCAACCGCAATGCCGATAACTCGCTGCAGGCCAGTTTCGTGAAAAAGGAGGCACCCGAAAGCAACGTGCAGGTGCGCGGCCCGATCGACGCCATCGATACGGCCGCCAAGCGCTTCAACATCGGCACACAGGTTGTCGACTACGCCACCGCGACCCTGCAACCGAGCGGCTTCGCGCCGGCCAACGGCGTGTTCGTCGAAGTGGAAGGCAATCTTGCCGCCGGCATTCTGGTGGCGACCAAGGTCAAGCAGGAAAATGACCTTGGCGATGCCAACAACGGCGACGAGGCCGAGCTGGAAGGTCTGATCCTCGATGTCGCAGCCGATCGCGGCAGCTTCCACATCAACGCCTCGCTGGTCCGCGTCGATGGCAACACGACCTATGTCGGCGGCACGGCGGCCACGTTCGCACCCGGCGTCAAGGTCGAGGTGGAAGGCGCGATTGCAGCCGATGGCGCGCTCCAGGCGCGCAAGGTCAAATTCAGCAACGGGTCGGACGATGGCTCTGGCGGTGGTTCCGGTGGCGTGCGGGGGCGCATCGAGGCGGCGATCACGGCGATCGACAGCACGGCGAAAACCTTCACCGTGCTCGGTGTAGTGGTCCAGGTCGCGGACGCAACGGTATTCCGGGATGATCGCGACGACAACCGGCTGTTCACCTTTACCGGGCTGGTAGTCGGTGATTTCGTCGAGGTTGGCTTCACCCGGGCCGGGACGACGATCACTGCGAGCAAGATCGAACGTCAGCAGAAGGGCGCCGCCGACGCGCTTCAGGGCGCGGTCGACAGCTTCGATGCCACTGCCAAAACGCTGGTCATCGACGGCATCAATGTCGATGCCGCCTCCGCGACCTACAGCATCGACGAAACATCGGCCACGGCGCAGCAATTCTTCGGCGGCCTCGCCGTTGGCGTCATCGTCAAAGTCAAGGGCAGCTTCGCCTCGAATCTGCTGACTGCGCAACAGGCGGCGCTGGAACACGATCACTAAACCGCCGCGAGTTTCGATAGCGGGCGTGTGCGGTCGGCACACGCCCGCTTTTTTTGGGGGCAGTGCCCGGCCAGTTAAACTGGCGCTGCCCTTTCCGCCGCAGGACCCGCGCATGCCGCTTCCCAATACGCCCGCCGATGTCGCTCTGGTCGTTCAGCGCGCGCTTGCCGAGGACATTGGCAGTGGCGATATCACGGCGCGACTGGTGCCCGCCGGCCAGCGGGCGGAAGCCCGCGTGATCTCGCGCGAAGCCGCCGTGATCTGCGGGCGACCCTGGGTCGATGAAGTGTTTGTCGGCATCGACGCCGGCATCGTCGTCTGCTGGCAGGTTGCCGAAGGCGACACCGTCGAACCCGATCAGACGCTGTTCACGCTGACCGGTCCGGCGCGCGGATTGCTGACCGGCGAGCGCACGGCGCTCAATTTTCTTCAGACCTTGTCCGGCACGGCGACGGCGGTCCGCCGTTATGTCGAGGCCGTTCGCGGAACATCGGCGGCGATTGTCGACACCCGCAAGACGCTGCCGGGCTTGCGTAACGCGCAGAAGTACGCGGTGGTCTGCGGCGGCGGCATCAACCACCGCATCGGGCTTTACGACGGCATCCTGATCAAGGAAAACCATATCGCGGCGGCCGGCGGAATCACGGCGGCAATCGCGAATGCGCGGGCGCTGAATGCCGGAGTGCCGCTGATGACCGAGGCAGAAAACATGGGCGAGGCGAAAGCGGCGCTGGCTGCCGATGTCGATCTGCTGCTGGTCGACGATTTCGCCGACGCCGATCTGCGCGAGGCCGTCATGCTGACCCGCGCGCATCGCGCGCGCGGCGGCAAGACACTGATCGAGTATTCGGGCGGCGCCACGCTCGACAACGTGCGCACCATCGCGGAAACCGGCGTGGATCGCATCTCGATCGGCGCGATCACGAAACATCTGCGCGCGGTCGATCTGTCGATGCGCTTTATCGCCTGACGCAGCGCTCGATATTTTTTTTTGCGACGGGCTGCGCGCGTCGCGTGCGCGGTCGCAGAAAACTCAACACGGCCGCGTTGAAAACCTTGGGCGCTTCGAGCGGCAGCGCGTGATGGACGCCTGGGAAAATCTTCAGCTTGCCGTTCGGCAAGGCCGCAGCGAAGGCCATCGCATCACCGCATGGGAAGTAATCGAACTCCGCAGCGATGACCAGCGTCGGCATCGTCAGAACCTGGAGGCGATCGTCCACCGCCCAGCCGACCAGTCCGCGAATCGTTTCGAGATAGACGCCACGGTCGTTGTCCTCGCCACGCTGCGTCACGCGCGCGCGCAACGCCGCCTGATCGGCGCCGGGAAACAGCTTGCGCGAGATCGCGCTCGCCAGCCGGCGCGGGCCGAGCAGGCCCATCGTCGCGTAGCGCGTCGCAAACAGCATGCGCTTGGCCAGCGTATTCGCGCGGAAACTCGGCAGCGTGTTGGCGAGCACGAGACGCGCGATGCGCTCGGGCTGGTCGACCGCCATCTGCAACGCGACGGCGCCGCCCATCGAGTGGCCGACGAGGCTGATGCGCTCGATGCCGAGTTGGTCCAGCAGCGCCCAGACGTCGGCGGCGAATTGCTCGACGCTGTAGTCGCCTGCGCGTTCGCTCTTGCCGAAGCCGCGCAGGTCCGGCGCGATTACCCGGAAGTGCTTGGCGAATGCCGGGATCTGGAATTCCCAATCGTCGAAACTCGCACCGATACCATGCAGAAGCACCAGCGGCGCGCCGCTGCCCGCCTCCAGGTAATGCAGGCGGACGCCGGCAAGAACCGCATGCCGCATCAGCGCCTGCGTCCGGCGAGGACCGGCGTGCAGAAGCAGTAGGCATAGACGCCTTGCGGATCGTCGAGCCGCGCGAGCGCCTGCGCGAGTTCGACGGCCTGTGCGCCGAGCGCGCCGCTCGGGAGCAGCTGTGCCAGGGCACCGACTCCGAGCCTGGCACCGCCGAAGAAGCGGCCGAAAAACTGCGCGAAGTAATTGCGATCCGGCTGCATCTCGAAGAGGCGATAACTGCCTTCTTCGAGTTTCGCGAGCTTTGCAGTCGCTACTTCAGCTTCGGCCAGTCCGCCGAGGTCGTCGACCAGGCCAAGCTCCTTAGCAGCCTTGCCGCTCCAGACGCGGCCGCGCGCAATCGAATTGACCTGCGCCACCGGAATGTCGCGGCCCTTGGCAACGCCTTCGATGAAGTTGCGGTAGCCCTTTTCGATCTGGCTCTGGAAGATCGTCCTGACCTCGGCCGACAGCGGCCGGTCGATGCGGAACGCGCCAGCCAGCGGCGTGGTGCCGACGCCATCGGTATGGACGCCGAGCTTGTTCAAAGGCTCGGCGATCGTCGGAATCATGCCGAAGATGCCGATCGAGCCGGTGATGGTGGTCGGCTCGGCCCAGATTCGATCGGCCTCCATCGACACCCAGTAGCCGCCGCTCGCGGCGAGTGTCGACATCGACGCCACCACCGGCTTGCCGTCGGCCTGCAGCGCCTGCACGCCGCGGCGGATTTTTTCCGACGCGATGACGCTGCCGCCTGGGGAGTCGACACGCAGCAGAACCGCTTCGACATCCTCGTCGCGCCGCGCCTGATCGAGCAGGTCGGCGATGGTGTCGCCGCCCGCGTTGTTCTCGTCGCCCTCGCCGTCGACGATTTCGCCCTGGACGACCACGAGCGCGATCTTGCTCGTCGGCGCCTTCTTCCTGCTTTCGGAGTTCGCGGACGCGAGATAGCTTTCCGAGTCGATCTGCCGGAACGAGCCGTGCGTCTTGTCCTCGCCCACCTTGTCGACCATGCGCTTGCGGAATTCCGCCTGGGTCTCGATGCGCGTGACCAGCTTGGCTTCGAGCGCGTAAGCCGCAGCGTCGCCTTCGTGCTTCGCCAGCCCCGCGCTCAGGCCGGCGATATAGCGATCAACCGCGTCCGGCGTCAGGGCGCGCGCCGTACCGACCGTCGCACCGTAGTTTTTCCAGAGATCGCCGAGCCATGCCTGGTTCGCGGTCCGCGCCTCGGGCGACATGTCGTTACGCTCATAAGGCTCGACCGCCGACTTGAACTCACCGACGCGGAAGATGTTGACCTCGACACCGAGCTTGTCGAGCGCGTCCTTGAAATAATTGGTGTAGACGCTCAAGCCTTCGAGCAGCACGTTACCCATCGGATCGAGCGAAATCTCGTCGGCCTGCGCGGCGAGATAATACTGGCGCTGATCGAAGGACTCGCCGTAGACATAGATCGGCTTGCCGGCCGCGCGGAACTTGCGCATCGCCACGGCGATTTCCTCAAGCTGCGGCAGGCCGGCGCCGTCGAGATCGTCGAGCTTCAATACCGCGAACGGAATGCGCGCATCGGTCGCGGCCTTGTCGAGCGACTCGATCAGATCGCGCAGCAGCACCTGCGATGGCTTCGAGTCGCTGAACTGCCGCAGGAAGCTGCGGCCGCGGCCTTGGTCGATTTGCTCGGAGATCGTACCGGTCGGAATGAGCGCGAGCGGCTGGTTCTGCTCGATGCGCTGCTGCGACGCGCGTCCGCCGCCCCAGATCGTGAAGCCGATGACGATCAGCAGCAATACGATCGCCGTGCGGTAGAAGAACACGACCAAGGTCCAAATCCAGCCGAACACACGCACGATCGGGGAAAGGGTTTCGCTCATCGCAGTATTAGTCCGAAAAAGAGGGCCGAAAAGAGGGTCAAAAACGGGATTGGCCGAGTATCGCATGCGGCCCGGAGCAGAAGGAGTGCGGAGCCGATCGCATAGATGTCGCCTATGCCGCGAATAAGGACAATTGTCTGGCTATGACGTTCCCCGGCACCTAAGATGCCGGTTCGAAACGAGGCTCATCGCGACTCTTCGCGCAGGAGCCGCAAAGAAGCAAAACCCCAACCTTTCCCCTCACTCTCAGGAGCATTCCATGTCCATACTCGTTGGCCGCCCCGCCCCCGATTTCACCGCTGCCGCCGTCCTCGGCGACGGCTCCATCGTCGATAACTTCAAGCTCTCGCAATTCAAGGGCAAGAAGTACGTCGCCCTGTTCTTCTGGCCGCTGGACTTCACGTTCGTCTGCCCGTCCGAAATCATCGCGCACAACAACCGCCTCAAGCAGTTCGAGGCACTTGGCGTGCAGCTGATCGGCGTTTCGCTCGACTCGCAGTTCACGCACTACGCCTGGCGCTCGACGCCGGTCAACAAGGGTGGCATCGGTGAGGTCGGCTTCCCGATGGTCGCCGATGTTTCGCGCGAGATCATCAAGGCTTACGGCATCGCCCATCCCGAAGACGGTGTTGCGCTGCGCGCCTCGTTCCTGATCGACAAGGAAGGCATCGTTCAGCATCAGATCGTCAACAACCTGCCGCTGGGCCGTGAAGTCGACGACCTGCTGCGCGTCATCGACGCGCTGCAATTCACCGAGCAGCACGGCGAAGTCTGCCCGGCGGGCTGGAAGAAGGGCGATGCGGGCATGAAGCCCGATACCCAGGGTGTCGCCGACTACCTCGCCAAGCACGCCGACGCCCTGTAAGAATCCGGCATCCGGCAGCAAAGACGGGGCCGGGTAACCGGCCCCAGGCTTTTCGGCCCACAAGAATAAGAGAGAACACGCATGAGCAACCATCACCCGCTGATCATCCTGGGCTCGGGCCCGGCGGGCTACACCGCAGCGGTCTACGCCGCGCGCGCCAATCTCAAGCCGGTCATGATCACCGGCGTCGAACAAGGCGGCCAGCTGATGACGACGACCGAGGTCGACAACTGGCCCGGCGACGTTGAAGGCCTGCAAGGGCCCGACCTGATGGATCGCATGCGCCGTCATGCCGAGCGTTTTGCCACGCAGTACATCTACGATCACATCCACGAGGTCGACCTGAAGACGCGGCCGTTCAAGCTGCGCGGCGAAGCCGAGTACACCTGCGACGCGCTGATCATCTGCACTGGTGCGAGCGCGAAATACCTCGGCCTCCCCTCGGAAGAAACGTTCCGCGGCAAGGGCGTCTCGGCGTGCGCGACCTGCGACGGGTTCTTCTACAAGGGCCAGGAAGTTGCGGTGATCGGCGGCGGCAATACGGCCGTCGAAGAGGCGCTGTACCTCGCCAACATCGCGACGAAAGTCACGGTCGTGCACCGCCGCGACAAGTTCAAAGGCGAGAAGATTCTGCACGACAAGCTGTTCAAGCGGCAGGCGGAAGGCAAGGTCGAGATCATCTGGAATTCCTCGCTAGCCGAAGTCCTCGGCGACGCCACCGGCGTCAACGGCATGCGCGTGAAGAACGTTGTCGACGGCAGCACGCGCGATATCAACTTGAGCGGTGTCTTCATCGCGATCGGCCATTCGCCGAACACGGCGATCTTCGAGGGTCAACTCGACATGGCTGGCGGGTACATCAAGGTCAAGAGCGGCAATGAGGGCGGCGCGACCGCGACGAGCGTCGACGGCGTGTTCGCCGCCGGCGACGTCATGGATCACGTCTACCGGCAGGCCATCACCTCAGCCGGCACCGGCTGCCAGGCGGCACTCGATGCCGAGAAGTATCTGGACGAGCTCGGCGAGCATTGAGTCGTCCGCGCAGCAGCTGAAAGCATCGGCCGCCGCTCGCCGCCAGCAATACGGCGCGGGCGGCGGTTTTTTTCGAGCATCCATAACTGCCGTTCGCGGACAGAACTGGCAAACTCGGGGCATGCTCCGCCTCATCGCCGTGATCGTCGTTGCGAGCCTCGCTGCCTGCGCCGGCCCCGGCTCGAAAGAGTCGACGGCGACGCGGCGTGCGGTGATCGAAACCGCGCTCGGTCAGGTTGGCGTGCCCTATCGCTATGGCGGGAGCGACCGCAACGGCTTTGATTGCAGCGGCCTGGTGCAATACGCCTACGCGCAGGCCGGAGTCGAATTGCCGCACAGCACGTCGGAACTGATGAAGGCCGGCGCGAAAATCGACTACGCCGACGCGCGCGTCGGCGATCTGCTGTTCTACCACTTCGCCGACCGTAAGCACTCGTCGATGCATGTCGCGATCTATCTCGGCGACGACTGGATGGTGCACGCGCCGGCCAGCGGCAAGCAGGTCACGAGGACGCGCAGCGACGAAACACCGTGGCCGAAGCGCTACATTGGCGCCGTGCGCGTGCTGCCCTGAGAGGAGACTGGGCATGAAGGCCTCGCTCGCCGATTTGCTCGCACGCATTCCGGGCTCGCCGACGGCCAAGTGGCCCGAGGGCGATCGTTACGCGGAAGCCTTTTCTCACGGCACGATGACGCTCGGCTACTACGCACCGGCCGGGCATGATCCCCAAACGCCGCATACCCGCGATGAGATCTACATCGTCCACGCCGGGGTTGGCGAGATCGTGATCGCCGGGGTTCGTCATAGCTTCAAGCCGGGCGACGCATTTTTCGTCGGCGCAAGAATCGAGCACCGCTTCGATAATTTCTCGACGGATTTCACGGCGTGGGTCGTGTTCTGGGGTCCGGTCGGCGGCGAAGCAGCACGCTGAGGTCCTTCGGGCCGGCCACAAAAAAACCCCGCCGTGGCGGGGTTTTCTGGTCTCGGACTTTCGTCCGCTCAGCCCAGCTTTTCCTTGATGCGCGCCGACTTGCCGGCACGGCCACGCAGGTAGTAGAGCTTCGCGCGGGCGACGTCGCCGCGGCGCTTGACGGTGACTTCCGCGACCTGCGGGCTGTAGGTCTGGAACACGCGCTCCACGCCTTCGCCGTGTGAAATCTTGCGCACGGTGAACGCCGAGTTCACGCCGCGCGAACGCTTGGCGATGACGACGCCTTCGAAAGCCTGGAGACGCTCGCGATCGCCTTCCTTGACCTTGACCTTGACCTCGACGGTGTCGCCGGGACGGAAGTCGGGGATGACCTTGCCGGCCATCGTTTCTGCATCGAGAACCTGAATGATGTTGGGAATGTTTGCCACGTTGTCACCTCAGTCTTTAGTTTTTCTCACCGGAGGCTTCTGCGAGAAACTCTCGCAGCAGCTCGGCATGGGTACTGCTCAAGTCCAGCTTCTCCAGAAGATCCGGGCGCTTCAGAAACGTCGCACCCAGGGCCTGCTGCAAACGCCAGCGCGCCACTTTGCCATGGTCGCCGGACAACAGCACTTCCGGCACCGGCACATCGCGCCACAGCGGCGGCCGCGTGTAGTGCGGATGATCGAGCAGTCCGGCACTGAACGAATCGGCTTCCGCCGAACCCTCATGCCCGAGCGCGCCGGGCAACCAGCGCGCCACCGCATCGATCACCACCATCGCCGCGAGCTCGCCACCGGACAGCACGAAATCGCCCAGCGACAGCTCTACATCCACGGCCTGCATCACTCGTTCGTCCGGCCCTTCGTAGCGGCCGCACACCAGAATCAGTCCTTCTTCCTGCGCCAGCCGTCGCACCCAGGCCTGGGTCAGCGGCGCGCCTTGCGGGCTCATCGCGAAAACCTTTGCCGGCCTGCCGATCGCGGCCTTCGCCGCCTCGATCGCGGCGACCAATGGCCCGGGCTCCATGACCATGCCCGGCCCGCCGCCGTAGGGCCGATCGTCGACCCGGCGGTCGCCACTGTCGCTGTAGTCGCGGATATCGCGCGCATGCAGTTCCAGCGACCCGGCCTCCACCGCCTTGCGGGGAATGCCGACTTTCACGACCTGTTCCACGAACTCCGGGAACAAGGTCAAAACCTCGATCTTCACGGTCAGCTCAATAGTCCGGCGACCAGTCGGCGACGATGCGCTGCGCCGCCAGATCGACCGAGACGATGATTGTGTCCTTGACGAACGGGATCAGTCTCTCGACCTCGCCGTCCTTCATAACCAGCACGTCCTGTGCGCCGTTGTCGATCACTTCGAATACGCGACCGAGCGGCTCGTCGTTCTTCGAGAACACGTCCAGTCCGATCAGATCGGCCCAGTAATAACTGCCGGGCGATGCCGGCGGCAGCTCGGCGCGATCGACGGATATTTCCAGCCCGACCATCCGGGCCGCGATATCGCGATCCGTGACCGGCTGCCCGTCGCGTCCGGAAACCTGGGCGACGATGCCATTGACCTGCGCGCGGCTGTCGATCAGCCTGGCTTCGAAACCTTCATCCGCGCCCAGCCACCAGCGCGGATAATTCAGGATGTTTTCCGCCGGGCGGGTGTTCGATGCGATCTTGACCCAGCCCTTGATGCCGAACACACCGGCGACGCGACCGAGCGTCACGCGGCGCATCATCTTGCTCGCTCAGACTGCCGGAGCGGCAGCCGGGGCGCCCTTCACGAGGAAGGCCACGCGCTCGGAAATCTGCGCGCCATTGCTGGCCCAGTGCGCGATGCGCGCGGTATCGACGACGAGACGCTGCTCGCCGCCCTTCGCGTTCGGGTTGTAATAACCCAGACGCTCGATGAACTTGCCGTCGCGCGAGGACCGGCTATCGGTCGCCACGAGGTGGTAGAACGGACGCTTCTTGGCGCCGGCACGGGCCAGACGAATCTTCACCATAATCTTTGAACTCTCGAAAAATGCAGCAACTGGGTACGCGAAAGCGTGGAATGATAAAGCCTGCGGCCGCAGAAATAAAGTCGGACTCTCGCCCCGGACCGCTGCGCAAGTGGCTCTGGCGAGGGATCTGCGGAGGATCGAATGTCGGTCCGCGTGAATCGCACGATCAACATCATGCCGTCGCGTGGACGGCATTATCATCCGGCTCACTGAAAATTTCAGTCCTTGGAGCAACCCCCATGACGGACCTCACCATCAACAGCATCCAGCACCGCTACGACGGCGATCCAGCCATGCCCCTGCTGTGGTTTCTGCGCGATGAAGCCAACCTGACCGGCACGAAGTACGGTTGCGGCGTCGCCCAATGCGGCGCCTGCACGGTGCATCTCGACGGCAAGCCGATCCGCTCCTGCGTCACACCCGTTTCGGCGGTCGCCGGAAAAAAAATCACGACGATCGAGGTCATCGGCGCGGACAAGGTCGGTGCGGCGGTGCAGGCGGCGTGGCGCAAACTGGATGTCGTGCAGTGCGGTTATTGCCAGTCCGGACAGATCATGTCGGCGACGGCTCTGCTGACGACGAACGACAAGCCCAGCGACGCGGATATCGACACCGCGATGGGCGGCAACGCCTGCCGCTGTGCGACCTATGTCCGCATCCGTGCGGCAATCCACGACGCCGCCAAAACCCTCAGCGCCTGAATCCGGAGAACGACATGAGCATTCTCGATCGCTACTCCCCGGTCGACGCCGCCGATACCAGCGCCGTCATCGTCAACGTCAGCCGCCGCGAATTCCTGCAGGGCGCGGGCGGTCTCGCACTCGGGCTCTATCTCGGCGAGGCCTACGCCGGCGCGGCCGCGCCGGGTATCGCTGGCGACGAAGTCGCAGCGGCGTCGACGTTTGCGCCGAATGCCTTCATTCGCGTCGGCGCCGATAACATCGTCACCGTCCTGGCCAAGCATCTCGAAATGGGTCAGGGCACATTCACCGGACTTGCAACACTCGTCGCCGAAGAACTCGACGCCGACTGGGCGCAGGTCCGCGTGATCGGTGCGCCAGCCGACCACAAGAAGTACGCGAATCTTTTACTGGGCGTCCAGGCCACCGGCGGCAGTACTGCGATGGCGAATTCCTGGGACCAGCTGCGCAAGGCCGGTGCAGCGGCGCGCGCGATGATGGTTTCGGCGGCGGCGGCGGAGTGGCAGGTGCCGACTTCGGAGATCACGGTCGACAGCGGCGTCGTCAGCCACGCGCAGTCCGGCCGCAACGCAAACTTCGGCGCACTGGCTGAAAACGCCGCGAAACAGCCGGTTCCGAAGAACGTCACGCTCAAGGATCCACAGCAGTTCAAGCTGATCGGCAAGACCAATACGCCGCGCAAGGACAGCCGGGAGAAGACCGACGGCACGGCGATCTTCACTCAGGACGTGAAGCTGCCCGGCATGCTCGTCGCGGTCGTTGCCCATGCGCCGCGTTTCGGCGCGACGATCAGATCGGTCGACACCACAAAAGCGAAGGCCGTGAAGGGTGTGGTCGATGTCGTGCAGTTCGCCGGCAAGCCGGGCGCGTTCTCGGCCGGTGTTGCCGTGCTCGCGAAGAATACCTGGGTCGCGAAGCAGGGCCGCGATGCGCTGGTCGTCGAATGGGACGACAGCCAGGCCTTCAAGCGCGGCAGCGATGAGATTTTCACCGACTACCGCGAGCTGGCGAAGAAGCTGGGGCTCGTCGCGCGCCATACCGGCAACGCCGCCCGCGCCCTCCGGAAGCCGGCGCAGCTGATCGAAGCCGAATACGAATTCCCGTATCTCGCGCACGCCTCGATGGAGCCGATGAACTGCCTGGTCAAACTCGACAAGGATCAGTGCGAAATCTGGAACGGCGAGCAGATGCACACGACGGATCAAGACGCCGTCGCGGCCTATCTCGGTATTGCGCCGGGCAAGGTCACGATCACGCAGCTCTATGCCGGCGGCAGCTTCGGCCGTCGCGCAAATCCGCAGGCGGACTTCGTGCTGGAAGCCGTCGCGATCGCGAAGGGCGCGGCAGAGAAAGGCCTGAACGTGCCGATCAAGATGGTCTGGACGCGCGAGAACGATATGCACGGCGGCTACTACCGGCCGCTGAATCTGCACAGGCTGCGCGCCGCGCTCGATGCCGACGGCAAGATCGTCGCGTGGCAACACCGAATCGTCGGCCAGTCGATCATGCGGGGCACACCCTTCGCAAAATTTGCGATCAAGAAGGGCGTCGACAACTCATCCGTGGAAGGCGCCAGCGATCTGCCCTACGCGATCCCGAACCTGCAAGTCGAACTGCATTCGCCGAAGTTCGGCGTGCCGGTGCAGTGGTGGCGCTCCGTCGGTCACACGCATACGGCGTATTCGGTCGAGACGATGATCGACGAGCTGGCAAGCGCCGCCGGCAAGGACCCGGTCGAATTCCGCCGCGCCATGCTCGCGAAGCAGCCGCGCCACCTCGGCGTGCTCGAACTCGCCGCGAGCAAGGCCGGCTGGGGCCAGCCCCTGCCGGCAGCGGCGGGCGCGAAGCGTGGCAGAGGCATCGCGGTGCACGAGTCGTTCAACACCTTCGTCGCGGAAGTCGCCGAAGTCACGATCGACGCCGACGGCCTGCTCAAGGTCGACCGCGTGGTCTGCGCCGTCGACTGCGGTGTGGCGATCAACCCGGACGTCATCAAGGCACAGATGGAAGGCGGCATCGGCTATGGCCTTTCGGCGGCGCTGCACAGCGCCATCACGCTGAAGGATGGCGTCGTCGAGCAAAACAATTTCGACGGCTACCCGCTGCTGCGCATCAACGAGATGCCGGCGATCGAGGTCTACATCGTGCCGTCGGCCGAGAAGCCGACCGGCGTCGGCGAACCCGGCACGCCGCCGATCGCGCCAGCCCTCGCCAACGCCATCTTCGCCGCGACCGGCAAGCGCATCCGCAAGCTGCCGATCGCCGATCAGCTCAGCGCGTGAGTTCGGGATCGGAAACCGCGCTGGTTATCGTCGC
>JAYWBB010000028.1:0-2428 GCA_043781855.1 Nevskia sp. | reverse complement strand
GCGTGCACGACGGCCGCATCGCCGGTTCGGAACCAACCGTCTTTGAGCGCCTTGGCCGAGGCCTCCTCGTCGTTGTAATAGCCACGCATGACGACGTTACCGCGCGCCACGATCTCGCCGAGTGTTGCGCCGTCTTTCGGTACCTCCCGATCCTGTTCGTCGAAGACGCACAGTTCACCGGACGTGATCAACTCGACACCCTGCCGCGCCTTCATGCGCGCTCGCTCGTGCGACGGCAGCTCGGCATGCGCCGGTAGCGGCTCGCAGATCGAGATGAACGGCGCAGTCTCGGTCAGGCCGTAGGCCTGCGTGAGCTTCCAGCCGAGTTCCCCTTCGACGCGCTCGATCGTCGCCGGTGCCGGTGGCGCCCCGGCGGTGATGACGTGCACACCTTTACGCACTTCGCGCCGCAATTCCTCGGGACCATTCGCGATACCGATCAAAACCGTCGGTGCCGCCGACAGCAGCGTGATCTGCTCGCGGTTGACGTGCTCGTAAACCGCCGCCGGCTCGACCTTGCGCAGGCAGACGTGCGTGCCGCCCGCCGCAGTCACCGTCCAGACGAAGGTCCAGCCGTTGGCATGAAACATTGGCAGCGTCCACAGATAACGCTCGGCCGGCGTCATGTGTTGATGAACGAGCATGCCGACCGAATTCATCCAGGCGTTCCGGTGCGTGATCATCACGCCCTTGGGGCGCGAAGTGGTACCGCTCGTGTAGTTGATCGAGAGCAGATCGGTCTCGCCGATATCGGCCGCTGCGAAGTTCGGCGTGGCGGCCGCGAGCGAGTCTTCGTAATCGATCCAGCCATGGCGCACCCCTTCGAACGCGACGAAGTGCGTGACGTTCGGAAGGCGGTCACGAACACTGTCGACGGCATCCAGATAATCGGAGTGCGCACAGACGATTTTCGCGCCGCTGTGGTTGATCAGATAAACGAAATCTTCGGCCGTCAGCCGATAGTTGAGCGGCACGATCACCGCGCCGATCTGCGGGATCGAGTAGAAGGCTTCGAGATGCGCATGCGTGTTCGGCGCGATGGTCGCCACACGATCACCCTGCCGTACACCGAACCCTTGCAGCGCCGCCGACCAGCGATCGCAGCGCTCGAGAAACTGCGCGTAGCTGTAGCGGATGGCGCCATCGACGACCGCTTCGCGGTTCGCATGCAGCTTGCGCGCACGGCGCGCGAAGTCCATCGGGGTCAACGGGGTTTCCACGCGAGATCTCCTCCAGCTTCCAGTAGTCGATCCGGCTCGCGTGCAAAAACGCACCGGTCCTCACAGAGTAACCAACCGTTGCCGGCGGCGGCTACTGTTGAATGGTCGAAGCTGCGAAATCGCACAACCTGACCTTGTGCAGCGGCAGTTCTCCTCGTGACGTACGCCATCATTGCCAGGGCGTCCATAGGTGCCTGTTTCACGGGCTCGTGACAGAAGGTCGTTCCGGCCCGACAAAATGCCACAATCCACATCCGGACCGCAGTGTTTTTTCTTGATTTACCTTGGATTTTGTCTATAGGATGCCGCAGGGGACATTTGCCTCAATGCGCATCACGGATGGGGGACGCTGTGCAAACGAAAAATTATTTTGGCGCGCTGGCGCTGACACTTTGCGCCATGCTGCTTTCGGCCTGCGGTGGCGGCGCGGGAAGTGGACGGATTGGCGGCAGCACCGGTGGCGTTGGCGGCGGAACGACCGGCTCGACGACCGGCGGAGCCACAACAGGCGGCACCTCAACTCCGAATTTGCAAATGGGTACGCTCGTTGGCGGTACGTTCACGGCCGGCGCCATGCTGATCGGTCAGACACCATTGGCTGCAGGTGGCGCTTCGGGCCTGCGGGTCGATGTTGTCGATCTGAATGCGGGTAATGCGCTCTACACGGCGGCGCCGATCTCTGTCGTATTCAATTCGAGCTGCATCTCGCAGGGCCTGGCAACAGTCACGTCGCCAGTTGTCACGAGTACTGGCAGCGCCAGTTCGACGTATGTCGCACGTGGCTGTAGCGGCTCCGACACGATCTCCGCGACCGCTACCGCAAATGGTCAATCCCTGAGTGCGTCGGGCGCGATTACCGTGCAGCCTGCAGCGCTCGGCAGTCTTCGCTTTGTCGATGCGAAGCCGACCATGATTGGCGTTCGTGGCGCGGGCCAGACGGAAGCCTCCACCCTGGTATTCCAGTTGCTCGATGCAACGGGTGGTCCAGTGGTCAACAGGGCCATCACTTTTTCCCTGAATACATCCGTAGGCGGTGTCACCATCAATCCGGTGTCTGGAAATACAGACAATTCCGGGAATATCCAGACGACGGTCAGCTCGGGAACTGTACCGACGGTGGTGCGGGTCACGGCTGCGACGGTGAACCCGGCAAATGGGCAGACGATCAGTACGCAATCGAGCGGATTGGTAATTTCGACAGGCATCCC
>JAYWBB010000027.1:0-7577 GCA_043781855.1 Nevskia sp. | reverse complement strand
GCGCTGGGGATGGTTACGGCCGCGTTCGAGACGAAGGAAGCCTTGTTCGAGAAAGCCGAGACGATGGCGCGGAGCGTCGCCGCGAAATCGCCGCTGACTGTGCGCGGCATCAAGCGGAACCTGCTCTATTCGCGCGATCACAGCGTCGCCGAAGGCCTGGATTACGCGGCCGGATGGAACGCCGCGATGCTCGTTTCGGACGACGCCACCGAGGCCCTGGCCGCATATCTGCAGAAGCGGACCGCGATTTTCGCGGACTGATCGCCGCCCCAAAAAAGGCGCCCCGCGATTTTCGCGGGGCGCCCATGGATCTGCCGAACGGTCTGCCGCGACCGTCCTTCCGGCTTTCAAGCGATCAATCGTCGTCGCCGTCCTTGCCGTTGAACAGCTTGCTGGCCTTCTTCCAAGTGCCCTGGCCGATCAGGCGTCCGACCCGCCGGCCTTCGAGATCGCCGTCACGGAAGTGAATGCCGCCGTAGCGCCGAGAAATGCCAGCCTCGTCGGCCGCGTCCGAAAACGTGGCCCAGGACAGGGTCACGTTCGCCGCCGGAACCAGGCCGGACTCCACGCGCGAACTGCCCGCCGTCAGTGTGACCGCGGCGCCGAACACGTCGCTGCCGGTTGCCAGCTTCAGGACTTCCGCACCGGCGGCACTGAAGGTGCTGTGTCCGGAAACATATTCGGCAAAAGGCGGGGTCACCACGGTTGCCGCCTGGTACGGCCGCCAGGTCTCACCGGGGATCTGACCGGTGCCGAGATTGGCCCCGGCCCAGGCCGTGACCGGCTGCCCGGCGAACAGATAGTGAATGGCGGTCACCGGGCGGACGTAGTCGTACTGGCGTTTGATGCCCCAGGTCCAGACACTGGCGTCGAGTTCGGTGTTGGTCAGGGCGAAGAAGATTTTCACGTCCTTGTCGAGCGAATTGCCGTCGCGCTGCGAAACGAACTGCGCGAACAGATCCCAATGACCCGGAGGCAGTTCGCTGCGCGGGCCATCCGCCCAGTATTCGGCGATGACTTTTTGCGTATCGGTCAGCGCGGCGCTGTAGCTCAGAACCTCCCGCGCCTGCTCCAGGTAGGCGGTGGAGCCGGCCTGCGCCGGCGGCTTGACCGAATACTGGGACACCGATTTGAGGGAAAACGGAATCACATTGCCCCAGAACGGCGCGATGTACTTCTGCACGTTGGTGCCGATCCTCAGCGGCTGCCAGTGATTGGGATCGTTGATCAAGTCCGGGGTGTTTACTGGCGTGTAGCCGGAGTAGTCGGAATAGGGACCCGGGGCCAGGTCGCCCAACTGGTTCGAGCCGTCGCCGTGACGGAAATTGAGAACGGCGGCACAGGCGACATTGCCCACGCCGGAAGGCGTGGCCGCGCTGGTGTTCGTGTCGGTCGGGTCATAGCCCAGCGCGCTCATCAGCGTATTGAAGCTCGCCGTCTCCGACGGGAACAGGTCAACTGCGGCTCGATAGGCCGCAAAACTGATCGCCTTGTTTTTGTTCTCCAGCGTGAATTCAGCCGATGGTCGGCGCAGGCGTTTGCCGAACTCAGTGCCGCGCGCGACCGGGTCATAGGCCGCCCAGGCGTCGTACATGCAGGTGTGCGCCACAGCGAGCGAACGCGCAACGATGGGCGGACCCGGGTGGGTAACTCGGACCGCCTGAAGCAGCGCGTTGTTCCATTGGATCACGACATTGTCCGCCGCCGTCGCGCCAGGCGCCGCTGCTATGCCCGCAAGCCCCAACGACAGGGCGAGAATTCTCACTCCCGAAAGTTTGTACATGATTTTCCCCATTACGATTCTGAAAAATGCCAGGTCCTCTTCCGTGGGCGCGCGTACCTGCCCTGCGAAGCCTGACGAGTTGGCGCGGTCTCCGTCGCGCCCGCGACAACCATAACCGTATCCAAGCGCAGTATAGGACCCCCTATTGCTTTGCCGACCAATGGCGGGAAGGAGCCGATCATCGGCAAAAAAGGCGGAATCACGTCACATTTCGCGGTCGGACGGTTGCCGAGTTCGCGACGATTTGCGCAAGCCGGTGCCAGCGTGCCGCTCTGGCGTTGTTCGCGGCGACGGTGGCCGAGGGGCCACCTTGCGACACATCAAGCAGTGAGCGCGTTCAGCAGCCGACCGTGCACGCCGCCAAAATCGCCATTGCTCATGACCAGCACGCGGTCGCCGGGTGCGGCGGTGGCGATGACGGCAGCGACGAGTGTGTCGATCGCGGCGTGGATCGAGACGCGTTTGCCGAGCGCGGCGAGTGCACCCTGCGCATCCCATTTCAGATCCGGCCGGGCATAGACGAAGACGCGGTCGGCTTCGCGCAGGCTCGCCGCGAGTTCGCCGGCATGGCCGCCGAGGCGCATCGTGTTCGAGCGCGGTTCGAGCACGGCGAGGATGCGGCCGGCACCTTGTTCGCGCAGCGCGGCGATGGTGACTTCGATGGCGGTCGGGTGATGCGCGAAGTCGTCGAAGACCTGCACGCCGCGCGCTTCGCCCACGAGTTCCAGCCGGCGTTTGATGCCGCGGAAACTTTCGAGTCCACGGATTGCGTCGGCGACCGGCACGCCGACGTGCGTCGCCGCAGCGATCGCAGCGAGGGCGTTTGACCGGTTATGCGCGCCGGCTAGCGGCGTGCGCGCGTGGCCTTGCGGCTCGCCGCGCAGCGCGAGGTCGAAGCCGGTCGGTGAGCGCGTCGCAGTCCAACCCTGCGGATCGTCAAAGCGTTCGACCTCGCTCCAGCAGCCCATGTCGAGCACGCGCGGCAGGTTGATGTCCGCGCCGTTGACGATCAGCCGGCCCTGGCCGGGCACGGTGCGGATCAGATGATGGAACTGGCGCTCGATCGCGGCGAGGTCGGGAAAGATGTCGGCGTGATCGTATTCGAGGTTGTTCAGTACCGCCGTGCGCGGCCGGTAGTGCACGAACTTGCTGCGCTTGTCGAAGAACGCCGTGTCGTATTCGTCGGCCTCGATGACGAAATACTTGCTGCGGCCGAGCCTTGCCGAGACGCCGAAGTTGACCGGCAAGCCGCCGACCAGAAAGCCGGGTTCGAGACTGGCCTGATCGAGCAGCCACGCCAGCAGGCTGGTGGTCGTTGTCTTGCCGTGCGTGCCGGCGACGGCGAGCACGTGACGATCCTTGAGCACGTGCGCTGCCAGCCATTCGGGGCCGGAGACGTACGGCAGGCCCTCGTTCAGCACGTACTCGATCGCCGGATTGCCGCGCGTGATGACATTGCCGACGACGACGACATCCGGCGCGGGCTGCAAGTGCTTGTGCTCGTAGCCCGGCATCACCGCGATGCCGAGGGCCTCGAGCTGCGTCGACATCGGCGGCCAGCCGTTCGCGTCGGAGCCGGTGACGCGGTGCCCGGACTCGCGCGCCAGTGCGGCGATACCGGCCATGAAGGTGCCGCAGATGCCGAGGATGTGCAGGTGCATTCGAGTCAGCCGAACAGGAGCGCCAGCAGCGGCGTGGTGAAGATCAGGAACAGGGTGACGTTGAAGATGCACAGCAGCCCGATCAAGCCACCTGCGAAAAACCCGGTGCCGGTCGCGCGCCGGAAGATGTGCGCGGTCACGGCGACGAACCAGATCGCCAGGACATCGAGCAGCAGCGCCGCGCCCGCCGGCAGCGCCGGCCAGCTCTCGGGGTGGTCGGCGAGGTCGGGGTTTTGCTGCGCCTGGAGGACGAAGGCTTTCATCTGCGGCATCATCTCGGCGGCCGGCAGACGCATCAACAGGATCAGCACCGACCCACAGGCGAGCAGCGCGTTCAGGGTCTGTGCGTAACGATTGTCGAGCTTGCGCAGGCGCAGCGTCATGCGCGTGAACAGCGCCACCCCGCCGATCGTCACGGCGCCCGCAGACAACGCCAGCAAGCGCGGAGTCGAAAGCCCGAACAGCAAGGCGTTGGCGAGAATCGCGATGGCGATGCAGGCGCGCGTCAGGCCCGGCTTTTCCGAATAGGGAAAATCCTCGGGTCCGGCGCGGAACAGCAGGATTCTCAGCGTCGTCTTGAACGCCTGCATCGGCATTGCGGGTGCTTCCTGTCGAAAGGCCGTCATTCTACGGCCAGCCGCGCGGTCGTTCGCTTATCCTTGACGCCCTTTCACCCGCCGTTGCCGCAAGAGCCCGAATTGAACCAAGCCGTCGAATGCATCACCACGCCCGCCGCGCTCGCAGAACGCATCGATGGCTGGCAACACAAGCCCTGGCTGGCGCTGGATACCGAATTCCTGCGCGAGGACACTTATCACCCGATCCTCTGTCTGGTCCAGATCGGCGATGGCGAGAGCGATGTCTGCATCGATACGCTGGCGCTGTCGGGCGAGGCCCTCGCGCCGCTTTGGGAGCTGCTATCCGCACCGGAGCAGATCAAGGTTTTTCACGCGGCTTCGCAGGATCTGGAAATCTTCGTGCGCCTGAGCGGTGCGGCGGTCATGCCCTTGTTCGACACGCAGATTGCGGCGGCACTGCTCGGCCACGGCGATCAGCTGGGCTATGCCGGGCTGGTCGAGAAGATGCTCGGCCTCAAGCTCGACAAGAGCCTGACCCGCACGAACTGGTCGCGGCGGCCGCTGAGTGAGCCCGAGCTCGCCTATGCCGCCGCCGATGTGCGCCATCTCGCCGAAATCCATCCGCGCCTGCGCGACGAACTGATCGCCCGTGGCCGTCTCGAATGGCTGCACGAGGATTGCGCGCGCCTGGCCGACCCGGCGCGCTACGCCAATCCGCCGGAAGATGCCTGGAAGCGGCTCAAGGGCCTGCCTCGCCTGGCGCCGGAGATGCAGGCGGTGGCCGTCGCGCTCGCGGCCTGGCGCGAGCAGGTGGCGCAGGAGCGCGACCGGCCGCGGAAATGGATCATCGACGACGAGGCGCTCTACCGCATCGCCGAACGCCGACCGCGCAACGTCGACGAACTAAGTGCCCTGAAGGTGCTGCCGCCGAAGACGCTGGAACGGCACGGCGCGGCGCTGGTCGGAATCGTCGCGAATGCAACCGGTGCCCCGGTGCCCGCAGCGGTACAGGAACAGCCGCTGAGCGATCTCGAGAAAGCGCACATGAAAACACTACAGGATGCGCTGCGCGGAATCGCCGAGGGCTTGAACATCCCGGTGTCGGTGATCGCGCCGCGCGCCGATGTCGAAGCACTCGTGCGTTACGGTGCTGCCGCGCAGGCCAACGTGTTGCAGGGCTGGCGCCGCGCGGTTGCCGGCGCGGCGCTGCTGCGGCGGGTCTAGCCGCAACTGCGACGCTCAGAGCGCGTCGATGATGCGCGCGAAGATTTCGTCCATCGTGCCGATGCCGTCAACTCGCACCAGCTTGTGCTGGCGGTTGTAGAAATCGAGCAGTGGCCGGGTCTCCGCGTTGTAGACCTCGATACGGTGGCGGATCACTTCTTCCTTGTCGTCGGTGCGGCCGTCCTTGACGGCGCGGTCGAGCAGGCGTCCGACGATTTCCTCGTCGTCGACCGCGAGATGCACGGCGCGGCTCATCGGCGGCTGCAGCAGGCGGTCGAGCATCTCGTCGAGCACGTCGGCCTGCGCGGTGTTGCGCGGGAAGCCGTCGAGGATGAAGCCGTGCTTCGCATCCGCCTGCTTGAGGCGCTCTTCGACGATGCCGATGACCAGTTCGTCGGCAACCAGCTTGCCGGCGTCCATCGTCGCCTTGGCCTTGATGCCAAGCTCAGAGCCGGCCTTGACCGCCGCGCGCAGCGCGTCGCCGGTGGAAATCTTCGGAATGCCGAAATGGGCGACCAGCTTTTCGCCTTGCGTGCCCTTGCCGGAGCCGGGCGCGCCCAGCAGGATGATTCTCATGACCAGACAGCCCCAGTGATGATCGCAAGCGATCGAAAGCGAAGGTCGACCAGAACGATCTGGCGGAACTCCCCGCCGACCGCGTTCAAATTTTGAAAAGGATGGAGACAACGGTACCCGCTCGCGGCGCGTGCCGTCAACGCGGGAAAGCGGCCCCGTTGGTTATACTTTCGCGGAAATCGCCGTCTCCCAGGGCGATCCCGGACCCCGGAGTTTGCATGCCGAGCAACGCCCCGAGAAACTGTTTCTACGCGCAGTCGGGCGGCGTCACCGCCGTCATCAATGTCTCTGCGGCCGGCGTCATCGAGACGGCGCGCAAGCATCCGGACAAGATCGGCAAGGTCTACGCCGGCCGCAACGGCATCATCGGCGCGCTGACCGAAGACCTGATCGATACCAGCAAGGAATCCGCCAAGGCCATCGCAGCCCTGCGCCATACGCCGGCCGGCGCCTTCGGTTCCTGCCGTTACAAACTCAAGGGGCTGGAAGAAAACCGCGCGCAGTACGAACGCCTGATCGAAGTATTCAAGGCGCACGACATCGGCTATTTCTTCTACAACGGCGGCGGCGATTCCGCGGATACCTGCCTGAAGGTTTCGCGGCTGTCCGAATCGCTCGGTTACCCGCTGCAGGCCATCCACGTCCCCAAGACGGTGGACAACGACCTGCCGATCACCGACTGCTGCCCGGGCTTCGGTTCGGTGGCAAAGTACATCGCGATCTCCACGCGCGAGGCGAGCTTCGATGTCGCCTCGATGGCGAAAACCTCGACCAAGGTGTTCATCCTCGAAGTCATGGGACGCCATGCCGGCTGGATCGCCGCGGCGGGCGGCCTTGCGGCGGACAAGGCGGGTGACCTGCCGGTCATGATCCTGTTCCCGGAAATCCGATTCGACAAGGCGCGCTTCCTGGCCCGCGTCGATGCACTGGTGAAGCGTTACGGTTATTGCTCGATCGTCGTATCCGAGGGCGTGCGCGACCATGAGGGCACGTTCCTGGCGGACCAGGGCGTGCGCGACGCATTCGGCCATGCGCAACTGGGTGGCGTGGCACCGGTGGTGGCGGCCGTCGTCAAGGAAGGCCTCAAGCTCAAATATCACTGGGCGGTGGCGGACTATCTGCAGCGCTCGGCAAGGCATATCGCTTCGAAGACCGATGTCACCCAGGCCTATGCCGTCGGCAAGGCGGCGGTCGAACTGGCGCTCAAGGGCCGCAATGCGGTCATGCCGACCATCATGCGCAAATCGGACAAGCCCTATAAATGGACCGTCGGCGTGGCCAACCTGGACGACATCGCCAACGTCGAGAAGAAACTTCCGCAGGATTTCATTACCGACGACGGTTACGGCATTACCCCGAAATGCCGCCAATACCTGGCCCCGCTGATCCAGGGCGAGGACTATCCGCCCTTCAAAAACGGGATGCCGCAGTACGTAACGCTGAAGAACACCGCGGTCCCCCGGAAACTGCCGGATTTCAAGCTTTGAGCAGAATCCGGCTTTCCGGCGGGAAGTCGGTTAAAATCGCGCGCTAACTTGCCGGGGGTAGCGGCTGCCGGCCTTGCCGGCAGGGTGCAGCCTCGAGGTTTTCACTCCACGGCGGGTTCTTACTCAAAGGGTTCAGGGGCCGGCCCATTTTTTCGGCCCTGTAGTGAATTGATATCGATAAAGGGGGATTCATGTCTTCAGCACTGATCTTCGCGCTCGTCTGCGCGATCATCGGGATTGCCTACGGGGCGATTTCCATCAAGTGGAT
>JAYWBB010000026.1:0-7583 GCA_043781855.1 Nevskia sp. | reverse complement strand
GCTCTTCCGCACCGCCAGGTACCGGCCGGAGTTTCCGGCCAAGGGCTTCTGTGATCTGGCGCAGGCTCGCACCTGGGCGGCCGGCTTCGGGCGCTGGTACAACATCGATCATCGCCACAGCGGCATTCGATACGTCAGTCCGGCACCGCGCCACGAAGGCGCTGATCGTCCGATCCTGGCCGCACGCCACGCGCTCTACACCAGAGCACGCGAACTCAATCCGGCGCGATGGTCAGGCGCAACGCGCAACTGGTCACCGGTGCTCGCCGTAGCGCTCAACCCCGAACGCGACTGCGTCATCAAAACGCACGTCGGCGAAACCTATAAGCAGCTCGCTGCATGAATGAGGCGGCAACTACCTTGACGCGCGCCGCTTGATCGTGGTGCCGACCTGTTGTTCGAGCGTGGTCGTCAGCATCAGCGGCATCGCGTAATCGGTCGCCATGCGCGTCAGCACGCGACACGTGGTGACCACCGTGTCGGTCGGCAGGCTCTTGACCCAGCTCAGCGTGCCGATCTGGTGATCGACGAACATCACGACGCTGTTGGTCGTGGTGAAGCGCGGCGGCACGCGACCCGGCCCTGCTGACGCGCCGGCATGCGAGCGGTTGCGCGGGGCTTCCGCTGCCGCAGTGCCCGATGCCGCGACGCCGGCGATGACTCCCGCAGCCGAAGCGGACGAAGTGATGAAGGAACGACGGTTCATTGAATCCATGAGCGAATCCCCGGAGGCAAAAAGACGGGACTGGAGTCGGCAAAGCCGACTTGGACGGGCGATATTGGGTATCTGCCAATGACGGCAAACAAGACCGATCGGTGGAATTCAGCTTTCCATTTTTGGCGGTTCAGTCCATTCGGCCGATGGGTCACACTCAACCGATCTACGAACGAGGCGACTCATCGACGCTGCCGCGTTCTCGCCTTATCCGAACCGAGACCAACTATGAGTGATGCCACTAATACGGCCCCGAAGACCCGCCGTTACGCCGGCACCGATGTTGTCGTGATGGAGCGTGTCGGCCGCTGCATCCATTCGCGCAACTGCGTGCTCGGCCGGCCGGACGTGTTCGTGCCGAATGCGCCGGGCGATTGGATCTTGCCGGACGCCGCTGGCCCGGAAACGGTGATCGCGCTGACCCGCAACTGCCCGTGCGGAAACGCCGGATGGGCGTTCGCTCGACACACTGCCCGCCGTCAACACGGTCCGCGTCCGCGAGAACGGGCCGCTGGAATTCAGCGCCGAACTGACCCTGGCAGGACAGAAGCCGGCGAGCGTCGGCCTGCGCACCACGCTATGTCGCTGCGGTGCCTCGAACAACAAGCCTTACTGCGACGGGGGTCACGTCGCCGCCGCCTTCATCGCGACCGGCGAGCCGGCGACACGCCAATCTGAGCCGCTGTCGCGCCGCGACGGTCCGCTCAAGGTGCTGCCTGCACCAGACGGGCCGCTAGTCATCGAAGGCAATATCGAGATCATCGCCGGCACCGGTCGTACCGTCCTGCGCACGCAGCAGATCGCGCTATGCCCGCTGCGGCGCCTCGGGCAACAAACCGTTCGCGACGGCAGCCATGTGCGGGTCGGCTTACGCTTTGAAGTGGGCTGAAGTGCGTTTGAATGTCTCGGCTGAGACACGTGGATTGGGAGTAACGAACCGCTTCTTGTAGCCTGACTGTGTCCGCTTGATCGTCGGGCACTGCGGTCGCTGTCCCCAAATCAGCTTTCGCTGCTGCGCCGCAGCCGATCGGTGATGACCCGCATCAGCTGCAAGGCGAAAAACGGCGTCCGTCGAACCAGCAGTACGAAGCGCGCCTCGCGACTGCCATGGCACTGCGCGGCTTGCCGTCGATCGGCGCCATTTCCCCGAACACTTCCAAGGCTTGCAGGGAGGTGATGCATTTGCCGTTCTTGTGAATATCGACTGTCCCTTCGACGATCGCAAACATCTCGGAACCCGCCTCGCCGTCGCGGAAAATAACTTCACCCGCGCCGACGCCGACGACATTGGGTTCATTGCGAAAAGTATCGATCGTCAGCATTTTGCGTCCTTGTCCATCGACTGGCTGATATGTCTGTCTCCAGCGCCCTCAGGGATATCCGTCGCTCCGCGACTGTTTCGTGACGGGACTGTGCTGATCAGCATAGTTCTGCGGCAAGACGGTCGCCATGCCCGGCGGCGTTGATGTCGCGGTAGCCATGCAGGGCCGCGCGCAAATACTCTTGGGCGGCGTCGCCGTTCCCTTCTCGCGCGGCCAGGCGCGCGCGGTGCTCCAAGACCTGCGGACGCAAGGCTTTGCCGCCGGTGACCTCAGTCAGTTGCAGGGCACGCGCCAGCACCTGCCCGGCTTCGTCGAGCCCGGCGCGGCTGGCATCGGCCAGCAGCACACGGGCCAGACTCAGCTGCCCCATGCACTCGAAATAGTTCGCGCCCTGGGCCTGGCCCACCGCGACGGACTGGCGTGCCGACGCCCGTGCCTCGGCGTGCTTGCCGCAACCGAGCTGGGCGTCGGACAGCAGCGCCAGGCAGCGCGCTTCGACTTCGAGGTGGGCGCGGTATTGACGGCAGTGGGCCAGGCAGTCGAGGGCGGCCGTTTCGGCACCGGCATAGTCGCCCTGCATCAGCAGGGCGATGGCGCGGCCCCGTTTGGCAACGCCGCGCGTGAAATCGCTGGCGACCCGCTCGGCCAGCTCGTAACCCTGGGCCGCGTGCTCCGCCGCTTCGATCACCAGGGGGTGCCCCATCGCCAGCCCGCGCGGCGCGATTTCCTCCGCGAGATTGGACAGCTGCCAGATCAGCTCTTCGGTCAGCCCGGCCGCGGCCGCGAGCCGGGTCGCCTCCCGGTTCAGGGCCAGCGCCTCGTCCAGTTTTCCGCGCGCCGCGAGCAGCAGGGCGATGCCATTGGTCATGGCACCCAGCACGCTGAAGCCCATCATCTGGCCGAAGGCGTAGTTCCCCTGCGCCAGGTCCTGCGCGCGCCGGGACTGTTCCAGGCCGCGCTCGAGTTCGCCGCGGGCGTACAGCGAGTAGGCGCCATTGGCGAGGAGGACTCCGGCGACTTCGGGCGAGACGCCGCCGATCCTCGCCATGATTTCGTCGAGGGTCCGGCTCCAGCTCCTGATGTCGCCGGCCATCATGCCCTGGGCCGCGGCCCGCGCGCCCTGGATCAGCATGGCCAGCTCGGCCATGCCGGCGGCCTCGGCCAGCGCCCGGCCTTCGCCGCACAGCGTCTCCAGCTCTTCGTCGGACATGGTGAAGCGCCAGGCGCCGCCGGCCAGCAGTTCGACCAGCCCCTGCAGGCGAATCTGCTGGCGCAGATCGGATACTGGCAGGTCGGCGGTCAAGGCCAGCGCCTTCTGGATGTACTTCATCTGCTGGCTGCGGTTGCCGCTGCGGATGTGGGACGCGGCCCGACCGTAGGCTTGCGCAGCGGCGAGCGGCTCCTGCGCGTGTTCGCGGTGATAGGCGATCATGGCCGACTGCTCGTCAAGCTTGTCGGCGAACAGCGCTTCCATACTCGCGGCCACCCGCGAGTGCGCTTGCCGGCGCTTGTCGCGCAGCTGCGAACTCAAGGCCACTTCCTGAGTCAACGCGTGCTTGAAGCTGTAGACGGTGCGATAGCCGACGGTGCGTTCAAAAATGAATTCGCCACGTTTGAGTGCGTACAGCGATTGCGATAGCGCGCGCGCTTCCTGGCCGCTGAGGTGCCGGATCAGGTCAGACGAGAACTCGCGACCGACCACGGCGGCCATCTGCAGCACTGCTTTGTCGTCATCGCTCAGCCGGTCGATGCGAGCGGCCAGTACCGACTGCACGGAGGCCGGAATCTGCAACTGATGCAGTGGCCGGTTCAGACGGTTATGCGCCGAAGGCAGGCTCAGGTCGCCGGATTCGCGCAGCGACCGAACGATTTCTTCGCAAAAAAACGGGTTGCCGCCAGTGCGCCGGAAAATCTCGTCGGCAAGCCGGGCGGTGCTGGGGTCGGTGCCGAGAAGATCGGCCAGCATTTCGCGGATAGCATCTGGAGGCAACGGCGCCAGTGACACGCCGCGATAGTAAGGTTTGTGCATCCAGTTGCCTTGATATTCCGGCCGGAAGCTGACCACCAGCAGGTTCTTGCTGCCAGCCAGGGCGTCCACCCACTGCTCCAGAAACTCGGCGCTGGCCGGGTCCAGCCAGTGCAGGTCCTCGATACAGGTCACGATGGTTTTGGCGTCGCCGTTGGCGCCCTGGACGATCTGCCGGAGCAACGCCAGCAATTGACGCTGCTTGGCGTCCGGGTCGATTCGCGGCGCGGGAGCGTCGGGGTCGGCCACGCCGAGCAACTCGAACACCAGAGGCATGACTTCGCCGAAACTCTCGTCCAGGCCCAGCAATTTGTCGCCGATCTTTTTTCGGGCAAGGGCCCCGTCGTCCTGCTCGTCAATGCCGAAGTAGGCCCGAAAGATCTGCAACATGGGCAGGTAGGGAACATGGGTGCCGTGCGACACGGCATGCCCGGTCAGCACGGTCAGGCCGCCGGCGCGACAGCTTTCCAGAAACTCGTGGCACAGCCGGCTCTTGCCAGTGCCGGCTTCGGCGACTACGCCCACCACCTGGCCGTTTCCCGACCGGGCCTGCGCCAGCGCGCTGTCGAGCACCGCAAGATCGCTTTCGCGCCCGACAAAGCGCGTCAGGCCGCGCAGGCGCGAGGCATCGAAGCGGTTGGCGCCGATCGCTACCGCGCGCAGCTCGAACACTTCCATCGGTTTCGATACGCCCTTGATCTCGCGCTGCCCCAGCGATTCGACTTCGCACAGACCGGTGACCTGACGCTGGCAGAACTCCGACATCAGGATGCCGTTGGCGCTGGCCATGGCCTCGAGCCGCGCCGCGATGCCCACTACATGACCCTGAGCCGTATAGTCCATGCGCAGGTCGTCGCCGATGCTGCCGACCACCACTTCGCCCGAGTTCAAGCCAATGCGCACGGCGAAAACCAGCCCGTGCTCGCGCTGCACGCGCGCGTTCAGGGGCACGATGCCGTCGCGGATTTTGAGCGCTGCCAAGCAGGCGCACAGGGCATGGTCCTCGGCCGCGATGGGCGCACCGAACAGGGCCATGGCGCCGTCCCCGGTGTACTGGTTGACGGTGCCCTCGAAAGTGTGGACGGCGCCATTGAGTACGGCAAAGAAATCGTTGAGCACCTCATGCCAGCCCTCGGGGCCCAGGCGCTCCGCCAGGACCATGGACTGCGCGACATCGCAAAACAGGACCGTCACCTGCTTGTTTTCGCCCTCGATCGCGGAGCGCACCGAGAGAATTTTTTCTGCCAGATGCCGCGGCGTGTAGGCGGCGGCCGGCGATTTGACTGACGCTGCCGGAGCCGCTTCGCTGCGCCAGACCAGAACCTTGCCGTCCTCGTCCCGTGCGAGCTGGCGCGCATGGATCAGCTCGTCCTTGATGTCCTCGATATCCTCGTCGCTCAACTCGAAGCGACGCTTGAGGCCGCGATAGGAAATTCGCTGCTCGCTTCTGAGTGCAGCCGTGAGCCGCTCAAGTAAGGCGGGAAAATCTTCAGTAGCAGAGGACAAGGTCTAGCCGCTCGCGTTCTTTATTGTGGTGCCGGTGCGTCTAAGGTCAACCCCGATGACGTTAACGCCGATGATCGCCCATGTGAAGAGGCCACGCCAAGAATGTCTGGCGCGGCCAGGGTGTGGAAGTATCAATACTGGATGCTGCTCGCCAGATCCTCGAGCCGCGCATAGTTCTTCATATCCACGCCTTCCTTGATCAGCCGCTGCTCGGTAGCGGCCAGGTCCGCGATGAATTCCCCGGCGGCCGCGCGCAAGGTTTCGCTCTCGAAGTCGTAGGTCACGTCATTGAGCAGGGCGACGTTGTGCGGCTTGAAGAACATCTCGAATGCCAGAGTGCACTTGAACATGTCCCAGCCGCTGAGGATTTGCTGCCGCGCATAGGCCGGCGCTTGCCGGGAGTCCGGCGGCGGCACGCGCACGCGAAAACTGCTCCGGTGCGGCCCTAGCCTGCCGAAAGACCAGTGTTCCAGACTATGGGCAACGGCCACATCCCAGATGAACGTGCTCACCGCCATCACCAGGCGCGGATCGCCGTTTTCGTCCGGCGCCAGAATTTCGTTGTCGTCGGGAAAGCCGGGCAGCCAGCCGGCAATGTAGTGCGCCCAGCGACGGATGTAATAGATTTCCTCCCTGCCCTGTTCCGAGTCCTTCATGGCCAGGATGTGCGCGACGACCTTGCGCACGAAGCGCCTCACCGTGTCGTGGTAGGCGGCCAGATAAACCCCGTAGTCGGAAGGAATATCGCGCACAGCCTTGTCATAGCTCCAGCGCGGATGAGCCGGTCCGGGGGTCTCCGAAGGATCGTATTTCGACAGCGGATTGGGATACCCCAGGTAGCCCGCCGCGACCAGTTGGCGAACCTCGGTGCTGGTACCCACGAACGGTGCGTAGAACTCGCCGTGCGATTCGCTGACCACGGAATGGCCGCCTTCCAGCACCGCGTTATCAACGGCCAGTTGCAACCGCAAATGCGGCTTGAGCAACTTGAACAGCGTGTGCTTCACCGGCACGCTGCTCTGGGTGACGGCATTGACCGTGTCGTAAGGGAAATGCGTGGCTGGATGGCCGCACAACGCGACCATGTGAGCGCCGCCCTGGATCACGAAATACTTGGCCAGCGTCCAGGCGTTGACGTCCTCGGGCGTCAGCACCACGTGGCGCCATTGGCTTCCTTCGAGATGCCCGATCGAGATGGCCAGCACGCGGCTGGGGCCGCGCTCGCCGTCGCGCGCCAGCAGCACGATGGTCGGCGCCACATACATGCCCGGATAGGGTTGCACGTCCTGAATCGGCGTGAAGTCCGCGCTCAGGTACTGCCGGGCGGCGTCCAGCGGCCCTAGCCGATGGCCAAAATCCGTCGTCGCCAAGTCATCGGCGCTGCGCCGGCGCAGGAATTTGCTGTAATTGGTGGTCGTCAGTATCCAGGCGAACTCCGCGTCCGGCAGGTGATCGATCTTGCTGTGTACGAACCAGTTGTAAAACGCCAAAGGCAGCTTGGTGACCAGGGCTTTGAAGTAATTCCAGCGCGCGGTGTGGTTCCAGTCGTCCTGGTCGAACTTCGACGGATGCAGCACCTCCGCCGCCATCCCCATGGGATGATCCGGTGCCGGTTGCGGCCAAGGCCCCTCCCGGTCGTAGAGAAAGTCAGAGCGCGGAAGCGGGTAGCTCTGGAGATGCGCCAGCGTTTTTGATGTCACGAATTCCCCCTGAATATGCCGTTCGCGCAAGCCAATCTGTACCACAGCTGCTGCCTGAGCCCCCAAGAAACGGAAACTACTTGCCGCCGCCCATCACGACCTGAAGCTCGCACGCTTCGTGGGGTCGCGTCAGAAAAAGGAATATAAAGCACGTTACGCTGGCGGCGGAGGTCGTAATGGCCTGAACTTGACTGCTCCGGCCATTGGCGACTCCATTATTGACCCGGCCATTATTATATTGAATAAAGGTATCGGATTTCGGTAAAATGTCGCATGAGAAAGAGCGACATGAAATCACTGGATTTCGGGGCGCA
>JAYWBB010000025.1:0-7620 GCA_043781855.1 Nevskia sp. | reverse complement strand
CGAGCATGAGACAATACGCGATGACTGCCGAATGGCTGGAACTCCACCCTGTTGACCCGCAGCGGCGCTGGCTTCAGCGTGCTGCGGACCGCGTGCTTGCAGGCGCGGTGATCGCTTACCCGACCGACTCCTGCTACGCGCTGGGTTGCCGCGCCGGCGACAAGGACGCGACCGAGCGCATCCGCTCGATCCGCAAGTTCGACAAGCAACATCAGTTCACGCTGGTCTGCCGCGACCTCGCCGAGATCGCGACGTACGCGCGCGTCGACAACTGGCAGTACCGCCTGCTGCGCCAGCTCACGCCGGGGCCTTACACCTTCGTGCTCGAAGCGACGAAGGAATTGCCGCGGCGCGTGCTGCACGAGAAGCGCAAGACCATTGGCATCCGCGTGCCCGAGCACAAGGTGGCGCATGCGCTGCTGGAGCTGCTCGGCGAGCCGATGCTGAGCTGCACGCTGCAGTGGCCGGACGACGACGAACCCGTCGGCGATCCGGCGGAGCACCGCGACGAACTCGAACGCGCCGTCGATCTCGTGCTCGACGCCGGCACCTGCGGCCTCGTGCCGACCACGGTGCTCGATCTCAGTGGCTCCGCACCTATGCTGATCCGGCAGGGACGCGGCGATGTGTCGATGCTGGGGCTGGGCGAGGCTTGAGCGGGCCCGGACAAGTATAATCACGCATGGAATATCAAAGTCTCGTCCAGAAGATCGCGGTCTGGGCACTACCCGTCATTTTCGCCATTACTCTTCATGAAGTTGCGCACGGCTGGGTCGCTCGGTATCTCGGCGATCCGACGGCGGCGCGGCTCGGGCGTCTGAGTCTGAATCCGCTGAAGCATGTCGATCCCATCGGCACGGTGCTGGTGCCCGGCATGCTGCTGCTGATCGGCGGCTTCATGATGGGCTGGGCCAAACCGGTGCCGGTCGACTATCGCAATCTCAAGAACCCACGCCGCGACATGGCGATCGTCGCCGTTGCCGGCCCGTTGTCGAATCTTGCGATGGCGATTGTCTGGGGCATCGTCTACAAGTTCTCTGCCGCGACCGGCGCGCTCGAAGGTGTCTGGTACGGTGTTGCGCAGATGGGCAAGGCCGGCATCGTCATCAACCTTTCGCTGATGGTGCTGAACCTGCTGCCGCTGCCGCCGCTCGACGGCGGGCGCGTGCTGACCGGCCTGTTGCCGGCGCGCCAGGCCTACCAGTTTGCGAAGATCGAACCTTACGGTTTCGTCATCCTGCTGGTGCTGATCGCGACCGGCGTGCTCAGCACGATTCTTTACTGGCCGCTGGTTCTCTCGTACGTCGGTATCGGCACGCTGCTCGGCCTCAACCTCTGATCGCTCCCCTGTGAACGCACGTCCCACCGTCCTCTCCGGCATCCAGCCGTCCGGCCGCCTCACGCTGGGCAATTACCTCGGCGCGATCAAGAACTGGCTGCCGCTGTCGAAGGACTACGACTGCCACTACATGCTCGTCGACCTGCACGCGATCACCGTGCGCCAGGACCCAATCGTACTGCGCGAGCGCTGCTACGAGTTCCTCGCGCTGTACATCGCCTGCGGGCTCGATCCGAAGGACAACGTGCTGTTCGTGCAGAGCCACGTCTCGGCGCATGCGCGTCTGAGCTGGATCCTCAACTGCTACACGCAGTTCGGCGAGCTGAGCCGCATGACGCAGTTCAAGGACAAGAGCGCCAAGAACGTCGACAACATCAACGCCGGCCTGTTCGACTATCCGGTGCTGATGGCCGCCGATATTCTGCTCTACGACGCAGCACAGGTCCCGGTCGGAGACGACCAGAAACAGCATCTTGAATTGACGCGCGATATCGCGCAGCGCTTCAACAATATCTACGGCGCGCCGAAGCATGAAATCTTCGTCGTGCCCGAGCCGATGATCCCGCCGGTCGGCGCGCGCATCATGGGCCTGCAGGACCCGACCGTGAAGATGTCGAAGAGCGACGACGCCGAGACCAACGCGCTGTATCTGCTCGATACGCCGGATGTCATCACCCGCAAGATCAAGCGCGCGGTGACCGATACCGGCCGCGAAGTGCGTTTTGATTTTTCCGGGAAGCCCGGCGTCTCGAACCTCCTGTCGATACTTGCGGCGACCACCAATGAGGAGATTCCCGCGCTCGAAGCCCGCTTCGCCGGCCAGCAATACGGTGCGTTCAAGGCGGCGGTGGCCGAGGCTGTTGTCGAATGCCTGAGGCCGGTGCAGGCGCGCTACCACGAGCTGCGCGAGGATCGCGAAGGCTTGCGCGCCGTGCTCAAGGACGGCGCCGAGCGCGCCAGCCGTCGCGCCGATGTCACACTCAAGCGCGTGCACGACGTGCTGGGCTTCATCCCGGAATGAAGAAAAGCCGTTGCCAGTTGCCAGTGGTCAGTTTCCAGAGAAGCGCGGCTGTTGCTGCTTCTCTGGAAACCGGAAACGAACAACTGGAAACTGGCGCGCCATGACCGACCCTGTCCTCAATAGCGAGAACCCCGCGCGCGCGCCGCTCATCAATGGCGAGCGAATGACGCAGCTGCCGGACGATCTCTACATCCCGCCCGACGCACTCGAAGTCTTCCTCGAAACTTTCGAAGGCCCGCTCGATCTGCTGCTCTACCTGATCCGCCGCCAGAATCTCGACATCCTCGACATCCCGGTGCTGAAGATCACGCAGCAGTACATGGAATACATCCGGCTGATGCGCGAGCTGCGTCTGGAACTCGCGGCGGAATATCTGTTGATGGCCGCGTGGCTGGCCGAGATCAAGTCGCGCATCCTGCTGCCGCGTCCGCCGTCTGTCGAAGGCGAGGATGAAGGCGATCCGCGCATGGAACTGGTACGCCGGCTGCAGGAATACGAGCGCTTCAAGACTGCGGCCGAAAGGCTCGAAGCGATGCCTCGCGTTGGCCGCGAGATCGTCATGGCGCAGGCGCGGCCCGATCGCGTGGCCTCGGAGCAGCCCCAGCCGCCACCCGGTCTGCGTGAACTGATGCTCGCCTTTCGCGAAGTGCTGCTGCGCGCCGAGCTGTTCTCGCGGCACACGATCGAGCGCGAGCCGCTGTCGGTGCGCGAGCGCATGAGCCATATCCTCGACCGAGTTCGCAACGGGCCCGCGCGTTTCGAGGACCTCATCGACCTCAGCGAAGGCCGCGCCGGGGTTGTCGTCTGCCTGCTCGCGGTGCTGGAACTGGTCAAATCGGCGCTGCTCGAAATCAATCAGGAGGCGCCGTTCGCCACGCTGACACTCGGCGCGCCCGGTCACCGTGAAAGCGCCTTCGATGACGCGCCGTGACGACCGTTGCCAGTTTCTCGTGGCCTGTCTGTTTGTGATCGGGTGTGCGAACCGGAGTGGTCGTGGAAGAAAACCCTGAAGAGATGAACCTGCCGGTCGAGACGGCGGGCGAGAATGCGCCGGTCGATCTTGGCAGCATTGCCCTGATCCTCGAAGCGCTGCTGCTTGCGGCCGACGGCCCGCTCTCGCTCGATCAGCTCGTGAAGCTGGTCGGCGTCGAGTTCAATCTGGGCCGTCGCGATTTGCGCGATGCGCTGACCCTGCTCGCCGAGCGGCGCAATGAAACCGCGAGCGAACTGGTCGAAGTCGCGAGCGGCTGGCGCCTGCAGGTCCGCTCCGAATACGCCGAGTGGATTTCACGGCTCTGGCAGGAGAAGCCGCCGAAGTATTCGCGCGCGCTGCTCGAAACCCTGGCGCTGATCGTCTACCGCCAGCCGATCACGCGCGGCGAGATCGAAGACGTGCGCGGTGTGGCCGTATCGAGCAACATCCTGCGCACGCTGCTGGAACGTGGCTGGATTCGCGAGCTCGGCTACAAGGAAGTGCCCGGGCGGCCGGCGCTGTTCGGGTCCACGGCGCAGTTCCTCGACGACTTCAATCTCAAATCGCTGGACCAGTTGCCAGCGCTCCCCGACATCAAGGATCTCGAACAGCTCGAAGCGGCACTCGCGCGGCTCGGTGCCGGCGCCGCACTCGCAGAAGAGGATGAAGGGGAGACGGTGACGAAAGCCGAAGCGCCAGCCGAAGACGCCGCGCCGACCGCGGACACGAGACTCCATTGACCGGCGAACGCATCCAGAAAGTTCTCGCCGATGCCGGCGTGGCCTCGCGCCGCGCGATCGAGGACATGGTTGTCGAGGGCCGCATCAAGGTGAACGGCGAGCCGGCAACACCGGGCCAGAAGATCGGCCCCGGCGATCGCGTCACCGTCGACGGCCGCCAGGTCCGTCACTCGGGAGAAGCGGCCGCGACCCGCGTGCTGCTCTACAAGAAACGCTCTGGCGAACTCGTCACGCGCGATGACCCGGACGGCCGCCGCACCGTGTTCCGCAAGCTGCCGCCGCTGGAAACCGGCCGCTGGATCGCGGTAGGCCGGCTCGACATCAACACCTCCGGCATTCTGTTGCTGACCAACGACGGCGAACTCGCGCGCCGCCTCACCCACCCGAGCTTCGAACTCGAACGCGAATATGCCGTGCGCGTACTCGGTGGCGTCACCAGCGAAGTGCTCGACCGCTTGCGCAAAGGCGTCGAGCTCGAAGACGGCATGGCGCATTTCGACACGATCGAACCCGGCGAAAACGAGGACGCGCGCCACGCCGACGAAGACGGCGAGCGCTCGAGCAGCGCCAACACCTGGTGGCGCGTCGTGCTGAAAGAAGGCCGCAACCGCGAGGTACGCCGCCTGCTGGAATCGCAGGACCTCAAGGTCAGCCGCCTGATCCGCGTCCGCTACGGCCCGGTGTTGCTCGGCCGAGGCGTGAAGTCCGGCGGCTGGCGCGAACTCGACAAGAACGAACTCGACGAGCTGCGTGCCGCAGTCAAGATCGTCACGCCGAAGAAGGTCAAATCGCGCCGCCCCGGCCTGAGCCGCAGCGAGCGCATCGAGCGCGACCTTGCCGACGGTGCCCCGCGCCGTGACGCCGCGAAGAAAGTCGATCGCAATGCCAAGCCAGCCGGGTGGACGGGCTACAAGTCGCGCAAGCCGACGTAAGGACAGGTGAGAGCGAAGCGAAACTCCGCAGGCACGTAGGCCGCCTCCCTGCAGCGGGGGCGAGTTTTTCGCACGGCTGCAGCGACAATGTTCTTTTCGGTGTCCAGGCTTAAGAAAATTTTGGAGGTGACAACGATGCACACCGCTGCCAACGCAATCGACGACCGCATTCTTTACGCCTCGAGCGTGGACCTGTTCAGCACCGAGTCCCTGCTGAACCCGTACGCTGACTACCGAACGCTGCGCGACCTCGGCCCGATCGCGTACATGACCTGCCACGAGACTTGGGTCGTCACCCGCTACGACGCAGTCAAGCGCGTGTTGCGCGAGCCGCAGACTTTCAGTTCGGCGCAGGGCATCGGTTTCAATCCGGTGCAGAACAAGGCCTGGGAAGGACTGCTGCCGACCATCGACAAACCTGCGCACACGCCGCTGCGCAAGGTCTACGACGACAGCCTGCGGCCTGCGGCCATCAGCCAGTACAGCGCCGGCATCGAGCGTCAGGCAGAACGCTTCGTCGATGCGATGCTGGAGAAGCGCGAGTTCGACGCCATCAGCGATTGCGCCGAAGTACTCCCGGTCTCGATCATGGCCGACCTCGTCGGCTTCCCGGACGACGGCCGCCGCAAGCATCTCATCCACTGGGCCACCGACAGCTACAACTGCTGCGGCCCCTTGGGCAAGTTCGACGCCAGCCTCACCAACATGCAGCAGCTCTACGCCTATGTCGTGGAGATCTCCAATCCCGACACGATCAAGGGCGACACCTTCGCCGGCCACGCGCTGGCGGCGGTGGCGCGCGGCGAAATCACCCAGCAGGAAGCCATGGGCATCATCGGCGGCTACGCCACCGCGAGTCTCGACACCACGGCCAATGCCGTCGGCAATCTGCTGCTGCTGCTGGCGCAGAATCCGGAGCAATGGGCGCTGGTCCGGGACGAGCCGGAACTGGCCATGAGCACGGTCCGCGAAGCCTCGCGTGTGGAAACGCCGGCGCAGTGGTTCACCCGTGTGACGACCCACGAAGTCCAGTTCGGTGATATCGCCATTCCGGCCGGCACCCGCCTCATCCACTCCTACGGTGCCGCGAACCGCGACGAGCGCCGCTTCCCGAACCCGGACCGTTTCGACGCGCGCCGCAATCCAACGGATTCACTCGCATTCGGCCACGGCGTGCACACCTGCCCCGGGCAGCACATCTCCAACCTGGAAACGCGCTCGTTGCTGACCGCGATGACCCGCCGCATCGCGCGGCTGGAACTCACCGGCGAGCCGGTGCGGCGCCTCAACAATCTGACCCGAGGATTGAAGTCGCTGCCGGTGCGCGTGCATCCGCGTTGATCGGGCGTCAGGCCCCCGATAACGCACTGCCTGTGATTACCGCAAGCCTGATTCGCGAACTGACGCTGCGGACGCCGGCCAGCGCCGGGCGCAGGCCACATCTCAGTGCCGCCAGCGGCCTCGTCGCCGCCGGAGAATGGCTCTACGTCGTCGCCGACGATGAGTTTCACATCGGCGTATTCCCCGCAATCGGTGATGCCCCCGGCGACCGGGTCGGTATTTTTCCCGGCAAGCTGCCGGATGCGCCGAACGAGCGCAAGGCGCGCAAACCCGATCTCGAAGCGCTGACCCGTTTGCCGCCGTTTGCCGGGTACCCGCACGGTGCGCTGCTCGCGCTGGCGTCGGGCGCGAAGCCCGACCGTCGGACCGGCGCGCTGTTGTCGCTGGATGCGCGCGGCGAGATCGCCGGCGCGCCGCGCCTGATCGATCTTTCAGGGGTTTACGGCGCACTGGCGGCACAGTTCCCGGCGTTGAACATCGAAGGTGCCGTCGTTATCGGCGATCAACTGCGACTGATGCACCGGGGCAACGCGGTCGATGCCGTGAACGCCATCATCCGGCTGTCCTTGCCCGACGTGCTGCACGTGCTGAGCGCAACAGACTCCATCGGCACTGCAGAACCGCTCGCGATCCAGTCCATCGATCTGGGGACGGTCGACGGCATCCCGCTGGGCTTCACCGATGGCGCGGCCTTGCCCGATGGCAGGCTCATGTTCACGGCTGTCGCCGAGAATGCGAAGAACAGCTACGACGACGGCCCCTGCGCCGGCGCCGTGATCGGCATTGCCGACGACGATGGTCGACTGCGCTATCTCGAACGACTGGCGCCGGGCTACAAGGTCGAAGGTATCGCCGCTACGGTTGAAGGTGGTGTGATCCGGCTGCTGCTCGTCACCGATGCCGACGATGCGGACATCCCGGGCTGTTTGCTGGCGGCCGAGATTCGCGGGTATTCGCGATAGCAGTCGTTCGACGAATCATTGCCAGCGGAAATTGGCCGAGCGTTTCAAGGTTCTCGACCTCATCTAGAGAAACTCTGAAAAAGCAGTTGAACCCTTCTCCCCCCGGGAGAAGGGCAGGGATGAGGGACTTGCAATCGAAGACTGACTTCAAATTTGAAAGTCCCTCACGCCACCCTCTCCCGGAGGGAGAGGACTTTTTCAGAGTTTTCCTAGTGAGACCTGCGTCACAGTTTCGCCGTCCGTGTCCTTGACGGCTTGCAGACCGAAGTCCAGTGTCGATCGTGCGTCGTCGATAGTCCGGTACCGGCTGCG
>JAYWBB010000024.1:0-7669 GCA_043781855.1 Nevskia sp. | reverse complement strand
ATACTTTCAGCACAAACCGGTCCGGTACGCATCTTGATTCAAGTAGATAATGGCCGGATCAATAATGGAGTGCGTGGGGGTTTTTCAGAGAATCCTTAACAGTCCCAACACATCTAGCTCGGTAAATTTGCCGGCCTCCAAGGTGGCGCGCTTGCTCAATAAGCCAGCGTTCTTTCATATCCATTGGCCGATGAAATCCTACGATTACTTTACAACTGGGCTGTAGCAGCAAGCGCAGCAGGGAGATCGCTTGCAGCCCTCAAAGGGCAAGGCAGGAACTTGATCGACGTGATAGACGATGCCTTCTTGCGCTTCACTCACAGCGCACCCCGGGCCTGAAAGAATCTTTACACCTTTGAGAATGCCTTGTTTCCCCGCTGCTCTATAGTCACGGAGCGACCGCGCCAAGTCTTCAGCGGCACCAGGGTGAAGCTTGCCGATATGTTCTGGACCTAGTTTAGCCACATGAGTCTCCCTTCCGAGTGATGCAGCGCCTACGATTCCGTGGGGCCTAACGCCCGATAACCGGAGTCTTGGACTCCACATCCCCACACTGCCCCCTATTTCTCAAATAGTGGTCCATTAGAACCAACGCCACCATCGCCTCCGCAATCGGCGTCGCCCGAATCCCCACACAAGGATCATGACGCCCCGTGGTGCGCATCACTGTCGCATGGCCATCGACATCAATCGTCTTGCCGGGTGTCGTGATACTCGAAGTCGGCTTGATCGCAATCGAACAGAAAATGTCCTGCCCGGTGGAGATTCCGCCCGCCGTGCCACCCGAGTGATTGGCGAGGAAACCTTCCGGCGTCATCTCGTCGCGGCCTTCGGTGCCGCGCTGATTGACGACGCCAAAACCATCGCCGATCTCCACGCCCTTGACCGCATTGATGCTCATCAGCGCGAATGCGAGGTCGGCATCGAGACGGTCGTAGACCGGCTCGCCCAGGCCCGGCGGTACGTGAGTCGCAACGACATTGACGCGCGCGCCGACCGAATCGCCGTCACGCCGTAGTTGGTCAATGTAATTTTCGAGCACTGGAATCAGCGCAGCATCGCCGCAGAAGAATGGGTTGGTCTCGACGAGCGACCAGTCGCTCAGCGGCATGACATGCTCGCCAATCTGCGCGCAGTAGCCGCGAATCTCGGTGCCGAGCTTTTCGCGCAGCCATTTTTTCGCGATCGCCGCAGCGGCAACGCGCACGGCCGTCTCGCGCGCCGAGGAGCGTCCGCCACCGCGCGGATCGCGCCGTCCATATTTCTGCATGTAGGCGTAGTCCGCGTGGTTCGGGCGGAACACGTCTTTGATCTTTTCGTAGTCGTAGCTGCGCTGGTCGACGTTCTCGATCAGCAGCGCGATCGGCGTGCCGGTGGTGCGGCCCTCGTAGACGCCGGAGAGAATTTTCACGGCATCCGCTTCCTTGCGCTGGGTGACGAACTTCGACGTGCCAGGCTTGCGGCGGTCGAGCTCGGGCTGGATGTCGGCCTCGCTCAAGACCAGTCCCGGGGGGCAGCCATCGACGACGCAGCCGATCGCCGGCCCGTGACTTTCGCCGAAGCTGGTGACGCAGAACAGCTTGCCGATGGTGTTGCCGGACATTCCCGTGTTCTCCGTTCGAGCCGCGCAATTGTCGCACGCGGCCGGTGGCCGAAGCCTTTTCCGTCGCGGGCGAACCTATTTCCTGCGCTTGGCGGCAGCCTTCGGCTTGCGCGTCTGAAGCCAGGCCGCGAGCGCTTCGCGCCCGATCACGAAAACCCCGTCACCGCCACGCTCGAGACTCGGCCAGGCCACCGGAATATTCTGAAAGCGCGCGTCGAATTCTTCCTGCGACCCGCCGATTTCGCAGATCAGCACGCCGCCCTCGGTCAGATGCGCGGGCGCTTCGCGCAAAATTCGTTCGACGATGTCCATGCCGTCGGCACCGGCTTCGAGCGCGCGCTTCGGCTCGTGCCTGAACTCCGGCGCCAATGCCGCCCATTCGGCGGTCGGCACATACGGCGGATTGGAGACGATGAGGTCGTAGCGGCGCTGCCCGAGCGAGCCGAACAAGTCGCCCGACGCGGCACGCACGCGCCCTTCGAGATGATGCCGGGTAATGTTGCGGTCGATCAGCGCCAGCGCGCCCTCATCGATCTCGGCGAGATCGACCTCCGCTTCCGGGCAGGCATAGGCGCAGGCGATGCCGATGCAGCCGCTGCCGGCGCAAAGATCGAGGATGGTTTCGGGATCGCGCGTCAGCCAGGGCGCGAAGTTAGACTGGATCAGCTCGGCGATCGGCGAGCGCGGCACCAGCACGCGCTCGTCGACCTCGAATTCGAGACCGGCAAACCAGGCGATGCCGGTCAGGTAAGGCGTAGGCTTGCGCGTCTGCACGCGGCGGCGCAAGAGCGCCAGGACCGCGTCGCGCTCGTCGTCGGCAAGATTCGCCTCGAGGTAGATCGCCGGCAGGTCGAATGGCAGCTTGAGTTGCCAGAGTACGAGGTGAAAGGCGTCGTCGAACGCGTTGTCAGTACCGTGACCGAAAGCCAGCCCGGCGCGCATGAACTCCGATGCGCCCCAGCGGATCAGGTCGCGCACGGTGCGCAGCGGGGAAAGCGTTGACGACGGCGCGATAGCAGGCATCGGATGAGAAAGGAGCGGCGACCCCGTAAAGTATGCGGCTCGCGCCAAGCGCACACCACTTCCCGGAGTTTTTCGATTGTCCAGTCCTTTCCTGCGCCGGGGCCTGATCGCCTCGTTCGCCGTGCTGATCGGCATTGTTGCCGGCATGGTTCTGCTGAAACCGGCCGCCACTGAAATTCGTTCCGGCACCATGCTCAAGACACCGCGCCCGGTCATCGACTTCGCGCTGAACAACGCCGACGGCAGGCCGTTCACGAAGGCCGATCTCATGGGCCACTGGACCGTGATCTTCCCCGGCTTCACCTTCTGCCCCGATGTCTGCCCGACCACGCTGACGACACTCCGCGTGGTGCACGAGAAGCTTGGCGACGCGGCCGGCAAGGTGCAGATCGTGCTGCTCTCAGTCGACCCGGAACGCGACACGCCGGAAAAGCTCGGCGCCTACGTTCATGCATTCAGCCCGGATTTCTTCGGCATCACGGGCCCGACTACGCAGCTTGACCCGCTCAGCCAAAGCCTCGGTTTTGTCTACACCAGGGTGCCGGGCGCCACGCCCGAGACCTACACGATCGACCACTCGGCCGCGCTGATCGTGATCGGCCCCGATGCCAGGCTGCACGGCTATTTCACGCCGCCCTACAAGGTCGATGCGCTGGTCGCGGATCTGCGCGCGCTGGTGGCGCACAGTTCATGAATACCGCCGAGGCCAACGACGCCAGCCGTGGCGACCGCCTGTTCGCGGCCATGCAGAAACTGCTGCCGACGCGGCTGCTGTCGGCGCTGATGTTCCGCATTGCCGAGATCCGCAACAAGCGCTTCAAGAACGGACTCATCCGTGCGTTCATGCGCGGCTATCCGATCGACCTCACTGAGGCCCAGTTCGAACTGGTCGAGTCCTATGCCAACTTCAACGAGTTCTTCACGCGCGCGCTGAAGAAAAACACGCGACCGCAGCCGGCCGATGCCACGACGCTCAGCAGCCCTGTCGACGGCACGATCAGCCAGTTCGGCCGCATCCGTCGTGGCGCGCTGATCCAGGCCAAGGGCCACGACTACAGCGCCGCCGACCTGCTGGCCGACGCCGGACTGGCCGCCAGCTTCCACGACGGCGAGTTCTGCACGATCTATCTCGCGCCGCACAACTATCATCGCGTGCACATGCCTTACGGCGGCGCGCTGCGCTCGTGGGCTTACGTGCCCGGCCGGCTGTTCAGCGTCAACCCGAGCACCGCGCGCGCAATGCCGGGCTTGTTTGCGCGCAACGAGCGCATGGTCGCGATCTTCGACACCGAATTCGGGCCGCTCGCCGTGGTCATGGTCGGCGCATTGTTCGTCGGTGGCGTCGATACCGTCTGGGGCGGACGCCTGACACCGCCGCACAGACGCCAGCGCGAACCTTTTCACTACACGCCCATGCGGCCGCTGCGGCTCGCGCGCGGCGAAGAGCTGGGTCGCTTCCACATGGGTTCGACGGTGATCCTGCTGGCGCCGCGCGGCGTGCTGTCCTGGAACACCGCACTCGTCACGGGCAAAAACCTGCGCCTTGGCGAAGCGCTGGCGACCGTTTCGACTCCCACCATTCCGACGGCGTCATGAACAACGATCTGCAACGCGCGTTCACTGCGCTGTCCGGCATCGTGCTCGGCAAGGAGCGGCAGCTGAAGCTCGCCGTCGCCTGCCTGCTCGCACGCGGTCATCTGCTGATCGAGGACATTCCCGGCGTCGGCAAAACCACGCTGGCGCTGGCGCTCGCGAAGACCTTCGGCCTGCACTTCCAGCGCGTGCAGTTCACCAGCGATCTCCTTCCGGCTGACATCCTGGGTGTGTCGATCTACGAGCCGGCCACCGGCGCCTTCCGCTTTCATCCCGGCCCGGTGTTCGCGCAGGTCGTGCTCGCCGACGAGATCAACCGCGCGAGTCCGAAAACGCAGAGCGCGTTGCTGGAGGCGATGGAAGAGCGACAGGTCACCAGCGAGGGCGCAACGCGCACTCTGCCCGAGCCGTTCTTCGTCGTCGCCACCCAGAACCCGAGCGAGCAGGTCGGCACGTTTCCGCTACCCGAGTCGCAGCTCGATCGCTTTCTGATGCGGCTTTCGCTCGGTTATCCGCCCAGCTCCGCCGAACGCGCATTGCTGACCGAGCCCGAGCGTCGCGATCTTCTCGCCGAGATGCCATCGGCGCTGGAGCCCGAGCAGTTGCTCGCTCTTCAGCATCAGGTCAAAGCCGTGCGCACCAACCCGGCACTCGTCGATTACCTCATGGCGCTGCTGAAAGCCACGCGCGAACATCCCGGGCTACGCCAGGGATTGTCGCCACGTGCCGGCCTCGCCCTACGCCGCGCGGCGCAAGCCTGGGCCTTGATCGAAGGTCACGGCGGCGTGATTCCGGAAGATGTGCAGGCGGTATTCGCAGCCGTGGCCGGGCATCGCCTCAGTGTCGCCGAACGCGCGAGCGCCCAGCCGATCGCCGAGGAGATTCTGGCGGCAGTGGCAATTCCGTAAGGCCACGAACGAAGTCTCCACATCACGATTGAGTCCTGCATGGATCACGTCCACTGCCGGGCTTCGATGCGCAATTTGCCGCGCAAGCCGGGGCTGGCTTTCTGCTCGATGTCGATATCGAAAGCCAGTCCGGGCGCGCCATCCGCCAATGCGCGCGTCTCCGCGTCTTTGCCGGGTTTTCCGGGATTCATGTCCTGAAAACCGTACTTGATCCGCCAGCCACCCAGCGCATCCTTGTCGGGGATCGCCTCCACTATGATCAACTCGCGATAGATGAAGCCGCCTTCGAAGTGACGATTCAGGAACAGCGAGCCGTCCACTTCATAGTCGGGCACCAGCACCTTCAAATCGAACGCGAAGCTGACCGAGGAATTGTTCTTCACGCTCTTGCTCGGATCGAGAAAAATCGTGAACAGCTGCGGACTCTGGCTGCGATCGGGTACGCGCTGCGTGCCGTCCTTGCCCGGAAACATCTCGTCATAACTACGGAAGATCGCAGAGTTCTCGCGCACTTCGCGGCGTGTGATCTGCCACTGGCAACCACGCACGCTGGCGGCAATCTCGAACTGGTAGGAAGCATGCACGACCTTGCCGTCCTTGAGTTCCTTCTGCACCTCCAGCGGTAGCGTGATGTCGTCGACGTCCAGGACACCATCGACACGCAGGGCGCCGAACAGGAAGCGAGTGAGATTCTGGTAACCCTCCTCGGAATTGACGATGCCGTATTGGCCCGAATGGCTGCGGTTCACGAACGCGCGCGGCGAACGCACCTCCTTGCCGGTCGCGCCAATCCCGTGCGTAGTGGCGTTTTCGATACGCACCAGACCGTCGCTCGCCTCGCCCACTGCCCAGGACGACATGCCGCCGGCGACGGCGTAGTCGCGCGAATTGGTGCCGATCAGGTTGAAGATGCGCTCCGGCGGAAAATTCTTCACCACTGAAACATCATCACCCTTGGGCACGGCGAGGTAGCCAGCCATCCGCTCCCGGTTGAAATTGTTGACGTCGCCAAACGCAAGCCAGCCCGGCACGTTGCGCACGATGCGCATGTCGATACCATTGTGCGGCGTGGCGTAGGTGAAAAATTTATCGACAGCGGAACGGGCCTCCGGAGTACCGATGTCGGGGTTCTGCAGGAAGGCCCGACAGACCAGACCGCCCATCGAATGGGCCACGAGATAGACGCGGAAATCCTCCTTCGCGATTCCGCTGCTCGGCGTACAGACCTTGTCGCGCAGCCGCAGGATCAGCGTGTTCAATCCGCGCGCGAAAGTCTCGATCGGCGGCGTGCCCTTGCCATCGCCGAAATCGGTCGACGCGTCGTCGTAGTAACGGTAGATGATGATGGAACGGTACGGGATCGGCTGGTCTTTTACGTCGGCCGCCACCAGATCGTCACCGCCGACGAAGACATCCTGGTAATCGTGGTCGCGCATCAGGCGCACCAGCGGCGACTCGAAATAGAACCGCTTGACGTCTCCAGTCCAGGCTACCCGCGCCTTGGTCGAGCCGACATTGAAGCCCATGTACGGATCGGCCACCGTCTCCTCGATCTCCGCCTGCGTGGCGGCAAAGCCGCGGACGTAGATGATCGGGTGATAGGGATGTTGAGAAGTGGTGGCCATCGGGCGTCTCCTGGTTACAGTTGCGCGAATGATTGTGTGCGAGTTGCGGCGAAACGACGCTGACCAGCCGACAATCGATTAAACGCTTCGTCTGATGCCTCCACAAGCATCGATTCATCTACACCGACTCCGCGTCGCGAGCAAAGTGTGCGAGGGATCACACTTCAGTCGCATATCGAGCATTTTCGTGGCGTACACCACAGGCTATTGCCCTTGTTTGATTTCGGACAAGGTCGACGAAGCCGTTACGATAGGCCGAAAGGAGATGTTCATGGACCGTTTGTGGCGCCGTGTGCTCATGGGCGCGCTGTTCTGGGGCGACGATCTTCCTGAAGCCAAGCCCGGCGGTCTCTCGCACAGGGGCGTGGCCTCGTCGTGAGCGCCGCAGCCAAAGAATCCGGAACGCGCTTCCTGCTGATCTTCGCGCAGCCGGTGCGCAGCCTGCGTCGTCGCGTCAACGCCTGGATCGCCACACGCACACCGCGCGTGGCGGGACCGTGGGTGATCAATCGGCGGCGTGTCTACATCGTGCCGACGCGCTATGGCTATGTTTACGGGGTGCTGCTGCTGGTGATGCTGCTCGGCGCGATGAACTACAGCAACAGCATGGCGTTCGCGCTGACCTTCCTGCTGGCCGGCATGGGCCTGCTGTCGATGCATCACACGCACGGCAATCTCGTGAATCTCAGCCTGCGGGCGCGGCGGGTGCCGCCGGTATTCGCCGGCGAAGTGGCGCACTACGCGATCGAACTGGAAAACCCTTCGGCAGCACCGCGCTATGCGCTGGCCATCGCCTGGCAGGACGCCGAGCCGCCGGGTCATGCCGATCTTCCTGCCGGCCGGAGCGACGCGCTGACCCTGACCCTGCCCGCCGCGCGGCGCGGCTGGCTGCCGGCACCGAGGTTCTCCGTCGCAAC
>JAYWBB010000023.1:0-21488 GCA_043781855.1 Nevskia sp. | reverse complement strand
CAAGCAGCCCGCCGATCAGCGGCATCGCGTAGACCAGGCCGCCGTACGCGCCGATCAAGGTCAGGCTCTGCGTATCGCTGAAACCGTGATGCTTGATGAGATACAGCGCCAGCAGCGCCTTCATGCCGTAGAACGAGAAGCGCTCCCACATCTCGGTGAAGAAACAGACATAGAGTCCTTTGGGATGGCCGAACAATTCCTCGGAGACGGTCGTCGTGACGGGCGCGGCGATAGCGGACATTGGCGATGCGAAAGCGGGATCAGGCCGGAGTATAGGCGGCGCGCTTTCGCTGGGCAGCGCCGCTCAGTAACATCCACGCTTTCCGCTCTTGCCGCCCGCCATGAATCCTCATCGCGTCACCGCCGCGCTTGCGCTCGGCCTCGCCCTTTTCTTCCCCATCCTGTCCTTCGCCGCCGGAGCCAAAGTGTCCGCCCCCGCTAACGCCGACCTCAAGCCGTTCAGTGTTGACGAACTCGTGCGCCTGGAGCGCGTTTCCGATCCGCGCGTCTCGCCCGGCAACAGCCTCATCGCCTACACGCTGCGCGAGACCGATTACGACGCCAACAAGGGCGTGCAGTCGATCTGGGTTTACAGCAGCGACGCGCGCACCAGCGTCCGCTACACCGGCAGCACCGGCTCCTCGTACAACCCGCGCTGGGCCGCGAACGGCGATCTCTTTTTTCTGTCGACGCGCTCCGGCTCGACGCAAGTCTGGCGACTCAGCGCCGAGGGCGGTGAAGCGCATGCCGTGACGGCGTTGCCGGTCGACGTCGGCGCCTTCCTGCTGACCGCGGACAGTCGCCACATCGTCATCGCCGCCGATGTCTTCCCGGAGTTCGGCGTCGATCTGGCCGCAAGCAAAAAACGCCTCGACGACACCGCCGCAAAGAAGACCACCGGGGTCGTCTACGACAAACTCTTCGTCCGCCACTGGGACACCTGGAAAGACGGCACGCGCTCGCAGTTGTTCGCGTACGCGCTCGATGCCAAGGGTGCTGTCACCGGCGAGCCGGTCTGGCTCACGAAAGGCATCGACGGCGACGTGCCGTCCAAGCCCTTCGGCGGCGACGAGGAAATCACCATCACCCCCGATTCAAAGACCGTGATCTTCAGCGCCCGCATCGCCGGCAAGACCGAACCCTGGAGCACCAACTTCGATCTCTACCGCGTACCGATCGACGGCTCCGCCAAGCCCGCCAATATCACCGGCGACAACGCCGCCTGGGACACTGGCCCGGCCGTCTCGCCGGACGGCAAGACACTGGCCTACCGCGCGATGAAGCGCGCCGGCTTCGAGGCCGACCGTTTCGGCATCATGGTTAGGGAGCTTGCCGGTGGCCCGGCCCGCGAGGTCGCCGCCGACTGGGACCGCTCCGCCGAAAGTCTCCAATGGTCGCGCGACGGCAAGACGCTCTACACCGCCGCCGACGACCTCGGACAGAAAAAAGTCTTTTCGGTCGACATGAAAACCGGCGCGACCAAGGCGCTGACCGGCAACGGCACCGTCGAAGCCTTCGACCTCACCAAGGACAGCCTCATCGTCGCCGCGAACACGCTGAAAGGTCCGAGCCAGCTCTACCGCCTGCCGCTCGCGGGCGGCCAGCCGGTCGTACCGATCACGCAGCACAACAAGGACGTGCTTGCGAAGACCGCGTTCGGCGACTACGAACAGTTCAGTTTCAAGGGCGCCAACGACGAGACCGTCTACGGTTACGTCGTGAAGCCGGTCGGCTACGTGCCCGGCAGGAAATACCCGGTCACCTTCATCATCCACGGCGGCCCGCAGGGCAGCATGGGCAACCACTTCCACTACCGCTGGAATCCCCAGACCTATGCCGGCGCCGGCTTCGCCGTCGTCTTCATCGACTTCCACGGCTCGACCGGTTACGGCCAGGCGTTTACCGACGCGATCACCGGCGACTGGGGCGGCAAGCCGCTCGAAGACCTCAAGAAGGGCTGGGCTTACGCACTCGCGAAGTACGACTTCCTCGACGCCGACCGCGCCGCTGCGCTCGGCGCGTCCTACGGCGGCTACATGGTCAACTGGATCGCCGGCAACTGGAGTGCGCCGTGGAAAGCCCTCGTCAGCCACGACGGCGTCTTCGATAATCGTTCGATGGCCTATTCCACCGAAGAACTCTGGTTCGATGAATGGGAGAACAAGGGTACGCAGTACGAACAGCCGGCGAACTACGAGACATTCAATCCGGTGAACCATGTTGCCGAGTGGAGAGTTCCGATGCTCGTAGTGCAGGGCGGCAAGGATTTTCGCATTCCGCTGGAGCAGGGACTGGCGGTGTTCACGGCCTTGCAGCGGCGCGGGATTCCGAGCCAGTTTCTCTACTTTCCGGATGAGAATCATTGGGTCTTGAAGCCGCAGAACTCCGTTCAGTGGCATGAGACGGTCTTGGCTTGGATAAAGAAGTGGACTGTGGCTCAATAATCCATTTCTCCAAACGAGCGAAACCTGTATTCATCCCGTAGTCTGGGATGAGGCGGAGCGAATCCCGGCAGCCGTTTCGCCGAATGCGCCGGGTTTCGTTCCTCAACCCGGCTTACAGAACTGCGCGAGTCATTTTTTTTAGCGCAAAGAAAGAAAGTGACCCGCGCGATGGCGCGAAACAGCAGGTAAAGCCGCGGGAACCAATGGTTTCAACATGCCGACCATCCAAAGGCGGTACGACATCCAGTAATCGTCTTCCCCACGGTCTCGCCCCCGGAGGGATTCCGGTCTTTTGCAGCGGGGAACGCAAAAACAACCTATAAGGGATTTCCAGGTAAGGACTTACTTCGGATTTGAGGCCGCCCTTATGAAAGAATCGGCAAGGTCAATGCAGTCAGAGATGACCCGATGAAGAAATTCGTGCTTGACCCGGCGCTTCGCGAGCAGCTGCGGCAGCGCTCGAACTGGCGCGGTGCGATCGCCGTGGCGCAGGACTGGGGCCTGCTGTTCCTGGCCTTCGGCATCAGCCTCGCGTGGCCGAACCCGCTGAGTTTTCTGGTCACGATTCTGCTGCTGAGCAGCGTCCATGTCGGCTTCGTGATTCTCATGCACGAGGCCGCGCATCGCTCGCTGTTCGCGAATGCGCGCGCCAACGACTGGGTCGGCCAGTATCTCTGTGCGCTGCCGAATTTCAACAACATGCCGATGTACCGCACGTATCACATGGCCCATCATCGGCTGGCCGGCACGCGCGAGGATCCGGATCGGGTGATGGTCGAGCGTTATCCGATCGGCAAGGCAAGCCTGCGGCGCAAGCTGCTGCGCGATCTCGGCGGAGTCTCCGGCATCAAGTTCGTGATCGGCCTCGTCGGCATGACCGCAGGCTACTGGAAGTTCCAGCAGAACGGACTGGTCGAACGCATCGTTTATCCGGAATCGAAAAGCCTTCTCGGCCATATCGGCATCTTCGTGCGCAACGGCGGCGCGGTCGCCGTCGCCTGGCAGCTCGCGCTGCTCGGCTCGTTGATCGCGCTCGGCCATGGCCTCTTCTACCTGTTCTGGGTCGCCGCGTTTCTGATTCCGTTCCCCCTCTTCATGCGTATCCGCGTGCTGGCCGACCATGCCGGCGTGCACGATCTGCTGAGCACGGAGCCGATCGACCACGCGCGCTCGACGCGCGCGAACTGGCTCGAAAAGCTGCTGATCGCGCCGCACAACGAGCACTATCATCTCGAACATCATCTGGTGCCATCGGCGCCATTCTGGAATCTGCCGAAGCTGCATGCAGTCCTCGAAAAAGAGGGCGTGATTCCGCCCGCGAATACCGCGACCGGCATGCTCGACGTCCTGCGGCGCGCGAGTATCTGAGCCGATCCATGACCGAAGGCCTCCCTGGACGCGCGCAAGACACCGACCGACGTGCGTGACGGCCGCATCGTGCAGATGCCGGTCAACCGGCTCATCATGATGAAGCTGCTGCCGAACCGGACCATCATGGCCCTGTACACGACACCGATTCCGGGTAGGGTTTTCGACGGCATCACACGCCGCACGCCAGAGGGTTACGCTTTCCGGCCGCGCGCCGCCGAGGCGGTTTCAAGCCGGCGGTACGCGAGCGCCACGAGCCGTTCGAAGACTTCGGGCTGCCGTCGTTCAAGAACTGATGTTTCGAGAACATTGAGTCACGCAGAGGAACCACGATCATGCTGATGCCCGTCACGCCCCGGATGATGACCGGCGATGAGTACCGCGATTCGCTGCGCGGCTACCAGCCGACCGTCTACGTCAAAGGCCGCAAGATCGAATCGGTGGGCGACGAGCCGCTGCTCGCACCGGGCGTCAACGCGATTGCAGTGACCTACGACGTTGCGCATCGCGAAGCCGCGAAACCCATTGCGCTGGCGCGTCAGCACACCTCGGGCCGGATCGTGAACCGCCTGCTGCACATCAACCAGACCTCGGACGATCTGCTGCGCAAGCTGGAACTCGTGCGCCTGGTCTGCCAGGAAACCGGCTGCGCGCAGCGTTATCTGACGCACGACGCGATGAACGCGATCTGGCAGTCGACCTACCGCATCGACGCCGAGCACAGCACCGACTATCACCCGCGCCTGCAAAACTATCTGCACCATGTACAGGACCATGACCTGACGGTCGGCGTCGCGATGACCGATGCCAAGGGCGACCGTTCGCTGCATCCGCATCAGCAGGCCAATCCCGACGTCTATCTGCACATCGTCGAACGCCGGCCGGACGGCATCGTGATTTCCGGCACCAAGGCCATCGTCACCGGTGCGCCGTACATGCACGAATTTCTCGTGATGCCCTGCCGCAACATGAACGCGGCCGATGCCGACTTCGCGGTGTGCTGCGCGGTGCCGGTCGATGCACCCGGCCTGACCATCGTTGCGCGCCAGGCCGGGCGGCCCGGCGAGGCGGGAGCGAAGTTCAGCGCAAAGTTCGGCCAGAGCACCGGCGTGCTGCTGTTCGATCGCGTGTTCGTGCCGCATGACCGCGTGTTTCTCGCCGGTGAGTGGGATCAATCGCTGTTCCTGACGCAGACCTACGCCACGCATCACCGCCAGAGCTGCATCGCCGCGCGTGCCGGCTTCGGCGATCTGCTGATCGGTGCAGGCGCCTTGATGTGCGAGGCCAATGGACTCGATCCTTACGAGATCGGCCATCTGCGCGACACGATGGTGGACCTCATCAAGATCACTGAAGGCTTCTACGCCTGCGGGGTCGCGGCCTCGGTGTACAAGACCGACGACCCGTCCGGATCGGTGATGCCCGATGTCGTGTTCTCGAACATCGGCAAGCTCTTGATGACCTCGCAGATCTACGACATGCACCGGCTCGCGCACACCGTGTCCGGCGGCCTGATCGTCGCCCTGCCGGGACCGGACGAAGACCACAACCCGGCGACGGCCGCGCGGCTCGCGGATGTGCTGAAGGCACGCGAGGACATTCCTTACGCCAGGCGCATCGAAACCGCGCGCTTCATCGAAGACCTGACCGTCTCCGATCAAGCCGGCTGGTATTCGGTGATCACCTTGCATGGCGGCGGCTCGCCGGAGGCGATGAAGCGCGAGATCATGCGCAACTATCCCATTGGCGACAAAGTCGACCTGGTCGAGCGCCTGCTCGATCGCGGCATCATCACGGAAGAAGGGCGCTCGATCACGCGCAATCGGCAGCCCGGGCGTTGCTGCGTCGAGGGCTGCAAGACGCCGGCGGCGCTCCCGAAGGCGGAGTAGTGGTGTCAGCGCGGCTCCAGCCGCAGGATGCGCCCATCCGCGCTGTCCGTCGTTACGTAAATAAAGCCATCCGGTCCTTGCCGCACGTCGCGGATGCGCTCGCCGACCTCGCTCAGCAGCCGCTGTTCGCCGATGACCTTGCCGCCTTTCAGCTGAATGCGGTCGAGGAAGCCGAATTTCAGTGAGCCGACGAACAGGTTGCCCCGCCACTTCGGGAATTTGTCGCCGGTGTAGAACGCCATGCCGCTCGGCGCGATCGACGGCGTCCAGTAGTGCACGGGCTGCTCCATGCCTTCTTTCGTCGTGCCCTCGCCGATCGGGCTGCCGTCGTAGTCGATGCCCCAGGTGATGATCGGCCAGCCGTAGTTCTTGCCGGCTTCGGGATGATTGATTTCGTCACCGCCCATCGCGCCGTGCTCGTGCGTCCAGAGCACGCCGGTCGCGGGGTTGATCGCCGCGCCCTGCACGTTGCGGTGGCCGTAGCTCCAGATTTCGGCGCGCGCGCCGAGTGTGCGGACGAAGGGGTTGTCGAGCGGGATCGAGCCGTTCGGATTGATGCGGACGATCTTGCCGAAGTCGCTGCTTAAATCCTGCGCACCGTCGCGATAAAAATAACGATCACCCTGGGTGACGAACAGCGTGCCGTCGCGCGCGAACACGAGGCGCGAACCGAAGTGCGCGCCGCCCTCGGCTTTCGGGTCCTGCCGGTAGATTACTTCGAGCTTCGTCAGCACGCCGTCGCCGAGCACGGCGCGCGCGACGGCAGTGCCCGCCCGGCCGAAAGCATCCGGCTCGGCGTACGAAAGATAGATCAGGTGATTGCTCGGAAAGGCGGGATCGAGCGCGACATCGAGCAGGCCGCCCTGCCCTTCCGCGAAGACCTTCGGCAGGCCGGCGATCGGTGTCGAGCGCGTGCCATCCGGGCTGACGATGCGCAGGTGGCCGGGACGCTCGGTGACCAGCATGCGGCCATCCGGCAGGAACGCGAGGCTCCACGGAAACTGGAGGCCGCGGGCGACTTCGACCACGCGGTAATCAAGCGGCCCCGATGACGCCGCCTCGGGCCGCGCCGCGCCGCCGGCGACGCAGGCGCTGAACAGCGTGGCGAGCAGCAGCGTGGTCGGAATCACCATCCGCTTCATCATCGTTTCTCGAAGAGCCGGATCAATGAGACAGCGGACAAGGGCAGTTAGCGCCCCGTGAAAAGAGAAGAACACGCTCGCGGGCGGCACGATGAAACCGGCGAGTATCCGGACTGCCTGACACCATCGGCGTCGGCGCTTGCGCGCTGCGTCGGCACGCCATTGCCGATTTTCCGCGCCGACCACGGCCTGCGCGAAGCGGCCCCTGGCGGCGACGCTCTGCTACGCTATCGGGAATTGTCGCCGGAGGTCTTGGCAGCCGGCTTTTCAACACTATCTTTACTCTGTCCAGCATGAAATTCTGCGCCGATTGCGGTCATCCCGTCGAGCTTCGGATTCCGTCCGACGACCACGCGCCGAGGTCGATCTGCACCGTCTGCGGAATGGTGCATTACCGGAACCCGAAGGTGATCGTCGGCTGCGTGCCGGAGTGGCAGGGCCGCATCCTGATGTGCCGGCGCAACATCGAACCGCGCCGCGGCCTCTGGACCTTCCCCGCCGGTTTTCTCGAAATGGGCGAAACCAGCGGCGAAGGCGCCGCGCGCGAAACCCATGAGGAAGCGCAGGCCGAGGTCGATATCGGCGGCCTGCTCGCCGTGATCAACGTGCCTTACGTCAGCCAGATCTACATGATCCATCGCGGCCGCATGAAGAGCGAGCACCACGGCGTGACGCATGAAAGCTCGGAGACGCGGCTCATGCGCGAAGACGAGATTCCCTGGGACGAGATCGCGTTCCCGACCATCTGGCACAGCCTGAAGTTTTTCTTCGCCGACCGCGCGCGCGGCGTCGAGGAGATTCATGCGCTGGATCTTTCGGTGCGGCCGAAGCAGCGGCCGGAAATTTCCGGAATGGCGCCCTGAGGGCCGCAAAGTTATCCCGTGCGCTTGAACACCGCGAGCGCAACACCGGCAACGATGAACAGCGTGCCGAAGACGCGATTGATCCAGCGGATCGCCTCGGGATTGCGCATCAGTTGCAGAGCCTTCACGCCGAGCGCGGTGTAGCCGGCCATCGAGCAGACGTCGATGAAGGTCATCGTCACGGCAACAATCAGGTATTGCACCAACTGTGGCGCCTTCGGATCGATGAACTGTGGCAGCACCGACAGCGTGAACAGGATGCCTTTGGGGTTCGTCGTGTTGACCAGGAGCCCGCGCATGAACAGCACCTGCGGCACTCCGGTGTCTGCGGCGGCTGCGCCTTCCGGCGCCTTGATCGGTGCGGCTTCGGAGCGCCACTGCTGCACGCCAAGATAGATCAGGTACAGCGCGCCGAACAGCTTGATCGCGGTGAACGCGACGGGCGACGCGGCGAGCAGCGCGCCCAAGCCCACGCCGACGACGATCAGGATGACCAGTGCTCCGGCCTGCAAACCGGCGATGTTCCAGAGCGCACGCCCGAAGCCGTAGCGCAGGCCGGTGGTCACGCAGGACAGAACGCCGGGGCCGGGCGACAGGCAGATCGCCCAGGCGGCCACGACGAACAGCAGCCAGGTATCGAAACTCATGGAAGGTGCCGCAGTTTTTTCAGCGGCGGAGGATAGCGCCCCGCGCAGACGGGCGCACCACGAGCCGCTATCCTTGCGCGGTTTTCGCCCAGCCCGAATGTCATCTGATATGCAACTGCACAACACGCTGTCCGGCCACAAGGAAGAATTCGTCCCGCAGGATCCGAACCGGATCACGATGTACGTCTGCGGCCCGACGGTTTATTCCTACGCCCACATCGGCAACGCCCGCCCCGCCGTGGTGTTCGACGTGCTCGCGCGGCTGCTGCGACGCAAGTACCCGCGCGTGGAGTACGCCCGCAACATCACCGACATCGACGACAAGATCAACGCTGCCGCCGTAAAGGAAGGCGTGGAGATCGGCGTCATTGCGGCGCGCTATACGCAGGCTTATCACGAGGACCTCGAAGCGCTCGGTGTCGCGCAGGTCGACCACGAGCCGCGCGTCACGGCGCACCTGCCGCAGATCATCGCGATGATCGAGCGGCTGATCGCAAGTGACCACGCCTATGCCGCAGAAAATCACGTGCTGTTCGACGTCAAGAGCTATGCCGGCTACGGCGAGCTGTCCAAGCGCGACCTGCGCGAGATGCTCGCCGGTGCGCGTGTCGAAGTCGCTCCGTACAAGAAAGATCCCGGCGACTTCGTGCTCTGGAAGCCCTCCGCCGACGCGCAGCCGGGCTGGGAGTCGCCCTGGGGTCGGGGCCGTCCCGGCTGGCATATCGAGTGCTCGGCGATGGCCGAAGCCTTGCTCGGCGAAACCATCGACATCCACGGCGGCGGCATCGACCTCACCTTCCCGCATCACGAAAACGAGCGCGCGCAGAGCATCTGCGCCCACGGCGGCAAGGTCTTCGCACGCTACTGGCTGCACAACGGCTTCCTGACGATGGACAGCGCCAAGATGTCGAAGTCGGTCGGCAATGTGCTGTTGGTCAGGGAGATTCGCAAGCACGCGCCGGGCGAGGCGATCCGGCTGGCGCTGCTGACTGGCCATTACCGTCAGCCGCTCGATTGGAACGACGAGGCACTGACCGATGCGCGGCGCAAGCTTGATCGTCTTTACGGTGCGCTGCGTGATGCCGGCGACGTGGCCGCGAGCGATGCCGCCGCGCCCGAAGCCTTCCTTGCCGCGCTCGAAGACGACCTCAACACGCCGGCCGCACTGGCTGAATTGTTCGAACTGGCACGCGCGCTGAATACAGCTGGAACCGCCGACGAGAAATCCGCTCTCGTTGCACAGTTACGCGACGCTGGCAGCGTACTTGGCCTATTGCAGCAACCGCCGGAAAGCTGGTTTCACGACTCTGCTGGCACCACCGTGGAAGTGCACATGGTATCGGGGTCGACTATGACAGCATCTCTTTCTACTTTTGGTAAAGAAGAGATTGAAACAGCTCTCGCCGCGCGACTCGCCGCGAAGCAGGCGAAGAATTACCAGGAAGCCGACCGCATCCGTGACGACCTGAAAGCGCGCGGCGTGCTCGTCGAGGACTCGAAGGACGGCCAGCGCTGGCGCCGCGCATGAACCCCGCACTGCCACCGGAGCAACCGCTCGCCGCGCCGGCGCAACACCTCTGGCTCTGGGAACTGCGCGCGATTCCGGAACTCGTCGGCAGCCTGATCCCGCGGCCGCTCGCGAAGCGTCTTCCCGCCGGTTCGGGTCAGCCGGTCGTGGTACTGCCCGGCTTCGGCGCGAACGACGCCGCGATGATCCTGATGGTCCGCCGTCTCAAACGTCTCGGCTACCGCGCGCAGAGTTGGGGGCTCGGCCGCAATCATGGCGATATGAGGAAGCTCGTGCCGGCGATGGCCGCAGGCGTGTTGAAGCTTGCGCAGGCGACGGATCAGAAAGTGTCGCTGGTCGGCTGGAGCCTCGGCGGCACGATTGCGCGGGAGGTCGCGCGCGACCATCCGGCCGCCGTTGCGCGCCTCGTCACGCTGGGTTCGCCCGTGGTCGGCGGACCGAAATACACTTTCGTCGCGCGCGCCTACATCAGGAAGGGCTACAACCTCGACCGCATCGAGAAAAGCGTTGCCGCGTGCCAGGCGACGCCGCTGTGTGTCCCGGTGACCGCGCTGTACGACCGCCACGACGCCGTCGTCGCATGGCCGGCCTGCATCGACCGGCACAATGCCTGCGTCGAGCACATCGAAGTGAACTGCTCGCATTTCGGCATGGGCTTCGACCGCAGCGTCTTCGTCCAGATCGCCAAGGCGCTCGCGAAGCGCTGAAGCGGTCGCGATGCCTGCTGATTGGCGCTGCTCTCCCCTCTCCCTCCGGGAGAGGGGCAGGGGGTGAGGGACTTGCAAACCAGGAGAAGGTCTTTATCTGGGAGTTCCTCCTCATCCCAACCCTTCTCCCGCAGGGAGAAGAGGGCTTTCTACGTTTTCAAGGTTTTCCTAGACGCCCAACCGCTCCGCAATCAGCTCGATCCAGTGATCGACCGGCACCTGCGCACTGCCGGCCAGATGCGTCAGGCAGCCAATGTTCGCGGTGGCGATGCGCGCTGGATTCCCGGCTGCCAGCGCGGCCAGCTTGTTGTCGCGCAGCTGCTTCGACAATTCCGGTTGCAGGATCGAGTAGGTGCCGGCCGAACCGCAACACAGATGCGCGTCCGCGACCGGCGTGCAGGTGTAGCCGGCGCGCGCCAGCAATTTCTCGACTTCGCCGCGATTGCGCAGCCCGTGCTGGAAGGAGCACGGCGACTGGAACGCGATGCGCGCAGGCTTTGCCGACGATGCGGCGAGCCTGGCGTCGAACGCGGCGCGCTCCGAGGACAGCAGCGCGGTGAGATCGCGCAGCGCCGCCTTGACTCGCGACGCCTTCACGGCGTAGGCCGGATCGTCGTGCAGCAGGTGCGCATAGTCGGCGACGAAGCTCGCACAGCCGCTGGCGCTGACCACGACGGCTTCGGCGCCGGCATCGAGCGCCGCACAAATCCGGTCGATCGCCGCGCGCGCCGTACGCAAACCTTCGTCCTGCGCATTGAGGTGATACGACAGCGCACCGCAGCAGCCGAGGTTCACCGGCTGCGCGCTGATGCCGATGGCATCGAGCACGCGCGCGGCGGCGGAGTCGATGTCCGGAGCGAGCGCGGGCTGCACGCAACCTTGTGCGATCAGCACGCGTCGCGAGTGCCGCGCGGCGGGCCAGACCGGCGCAGGCCGCGCCTGCGGAACCCGCGCGGCGAGCGAAGTCGGAAGCAGGGGCCGCAACAGGCGGCCGGCATTCAGCAGCAGCGCAAAGCGCCGTGGCTTCGACAGCACCTGGCGCAACAACCAGCGCCACGCGCGCTGCGCGAACGGACGCGACACGCGCTGCTCGACCACGGCACGACCGATGTCGGCGAGCCGCGCGTACTGCACGCCGGACGGACAGGTGGTTTCGCAGGCGCGGCAAGTCAGGCAGCGGTCGAGGTGCAGTTGCGTCTCGCGCGTGACCGGCGCACCTTCGAGCATCCCCTTGATCAGGTAGATACGGCCGCGCGGGCCGTCGAGTTCGTCGCCGAGCAGCTGATAGGTCGGACAGGTCGCGTTGCAGAAACCGCAATGCACGCAAGCGCGCAGAATGCTGTCGGCCTCACGGCCTTGCGGCGTGTCGCGGATGAAGTCGGCGAGATGGGTCTGCATATCAAAATTCGGGATAGAGCCGGCCGGGGTTGAAGACGCCGGCCGGATCGAAGGTCTGCTTGAGGCGGCGATGCAGCGCGAACAACGCGCGCGCCGGCGGCTGGAACGCATCGCTGCGCAGACCGTTGCGGAACAGCGTCGCATGGCCGCCGGCTGCCTGCGCCTTGTCGCGCATTGTGCGGGTCGACTCCGAACTGCGCAGCCAGCGCTGCGCGCCGCCCCAGTCGATCAGCTCGGCGCCTGCTGCAGCCAGTGGCGGGGTCGTCGATTTTACGGCTAGCCGCCACAGGGGTGCGTCACCCTTGAAGAACGGCAGGCGTTGTTCGCGCAGGTCGTTCCAGAACTGCGCGCCGCTGTCGTCGAACGTCCCGCCGAGTCGCGCGCTCGCCGCGCACACGGCGGCCTCGTTGCCGGACAGCCGCAGGCGCAGCAGGCCCTCCGCATGGCATGCCGCCGAGATCGGCAACGGCTGTCCGGCGTGGCGGTTCATCGTGTCGATCGCCTGTGCGGCAGCGCACTCGAACACGCAGGTCATCTCGGTGGCCGGAAGCGGCAGGACCTTGAACGAGAGTTCTAGCAGCACGCCGAGCGTGCCCATCGCACCGGCCTGCAGGCGGAACAGATCGAAACCGGCGACATTTTTCATCACCTGGCCACCGAAACTTGAAGTTTCGCCGCGTCCGTCCATCAGCGTCGCCCCGAGCAGGAAATCGCGCACCGCACCGACCTGCATCCGGCGCGGCCCGGAAAGTCCTGCGGCGACGCAGCCGCCGATGGTCGCCGCCGTACCGAAATGCGGTGGCTCGAACGCCAGCATCTGGCCGCACTGCGCGAGCGCAGTTTCGACTTCCGCGAGTAAGGTCCCGGCGCGCACGGTCAGCACCAGCTCGCTGGGATCGTAGGCGACGATGCCCGCATGCGCGCGCGTGTCGAGCACTTCGCCCTGCAGCGCGCCGCCATGGAAATCCTTGGTGCCACCGCCGCGCAGCCGCAGGGCGCCGCCATTCGCCGCCGCGTGCAGGATGCGCTCACGCGCCAGCTCGATGAATACTGCGGTCATCAGAAACGCGGCAGTTCCGGATGTGCGAGCTGACCGCGATGCACGTGCATGCGACCGAGTTCGGCGCAGCGGTGCAAGCTCGGCACTGCCTTGCCGGGGTTCAACGTTCCGGCTGGATCGAAGACTTTCTTCACCGCGTGGAAGCACGCCAGTTCCGGTGTGGTGAACTGCATGCACATCGCATCGATCTTCTCCACACCCACGCCGTGCTCGCCGGTGATCGTGCCGCCGACGGCGACGCAGAGGTCGAGGATGCGCGCGCCGAAAGCCTCCGCGCGGGCGAGGTCGCCAGGCTTGTTCGCGTCGAAGAAGATCAGCGGATGCAGGTTGCCGTCGCCGGCGTGGAAGACGTTGGCGCAGGGCAGCCCGAACTCGGTCGAGAACGCGGCGATCTGCTTCAGCACGTCGCCGACATGCCGGCGCGGAATCGTGCCGTCCATGCAGTAGTAGTCCGGCGTGATGCGGCCGACCGCCGGGAAAGCGGCCTTGCGCCCGGCCCAGAGCTTCAGGCGTTCCGGTTCGTCGCAGGAGGTGCGGAAACTGGTCGCGCCGCAGCGCGCCATGACCGCTTCCATGTGCTCGATCTCGACCGCCACTTCCTCGGGCGTACCGTCGCTTTCGGCGAGCAGGATCGCCTCGGCGTCGAGCGGATAGCCGGCGTGCACGAAGTCCTCGACCGCGTGGATCGCAAGCTTGTCCATCATCTCCAGCCCGGCCGGGATGATGCCGGCGGCGATGATCGCGGCGACGGCGATGCCGGCCTGCTCGACGTTCGCGAACGCGGCCATGACCACCCGCGCCAGCTGCGGTTTCGGCAGCAGCTTCACGGTGACCTCGGTCACGACCGCGAGCAGACCTTCCGAGCCGTTCATCAGCGCCAGCAGGTCGTAGCCGGCGCTGTCCGGCGCCGGGCCGCCGATTTCGAGCAGTTCGCCGTCGACCGTGACCGCGCGCACGCCGAGGACGTTGTGCACGGTCAACCCGTATTTGAGGCAGTGCACGCCGCCGGAATTCTCCGCGACATTGCCGCCGATCGAGCAGGCGATCTGGCTCGACGGGTCCGGCGCGTAATAAAGCCCGTGCACGGCGGCGGCTTCGGAGATTGCGAGGTTGCGCACGCCCGGCTGCACGCGCGCGATACGCGCAAGCGGGTCGATCTCGATGATGCGGTTGAGCCGCGCGAGCGACAGCAGCAGGCCGTCTTCCTGCGGCAGCGCGCCGCCCGCGAGCCCGGTGCCGGCACCGCGTGCGACGACCGGCAGGCCGTGACGATGCGCGCATTGCAGGATTGCCGCGACTTGCGCCTCGGTGGTCGGCAGCGCGACGGCCAGCGGCAGGCGACGGTACATCGACAGTCCATCGCACTCGTACGGCCGCATCTGCTCGACGCTGGTCAGCAGCGCGCCAACGGGAAGCAATGCCGCAAGCTCGCGCAGCAGGCTCGCGGAGCTGGGTACGGAGGGCGTGGAGCGCGGGGCGGTCGAAGCGATCATCGGCAGAGTATGGTCCCTCAGATCAAGCCTGCTGCCTAGGGAAACTCTGAAAAAGCCCTCTCCCTTCGGGAAAGGGTGGGGTGAGGGCGGTTCAAGTTAAGGTAAACCCTTGATTGAGAATCCCTCATCCCTGCCCTTCTCCCGGGGGAGAAGGGTTCAAGTACTTTTTCAGAGCATCCCTAGTGTGCCTTCGGCGAATGGCGCTGCACGGTCTGCGCAAAAGCGAAGGCCCGCGCGACGCGGGCCTTCGGTCATAACGGAGCATCAATGCCAGCGGCGGTCTTCGTCGCGGCGGCCGTCGTGATCGCGGTCGAAGCGGCCGTCGTTCCGGTAGCGCCAGTCACGGCGGTCGTTGTCGGCGTAACGGCTGTACCCGTCATGGCCACTTCGATCCCAGCGATCGTGACGATCGTATCTGTCGTATCGGTCGTAGCCGTAGTCGGCGTGCCCGCGATAGGGCGACGGGCACCAGTCACCGGCCTGACTCGGCAGCGCGACGAGCAGGGTCGCGACGGCGGTCACCGCGAGCAGTATTTTTCTGTGCAGTGGCTTCTTCAACATGGCGTTTCCTCGCCTTGGTCGGGCTTCTGTAGCGGCCGGTTCGGCCTGCACGAGAAGATTGCGCCGAGCGCTGTGAATCAGCCCTGAACCGTGCGGTTCATCGGCCCTTCATCGACTTTCGGCAATGACAGTCGACGAGATGATCGTCGATCAAGCCAACCGCTTGCAGATAGGCGTAGATGATCGTCGAGCCGACGAACTTGAAGCCGGCTTTCAGCAGCGCCTTGCTGATCGTGTCCGACAGCTCGGTCGTCGCCGGCACCTGCTTCATCCCGGTCCAGTGATTGACGATCGGCCTGCCGTTGACGAAGGCCCAGAGCCAGGTATCGAGACTGCCGTGCGCCTGGCAAAGTCGCAGATAGGCCTGCGCGTTGGTGATCGCAGCCGCGATCTTGAGGCGATTGCGGACGATGCCGGCGTCGGCCAGGAGGCGCGCCCGGTCGGCATCGCCGTAGCGCGCGATCTTCGCCGCATCGAAGCCATGGAATGCCCGGCGATAGTTCTCGCGCTTGTTGAGAATCGTGGTCCAGCTCAAGCCTGCCTGCGCGCCTTCGAGAATCAGCATCTCGAACAGGCGGCGCTCGTCGTGCAGCGGGCGACCCCATTCCTCGTCGTGATAGATCGACTCAAGTGGTGACCGCAGTGCCCATGCGCAAACCGTATCGCTGTTCATGGATGGGGCCTCATGCGCCGTCTCCCGCACCCACCCTAAGAGACACCGTGTCGACGGCGCCCCATTCAAGATCGTGATACTCGATATCCAGCGGGCTTTTTGTCGCCCAGGCACAGCGCTGGATTTCCGCCATTTCAGGCAAACGCGATACGTTGCCCGAACGGCTGCGGCCGCAGCGCGCCGTCGCGATAGACCAGCCGGCCGTTGACCCAGGTGCCGTCGACACGACTGCCGAAGCGCAGGCCGTCGAACGGTGACCAGCCGCACTTGTAGCGGATGCTCTCTGGCGTCACGTCGGTGATCGCCTTCGGATCGATCAGCACGAGATCGGCATACGCGCCTTCGCGCAGGTAGCCGCGATCGACGATGCCGAAGCGCTCGGCCGTCGCGTGGCAGGCGCGCTGCACGACGGTCTCGATACTCAGCTCGCCGCGCTCGACCAGTTCCATCAGCGCCAGCAGCGCATGCTGGACCAGCGGCAGGCCGCTTGGCGCCTTGAAGTAGCTGGCGGCTTTCTCCTCGCGCGTGTGCGGCGCGTGGTCGGTGGCGATGATGTCGATGCGGCCGTCGCGAACTGCGGCGACCAGCCCCTCGCGGTCCTCGACGGTCTTCACTGCCGGATTGCACTTGAGCCGCGCACCGAGATCGGCGTAACGCGATTCGTCGAAATACAGATGATGCACGCAGACTTCGACCGTGATCTGCTTGTTTTTCAGCGGCGCCGTCGTGAAGAATTCGAGTTCGCCGGCGGTGGTCAGATGCAGCACATGCAGGCGCGTGCCGTGCTTCTTCGCGAGGCCAACGGCGAGCTCCGTCGACTTCCAGCAGGCGGCCGCAGACCGGATATAGGGATGTTCGGCGAACGGCACGTCCTCGCCGTATTTCGTACGCGCGGCGTCCTCGTTCACTTTAATCATCGGCGTGTCTTCGCAATGCGTGACGACGATGGTCGGCGCGCGCGCGAAAATCTTGTCGAGCGTTTCCGGATTGTCGACCAGCATGTTGCCGGTCGAAGCGCCCATGAAGATCTTGATCGCGCAGGCCTCGCCGGGTCGCAAGGCTTCGAGCTCCGCAAGGTTGTCGTTGGTCGTGCCCATGTAGAAGGCGTGGTTCGCATACGTGCGGCCGGCGGCAATACGGTACTTGTCGGCGAGTGCGGCGCGCGTGATCGTCTGCGGATTGACGTTCGGCATGTCAAAGAAGCTGGTGATGCCGCCGGCCACGGCCGCTGCCGATTCGGTCGCGAGATCGCCCTTGTGGGTCAGGCCCGGTTCACGGAAATGCACCTGGTCGTCGATCATTCCGGGCAGCAGTAGCCGACCTTTGGCATCGAGCACTTCCACGCCGGCAGGTGCGGTGATCCTGGGCGCGATCTTTTCGATGCGCTCGCCACGGATCAGCAGGTCGGATTCGAAGCGGCGGCCTTCGTTGACGAGGATGGCGTTGGTGATGAGCATGGTCGTCCTATGGTTGCGTGATGCCGAGATCGCGGCAAATCTTGCGCGCGCGGATATCGTTGATTTCGGAATGTCTGGGCACGGCCGTTCTCCAGTTCTGATCGAGGTTATGCCACCAGGAATGACTGCTGCCCTCGCGCAGCAACTCGCAACGATGTTCGTGCACATGCCGGAGCAGGTCCCGCTGTTTCATTTCCTCGTGACTGAAGAAAAATACCGCAGCATGCATGGCAATCACCGGTGTGCGTCAGCGCGGATCGAGCAACAATTCCTCGAACTTCGGGCCGGCGGCGGCGCGCGCATCCTGCCGGTTGAGTTCGATCGCCTCGGCCAGCGTGATACGCAGCGACTCGACCAGTTTGTCGCGGCTGTCTTCCTGGCAGTTCACACCTGGAATCTCCTCGATCCAGCCGATCCACCAGTCGCGGTCCTGCTTGATGACTGCGGTGTATTGCTGCTTCATCGCCGGCCTCCTCTGATGCAGGCAATCATAGTCCATCAGCCAATATCGCCCCACAAAGCCTGCAAGGCTGCCAGCGCAGCAACGCCGGCCGTCTCGGTGCGCAGCACGCGCGGGCCCAGCGTGATGCCGGTATAGCCGGCGCGCAGCGCATGCCTGATCTCGTCGTCGGAAAGGCCGCCTTCGGGGCCAACCAGCAGCGTGACCGAATCCGCCTTCGGCAACGCTTTCAGCGATACGGCCGCAGTCGGCGCCAGCACCAGCCGCAAGCCGTCCATCGACGACGGGAGCCAGACATCGAATTTCTGTACTGGCATAACCGGCGGCAGCCGCGTGCGGCCGCTCTGCTCACAGGCCGAGAGCACCACGCCCCGCCAGTGTTCGAGCTTCTTCTCCCAGCGCTCGCCGTCGAGCTTGACGACGCTGCGCGCCGACAGCAGCGGCACGATCGCGGTGATGCCGAGTTCGACTGCCTTCTGGATCGTGTAGTCCATGCGCTCGCCCTTCGACACGCATTGCGCGAGGGTGATCGACAGAGCGGAATCGCGGTCGACTGCCATCTTCGCGCCAATGCGGACGAGCACGTTGCGCCGCTCCACCGTTTCGATCTCGGCGCTGTACTCGCCGCCCTCGCCATTGAACAGGGTCAGCGCCTCACCGGCGCGCATGCGCAGCACCTGCGCGACGTGGCGCGCGGCAGCTTCCGGCAGTTCCATGCGGGTGCCGGCCGCCAGCGGCGCGTCGACGTGAAGACGCGTCATGGCGCGCGGGCCGACGCGGCCGCCTCGAGTTTTTCCAGGGCCTGCGTTCGCGCGTCCTGAGGCTCATCGGCGAGCCGCTTCGCGGCGGCATAGAACGCGGGCCAGTCGCGTCTGGCCTCGACAAAAGCTTCGGCAAACGCCGGCACCCAGCGGTGATAGAGCCCGAACGGCAATAGCCGGGCGTTGTTGAGGTCGGCATCCATCCAGGCATCGTAACCGGCATAGCCCTGCCATTCGCCGTCGCGCAGGACGCGGTACTCGCCGCGCAGGCGTTCGATCTCCTCGCGCTTGCGCACACGCATGGTCGCGGGCGCGAGGCCGCTCGCATAGAGCGCTTCCAGCCGCGCGCGCGCCGCGAGCATCAGCGCGGCGAACTGGTCTCCGCGCTGCGTACGCAGCGGATTGCCGGGCGGCGCGCCGCGCGCACTGCGCCACTGCCGCAACCCTTCCTCCTCGACGAACGTCGCGAAGGATTCGTTGAAGCTGGTGTCGTCCTTCACGTAGAGCCGCTGGTGGCCGAGCTCGTGGAAGATCGTGCCGGCGAGTTCGTCGTCGTCCCAGCGCAGCATGGTGTTGAGCACCGGATCATCGAACCAGCCGAGCGTGGAATACGCCGGCACGCTGCCGACGTAGACCTCGTAACCCTGGTCTTTCAGGCGCGCACCTTCCGCCTCGGCACGCGCGGCGTCGTAGTAGCCGCGATAGGCGACGCACCCGGCGATCGGGAAGCAGTGCTCGACCGCCTTCAGCGAGAACTCCGGCGTCGCGAAAACATTCTTCAGCACGAATGGCCGGCCGAGATCGGCGTATTTCGTGTAGCTGCTGTTGCGCGGCAGTGCCAGCCGGTCGGAGGCAAACTCGCGCGCATCGAGCGCCAGTTGCAGACGCGCGCGTAACTTCGTATCGGTGGCCGGATCAGCGATCAGCTGCGCAATCGGTTCGCGCTTCGACAGCAGCTGATACTGGCCCTGCGCAAGACGCGCGTAGTAGCCGATGCCGGAACAACCCGATAGCGACGCCAGCGCCATGAGCGCCAGCCACCTAGGGAACCACATTCCAGGCGTCCCTCGGGATCAGCTCGCAGTAGGAATCGGCGATCAGCGCCGCTCGTTCGACGCCGAGCCCGGCCAGCGTCCGCTCGACCGCAACGCGCGCGGCTTCCGGATCGTCACCTTCGTTGATCGCGGCCTTGATCTCGCCGTAGTTGCCGAGTCCCTCGACCTGATCCAGATGCAGGCGCAGGTTGTCGTGCACCAGCACCGTCCGCTGCTTGCGCATCTCGGCGAGCACACCCAACGTGCCGGCGAGCAGGCGTTTCATCGCCACCGCATCGTGTACGACGACGAGTTCGTATGCGCTCGATTGCAGCGCACCGTCGTCGCTGCGCAAGTAGCCGACGAGATAGGCGCGACCTTCTTCTTCGCGCAGTTTCAGACTGCCGCTGGCAATCTTGAAGAAGGTATCGTGCTGGCGCAGCAGGCCCTGCGGCAGGTAGCCGATCGCGATCGCGGCAATCTGCGTCGCCGAGGGATCCTGCACGAGGAACTTCGCTTCCAGGTTGCGCATACCAGGGCTTTTATTGGGCCAGTGCGGCGACCGTCACCGGGACGCCGTTCAAGGCGGCGTTGCCGCTGACGCCATCGAGTAGCAGCTCGTCGGTCAGATCGTTCGGGCTGACGCCGGCATGGGCTTCGGCGATGCCCATTCGCGTGCCGGAGCGATCATGCCCCCAACCGTGCGGCAGGCTGACCACACCCGGCATCACCGACTCGGAGGCTTCGAGTTCGACGACAACGGCGCCGACGCGCGACTGCACGCTGACCTTGGCGCCATCGCACAAGCCACGCGCCGCGACATCCGCAGGATGCATCAGCAGGCGATTGCGCACGGGGCCTCTCACCAGGCGCAAGGAGTTGTGCATCCAGGAGTTGTTGCTGCGTACGTGGCGACGGCCGATCAGCGCGAGCGGCGGCGCGGCGGTATCGACCTTCAGTGCCGCGTGAAAATTTTCGAGTTCCGCGAGCATCTCCGACGGCGCGCAGCGGATGTGCTGGTCGCGGTGTGCGAGCCGTTGCGGCAGGCGGGATTCCAGCGGCCCCAGGTCGATACCGTGCGGTTGCTTCTTCAGGGCAGCGAGACTCAGATTCTCCGGATGCTTGCGCGCCGCGCCATAAGGGCCGGTGCGCAGGCCCATGTCGACGACCTGGTCCGGCCGCGGATACGCCTCGCGCTTGATAACCAGCCGTGCCGCGATGCGCTCGCCGAGCGCTTCGAAAATTTCCCAGTCGTGGCGCGCGTCGGCCGGCTTGTCGAACAGCGGCTCGCTGTAGCGCGCGGTATTACGCACGGCGAAAACGTGGAAGATCAGATCATAGTGATCGTGTTGCAGGGCCGATGTCGGCGGCAGGATCACGTCGGCATGGCGCGTGGTTTCGTTGAGATAGAAATCGATCGAGACCATGAAATCGAGCCCGGCGAGCGCGCGGTCGAGTTGCGCGCCATTGGGTGTCGACAGCACCGGGTTGCCGGCCGAGGTGATCAGCGCGCGGATCTGCCCTTCGCCGGGCGTGAGAATTTCTTCGGCCATGACCGCAACCGGCAGCTCGCCGCCGAATTCCGGCAGGCCGCGCACGCGGCTTTTCCATTTCGCGAAGTGGCCGGGACGCGAGGTCGGATTTTCGATCAGGTCGACCGCTGGCGTCGTGAACATCGTGCCGCCGGCTCGGTCGAGATTGCCGGTGACGATATTCAGCAGCTGGATCAGCCACTGGCTCAAGGTTCCGCGCACCTGCGTCGACACCCCCATGCGGCCATAGGCGGCCGCGCCGTCGGCCGTCGCGAATTCGCGCGCGATGCGGCGAATGGTTGCCTCCGGAATGCCGCAGTGCGCCGACAATGCGGCGAGGCCGAAGGCGCCGATGTCGGCCATCGCGACTTCGAGGCCGTCAGTGAATCCGGCGAGCCGGCCCGGCTTCGCGAGGTTTTCCTCGTCGATGACTTTCAGCAGACCCAGCAGGAATGCCGCGTCGGTGCCGGG
>JAYWBB010000022.1:0-7688 GCA_043781855.1 Nevskia sp. | reverse complement strand
CTCCCGCACCCGCGCTGACGCGACACCGTGTCGGGGCCGCGTTGCCAGCCTTGAGAAGAGAACCACTATTCTCTGCGGCTCGCGGCTCGCGGCTCGCGCCTTGCGGGGCGGCTTTTTGACTCGCAACGCAGCGAGCCACTGAAGGTGAACAGGCCTAGACTCGGGCAAAGGGGATGTGGGGGAATTGCAATGGCGGGATTCGTACTGCTGGCCTTGGTCGTGGCGGGGCTGATCTACGTCGCGGTGATCTACAACGGGCTGGTCAATCTCAAGCACGGGGTCGAAAAAGCCTGGGCCAATGTCGACGTACTGCTCAAGCAGCGCCACGACGAACTGCCGAAGCTGATCGAAACCTGCAAGCAGTACATGCAGTTCGAGCGCGGAACCCTGGAGCGGGTGATGGCCGCGCGCGCGGCCCTGAACGCCGCGCGCGGCAGCGGCGATGTCAATGCCGTCGGCGCGGCGGAAGGCGTGATGCGCGTCGGGCTCGGCACGCTGCTGGCGACGGCCGAGGCTTATCCGGAACTGAAATCGAACCAGTCGATCCAGCAGCTCATCGCACGCGTCACCGGGCTCGAAAACGCCATCGGCGATCGCCGCGAGCTCTACAACGAAACGGTCAACGCCAACAACGTCCGCATCGAACAGTTTCCGGACGTGGTCGTTGCGCGCTTTCTCAAGTTCCAGCCGGCAACGCTGCTGCACTTCAGCGTCGAGGAAACTGCGGACATCGATATGCGGGCGCTATTCGGCCGCTGAGCGCGCAGTGAGTCTCGCCGCCGCAGTCGTCGCCGTGTCGGCAGGAAAATTCTGGGGTGCGCTCGGTGCCGGCGCTGGCGCTGGCCTGCTCGCGTTCTGGTTCGGCTTCCGCCATCTGGCGCGCGCACGCTTCATCGAGGATCTGCCGACTTCGCAGATCCGCTCGGCGGCGCAGGGCTACGTCGAATTCGCAGGCCGGGTGCGCTGGATGTCCGGCCCTGAAATCGTCAGCCCGCTCAGCGGCCAGCCCTGCGTCTGGTGGCGTTACAAGGTCGAGGAGCGGCGCGGCAGCGGGCGGAACCGCCACTGGACGACGATCGACAGCGGCGAATCGGACGATCTCTTCCTGCTTGGCGACCAGGGCGGCGAGTGCATCGTCGATCCCGTCGGCGCCCGCGTGTTCCCCAGTCTCAACCGCACCTGGCAGGGCAGCGCCGCGCGGCCCGGACGGATTCCGGTCCGCTGGACCTGGTTCACCTTTGGCAACTACCGTTATTCCGAACAGCTCTTGCAACGCGGCGCGCCGCTGGTTGCGATCGGCTGGTTCCGCAGCCAGGGCGCGATCCAGGATCTGAACGAAAGCCGCGATATCGCGGCGCTGCTCGGCGAGTGGAAGCGCGATCGTCCCGAACTGCTGCACCGTTTCGATGCCGACCGCAACGGCGAGATCGACCTGCAGGAATGGGAGGCGGCGCGACGCGCGGCTGGCGAGGAAGTCCGCTTGCGCCATGTGGAAGCCGCCAGCCATCCCGATATCGACGTTCTGTGCCGTCCGCCGGACGGACGGCCGTTTTTCCTGTCGGCCGTGCCGCAATCGCAGCTGATCCGGCGCTACCGGCGCTGGGCGCTGTCGTGCCTCACCCTGTCCGCACTCCTGGGCGCGCTGGTGATGAAGACCCTTGTTTTGCGCGGTCTGCTGTAGGCTGCCCGCTCTTGAATGCCCGGGTGAACGGCTCAAGATCAACAACAATCCCGCTGCCGAATCGCTGCCGACATGACCAACCCGCTGCTCGACCCCGTCGCCCCCAACACGCTGCCCGCTTTCGACCGGATCAAGCCCGAGCACGCCGAACCGGCGCTCGATGCCGTGCTCGCCGAGAATCGCCGCGCGCTGAGCACCCTGCTCGCCGGTACGGGCGAGCCGGGCTGGGAAACGCTGATCGAGCCGATGGAAGATCTGAGCGACCGCCTGACGCGCGCCTGGGGTCCGGTGCAGCATCTGTTCGGCGTGATGGCCAACGCCGACTGGCGCAAGGCGTTCAACGCCGGTCTGCCGAAAGTCACCGAGTACGGGCTGGAGTTTTCGCAGAACGAGGTCCTGTTCAAGGCTTACGAGCGCCTCGCGGAGAGCGCGGGTTACGTGGCCTTTTCACCGGCGCGCAAGAAGGTCATCGACGATGCGCTGCGCGATTTCCGTCTGTCCGGCATCGCGCTGCCAACCGACCAGAAGGCGCGTTACAAGGCGATCGCGCTGCGGCTCTCGGAAATCCAGAGCCGGTTCGAAGAAAACCTCATGGACGGCGTTCAGGCTTACGGCAAGCACGTGACCGACCAAGCCCTGCTCGCCGGCATGACCGATGAAGGCAAGGCGCAGGCCGCCGAAAAGGCCCGCGCAAAAAAACTCGAAGGCTGGCTCCTGACGCTGGACTTCCCGAGCTATGACGCCGTCGCCTCCTACGCCGACAACCGCGATCTGCGCCATGAGCTTTACGAGGCCTACGCAACACGCGCCTCTGAGCGCAGCCCGCATCCGCCGGAATTCGACAACACCGCGCTGATGGAGGAAATCCTCGCGCTGCGGTACGAGGAAGCGCGACTGCTCGGCTTCAACAATTTCGGCGAGCTGTCGCTCGCCACCAAGATGGCCGAATCGCCCGACGCCGTCGAAGCCTTCCTGCTCGATCTCGCCGCGAAGGCGCGGCCGTTCGCGATCAAGGAGCTCGAGGAACTGAAAGCCTTCGCGAAAACACGCGACGGTCTTGCGGATTTCCAGCCCTGGGACAGCGCCTATTACGGCGAGAAGCTGAAGGAAAAGAAGCTCGGCTATTCCGAAGAAGAACTGCGCCCGTACTTCCCGGCGCCGCAGGTCATCGCAGGCATGTTCGCGCTGGTCGAACGCATCTACGGCGTGAAAATAGAGTGCACGCACGATGTCGCAACCTGGCATCCGGACGTGACGACGTACGCCGTCCGCGAAGCCGATGGCGCCGAAGTCGGCCTGTTCTATCTCGATCCGTATGCGCGGCAGGACAAGCGTGGCGGTGCCTGGATGGACGAGTGTCTCGGCCGCCGGCGCACGGCCAGCGGCTTGCAGCGGCCGGTCGCCTATCTCACCTGCAACTTCACGCCGCCGCTCGCCGGCGGCGAACCCGACCCTGCGCCGCCAGGGAATGCTTTGCAGACCCGCAAACCGGCCCTGCTGACGCACGATGAAGTGCTCACGCTGTTCCACGAATTCGGCCACGGCCTGCATCACCTGCTGACGCGCGTCGACGAGGCCTCGGTCTCGGGTATCCGGGGTGTCGCCTGGGATGCGGTCGAACTGCCGAGCCAGTTCATGGAGAACTGGTGTTACGACAAGGCGACGCTCAACGGCTTCGCGCATCATCATCAAACCGGCGCAGCGATTCCCGACGCGTTGCTGAAAAAGCTGCAAGCCAGCCGCAGCTATCAGAGCGGGCTCGCGACCCTCCGGCAGATCGAGTTCTCGCTGTTCGACCTGCGCCTGCACCGCGATTACGACGCCGCTATGGGCGCGCAGGTTCTCGAAACCCTGGCGCAAGTGCGCGCGGAAGTCAGCATCTTCCCGCCGCCCGACTGGAACCGCATGCCGAACAGCTTCAGCCACATTTTCGCGGGCGGTTACGCAGCCGGCTACTACAGCTACAAGTGGGCCGAGGTGCTGTCGGCCGACGCCTTCGCGGCGTTCGAGGAAAGCGGCTTCGCGGCGGAGACCGGCCTGCGCTTCCGCGACACCGTGCTGAGCCAGGGCGGCTCACGCGAAGCGATGGATCTGTTCGTTGCGTTCCGCGGGCGCAAGCCGGAAGTCGAGGCGTTGCTGCGGCACAACGGGCTTGCGGCTTAGGTCAATATCCGCGCGGCGTCGGCCATCTCCTCGGCCGTAAACAACACCGGGCACACCGGCGATTCCGAAGCGCCCGCCAGCGGCAGCGGAAATGCGCTGAGGAAATAGCGGCCTTCGGGCACCTCGCGCACATCCAGGCATTCGAACACGGCGGCGCGCGGCAGCAGACGGCGATGGATCGGTCGCGCGCGCGCGCCCGGCTGGAAATCGGTGGATTTCCATGACGTCAGATAGGCGTCGAAGCGCGGATTTTCGAGCAGCCAGTCGGCGGCGCCCTCACTCAGCGTCAGCGCGAACGCCGGGTCGTGCTGGCCGGCCGCGGTCTGCGGCAGTTCCGCGAGGCTCAGGATCAGCTTGTCAGGAATTGTCTCGCTGCCGGTGGCGCGACGGATTTCGCGACGCAGTGTCGGCGCGTCGACTGCGCAATGTTTTTGTCCGCCAACGTCGCGCCACTGCGGTTCGCGCAACTTCAACAGCAGCACCGGACCATAGAGATTGCCGAGACGCGCTGGCGTGAAATAGCTGCCGATGTCGCCGCCGTCCTCGAGGATGTGCGAGGGCGCGTCGGCATGCGGCAGGCTGTGCGGTGCGAGACGATGCGCGCCGTAGCGCACCGGTGGATGCGCCGGATTGGTCATGTCGTAGACCGGCTCGACGCGATACGCCGTACCTTCGCTCCAGAGGCCTGGCGCTTCGGGATGGATCAGCGGTGACAGGACGTAAGGCATGTCGGACTAGCGCCGCCTGGCGAGATGCAGCCGGAAGAATCGCTGCGCATTCGCGCGGGTCTGCTCGGCGATCGTCGCCTCGTTGCTGCCGCGCGCCTCGGCGATCGCGCGCACGATCCAGGGCAGGAACGCCGGTTCATTGCGCCGGTCCTTCGGCGGTGGCCGCAGCGTGCGCGGCGCCAGGTACGGTGCATCGGTCTCGACCAGCAGGCGCTCGGCCGGAATGCGCCGCACGGCTTCGATCAGGTGCGTGCCGCGGCGCTCATCGCAGAGCCAGCCGGTGATGCCGATGTGGCAGTCGAGCGCGAGATAGTCCTCGAGTGCTGCGGCGGTATCGGTAAAGCAGTGCACGACGCAGTCGACGAGGCTCGAGCGGTACTCGCGCAGGATGCCGAGAAAATCGCCGTGGGCGTCGCGCTGGTGCAGGAACACCGGCTTCTTCGCCGCAACCGCGAGGTGCAGCTGCGCGATGAAGGCCTGGCGCTGCACCGGCCGCGGCGAGAGATCGCGGAAGTAGTCGAGCCCGCATTCGCCGATTGCGACGACTTCCGGCAGCGCCGCGAGTTCGGCGATGCGCGCGGCGAGCGAGTCGTCCCATTCATCAGCGTAATGCGGGTGCAGACCGGCCGTGGCGTGCAGGCCGGCGTGTCGTTGCGCGAGCTCCAGCGCCCGCTCGTTGCTCGCCGCACTGGAGCCCGTGACGACGATGGCCTCGATGCCGACCGCCTGCGCCCGCGCGAGCACCGCGTCGAGATCGGGTTCGAAGCTGTCGTGCGCGAGATTCGCGCCGATGTCGATCAGCGTCATCGCTATTCTGGTTCGCTCAGGGCGCTGCGGGCGCCGGATTACCGAAGCATTCCCAGCGCCAGATCACATACTGCTCGACCTTGGGCGTCTGACCGCGCGGTAGCGAGGTTTCCAGCATGTAGACGATCTTGAACGTGTTGAGCTGCTGGCCGCCCGCGTGCTCGGCGTTCCAGCTCCGGCAGAGATAGCGCGCGAACGGCGTCCGGTTCGCCGAGAACTGGGCCGACCAGATGCGTTCCAGATACTTGTGCCAGCGGATGTTCGGCCACTCATGGGTGATGTACTTCGGCTTCTCGTAGGTGACCGCACCGCGGTCGGGATGCATTAGATCGAGTTCGGTGCCGTCGAGCAGTTGCGCCGGAAGCACGAACCAGCCGTCCTCGCGCGCCGGGAACGGCGCGAACATGTCCCAGTACTGGTCGACGCGCAGGTAGCGGAGCGGCGGCGTCAGGAATGAATAGAGACCGTTCGGCAGCCATTTCACGGTGCAGAAATTCCAGGTCAGCAGCACCACCAGCATGAAGCCGGCAACCGCCTGCGCGAGCCGGCCGGTTGCGAACGGCCGGTCGTGGAACCGCAGCAGCTTGCCGGTGACGCGACCGAAGCCGGCGCGATGACGGCCGACGAAGTCGTACACGACATTGCCCGGCTTCACGGCCCAGACGCCCGACAGCAGCCGGCCGAACGGCGCGAACAGCGGCGAGCGGCGCAGCAGCACGACGAACGCCGGCCATTTCAGATAGGCGCGATCGTCGTGATCGATGATGACCCACGAGTAATTCGCTTCGAGCAGCGCCTTGGCGCGCGGCGTGTCCTGCGCCGGTGAGATTTCCGCGCGCGGCAGCAGCAGCAGCAGGCTGCGCAGGATCAGCACGCTCTTGAGACAGAAACCGCAGTCGCGATCGTAGTAGATGCGCAACGGCAGCGCGCCGACACGCGCGCTGCGACGCTGGTCGGCGCGGGCGGCGGCGTCCCAGAGCCAGCCGCCGACGAGCGTGGTCAGCGAGGTCAGGCTGAAGAACGGGAACGGCCCGAGCGCGAGACAGAACAGGAAGCCGGTGTGCATCGCCACCAACAGCAGCATGACGATGAAACGCAGCGGCCGGTTCAGGATCGGCGAAAACACCAGCAGCGGGCCGATCAGTTCGAGGAAGAAGACGAAGTAGGTCAGTGCGTGGGTCAGCGGCCAGAATCCGCGCAGCCACTGGCCGATGGGCGTGGCGTAGCCGTCGATCTGCAGGGCGTAATCGACGGCGGTACCGTCCGGCCACCAGTCCGCGCCGGTCTTAAGGATTGCGCTGAAGAAGTAGACCGACATCGCCTGCAGCAGCAGGCCGGCCGATGCCCAGGAGACATGCCGGTTATCGCTCGGCGGCGGCGTGTTCGCCAGCGCCACGTCGACACTCGCGCGCGCGGCCACCGGCAGGAACATGGCCCAGAACAGCAGGCAGGTCAGGAGAATGTCGCCGCCGAGCAGCACCAGCGGATTGCGGTTCAGGAGGCTGGCGTTGAGCACGAAGGCGACGATCAGCGCCGCCCGCGTGCGCCAGCCGAACACGATCATGAGTGCCGAGATCATCTCGACCGCAAACAGCGCGCCGACAAAAAGGCCCTCACCGTTGGCGCTGTGCAGCGAGATGCGCCAGAGCCCGTTGACGCCGATCAGCCAGTCGCGCGGCATCACGCCGAAGTCGGTGTAGAACATCGTCAGATCGACCGAGCGCATCGCCAGATCGGCGAACAGTACGGCTCCCAATGCCACGCGGAACAGCGCCAGCGAACGCAGGTCGATGCCGAAAACGATTTCGAGCCGGCTCTGGAGCCAGTCCGGTAGACGCATCCCGATCCCCCAAAGCCATTGCAACAGCAGCAAGTATGCCGGAGCGGCGGCAGCGCTTTGCTAAACTTCTGCGCCATGCACGACCTTTCTCCCGCCGTTCCGTCACCCGGTACCAGCCGCGAAGTCTTCATCGCCGGGTCCGCCGGCCGCCTCGAAGCCTTGATCGCCGCACCGTCCGATGTCGCACCTGCCGGCATCTGCGTGGTCTGTCATCCGCACCCGCTTTACGGTGGCGCGATGAGCAACAAAGTGGTCTGGACACTCGCCGCCTGTGCGCTGAAGGCCGGGCTGCTCACCGCGCGCTTCAACTTTCGCGGCGTGGGCAAAAGCGAAGGCAGCTTCGACAACGCCGTCGGCGAGACCGAGGATGTGCTTGCGATGGTCGACTGGCTGCGCGCCATCCTGCCGGCCGGACAACCCGACCTGCCGCTGCTGCTCGCCGGCTTCTCGTTCGGCGCCTATGTCAGCC
>JAYWBB010000021.1:0-21656 GCA_043781855.1 Nevskia sp. | reverse complement strand
CTGTGGCGTCAAACCGATGGCGACATCGCGACCTGGACTTAGCGCAGCAGCACCGGCTCGTCCGGCATCTCGTTGCCGGCATCCGGCTCACCGGGCGGAAAGCGGGCGAGCACGTCAGCCACCGCCTCGATGCCGGCGACCGAGCCTTCGGCGATACGGCCCTCGCGGAAATGCCGCTCCATGAGGCGACAGGCCGCATCCCAGTCGCCTTGCGCGACGCGGCCGGCGGCTACGCCGCGATCGGCCACGATTTCGACTGCACGATCGGCGAGCAGCACGTAGATCAGCACGCCGTTGTTGTGCTCGGTATCCCAGACGCGGAGTTGCGCGAACACTTCGAGCGCGCGGGCGCGTGAGGTCATGCCGCGCCAGACCGCTGCCGCGTCCAGTGCCGGCTCGACCGCGAAGCGGATTTCCCCGGCGTGCCGGCTTTCGCAGGCGCGCACGGCGTCGGTGATCGAGGCCAGTGTGGCTGCGGGAAAGCGGCAGCGCTGCACCAGCGAGCCGGTCGTGAGATGCCGCCAGAGACGATTCAGGCGCGTCATCTCACCAGCTCCCCGAGGAACCGCCGCCGCCAAAGCCGCCACCGCCGCCGCCGCCGAAACCACCGCCGCCAAAACTGCCGCCACCGAAACCGCCGCCACCGAGCCCGCCGGCATAGAAGCCACCACCACGACCGCCGCCCCCCGAGTACAGGACGAAAGCGACGACCGCCGCGATCAGGCCGCCGACCAATGCGATGCCGAGCGACGACAGGATCACGAAAATCACGAAGCCCATGACGCCACCTACAGCGAATGCGGCGACGCCGCTGCCGAGCAGCTTGCGCAGCAGGTTGCCGACAAACCAGATGATGAAGAACGGCACCAGCAACATGCCGATGCGGCTCTCGTCGCCCTGCCGGCGACTGCTGCGTGGACTCGGCGGCGGCAGCACTTCGCCGTTGACCAGACCGATCATCTGCGTGACGCCGGCATCGACACCGCTGCTGAAATCCCCGTCTCGAAAATGCGGCGCGATGGTCTCGCTGATGATACGTTTCGTCGCGGCATCGGTCAGCACGCCTTCGAGGCCGTAGCCGACTTCGATGCGCAGGTGGTGATCGTCCTTGGCGACGATCAGGATCGCGCCGTCGTCGACACCCTTGCGGCCGAGCTTCCACTTATCGGCCACGCGGATGCCGTACTGCTCGATCGTTTCCGGCTCGGTCGTCGGCACGATCAGCACGGCAAGCTGGCTGCCTTTCTGCCGTTCGACTGCGACCAGCTTCTGTTCGAGCGCCGCGCTCTCATCGCGCGTCAGTGTGCCGGTCAGATCGGTGACGCGCGCGCGCAGCTCCGGCACGGCAACATCTGCCTGCGTAATCGCAGGCAGCGTGAGCCAGACGGCGGCGGAGAGCGCGAGCGCGCGCAGAGCGCTCATCGCGGATCCCTTACGGCGTCGGTGTGGGCGCCGGGGTCGGCGCGGCAGGTGCTGCCGCGGGTTTGTTGCCGAAGTCGACGGTCGGCGGCGCCGAGATCGCCTTCTCGTTCTCGACCGCGAAGTTCGGCTTGGTCTTTGCGCCGGTCACCATCGCCGTGAGATTGCTCGGAAAGCTGCGCACCGTTGTGTTGTAACTCTGCACTGATTGGATGTAGCGGTTGCGCGCGACAGTGATCCGGTTCTCGGTGCCTTCGAGCTGTGACTGGAGATCGCGGAACAGCTGGTCTGACTTGAGCTGAGGATAGTTCTCGGTGACGACCAGCAGGCGCGACAGCGCGCCGCTCAACTCGCCCTGCGCCTGCGTGAATTTCTGGAACGCGGCGGGATCATTCAGCAGCTCCGGAGTGGCCTGGATACTGCCAACTTTCGCGCGGGCATTGGTCACGCCGAGCAATACATCCTTTTCCTGCTCTGCGAAGCCCTTCACGGTGTTGACCAGATTCGGTACCAGGTCCGCGCGGCGCTGATACTGATTCAACACCTCGGACCAGGCCGACTTGATCTGCTCGTCCTGCGTTTGCAGCGTGTTGTAGCCGCAACCCGAAAGCGCGAGCGTCGTAATCAGCGTCAGCGCGGCAAGAATTCTGGAGCTCATGCTAGTGCCTCCTGGGGCAGGACAAAGGCGCGGGACAACCCGCTTTGCTCATTGTGGGGATGCGGAAGCGAATTCCAAGTTTGGTGCAGCGGCGTCCTGAACGACGGCCGTGTGCGAAGATTCTCAGTTGGAGCGCCGCGACATGAATGCAATCCGCTCGAACAGATGCACGTCCTGTTCGTTCTTCAGCAGCGCGCCGTACAGCGGCGGCAGTGATTTCTTGACGCTGGTCTCGCGCAGCGTCGCCGGGTCGATGTCCTCGGCCATCAGCAGCTTCAGCCAGTCGAGCAGTTCGGAGGTCGAGGGCTTCTTCTTCAGGCCCGGCAGTTCGCGCAGGCCGAAGAAAACTTCCATCGCTTCCTTGAGCAGATTTTTCTTGATGTCCGGATGATGAACGTCGACGATCTTCTGCATCGTCTCGCGCTCCGGGAAGCGGATGTAATGGAAGAAGCAGCGGCGCAGAAATGCGTCGGGCAGTTCCTTCTCGTTGTTGCTGGTGATGATGATGATCGGACGATTTTTCGCGGTGACGGTCTGGCGCGTCTCGTAGACGTAGAACGCCATCTGGTCGAGTTCGCGCAGAAGATCATTCGGGAATTCGATGTCGGCCTTGTCGATTTCATCGATCAGCAGCACAGGGGTTTCGCCGGAGTCGAAGCACTCCCAGAGCTTGCCCTTGACGATGTAGTTGCCGATATCCGCGACGCGGCCATCACCGAGCTGCGAGTCGCGCAGGCGCGACACCGCGTCGTACTCGTACAGGCCCTGCTGCGCCTTCGTCGTCGACTTCACATGCCATTCGTAATACGGGCGACCCAGCGCCCGCGCTACTTCCTGCGCCAGCCGCGTCTTGCCGGTACCCGGCTCGCCCTTGACCAGCAACGGACGTTGCAGGACGACCGCCGCGTTGACAGCGAGGGTGAGATCATCGGTGGCGACGTAGTCGCTGGTGCCGGCAAAACGCATGGAATGAGTCCGCGAAAGTGAGCAAGTCGGATGCAAGTCTACCGTAGCGTCGCAATTGCGAATGCCTGGCGGGTGGCTGGATCATGCTGAGGAATTGCGATTTTTCTTTGGTACTATTGGAGCCATCGTGGCAAACGGTTGCCGCTTTCCGTTGCCCTCAACTCTAAGGAATCCTGTTATGAAATTGATGAATTTCATCGCCGCAGCGGTCGTCGCCCTGCCCGTCGCAGTGCTTGCCGAAGGCCCGGCACCGGCCGCAGCCGCTCTGGAAACGATCGCGCCGCCGACCTGCACCACGCCGGAGCTTCCCAGCAGCGGCACACCAGACAACACGCCGAGCCGGATCAAGAAGAAAACCAGCAACTTTCAGCCTGAATTCGAGGCATACCAGAAATGCATGAAGACTTACGTCGACACGCAAAGCGAGTTGTCCAAACTCCACATCGGCGCGGCAAACGCAGCCGTTGCCCAGGTCAATGCCTATATCGCCGAAGTCAACAAGGCGCAGGGCAACTAGAACTGCCCGGCCGGCCTTCGCTTAATTCTTTGCGCGCGCCTCGAGCGCTACCACCGCCGGCAGCGTCTTGCCTTCGAGGAATTCCAGGAAGGCGCCGCCAGCGGTCGAGATGTAACCGACCTTGTCGCTGATGTTGAACTTGGCGATCGCCGCAACCGTATCGCCGCCGCCGGCGATCGACAGCGCCTTCGAGTTCGCAATCGCCACAGCCAGTGTCTTCGTGCCACCGGCGAACTGATCGAACTCGAACACGCCGACGGGTCCGTTCCAGACAATCGTGCCGGCACCGGCCATGATCTTCGCCAGCAACGCCGAGGTATCCGGGCCGATGTCGAGAATGCGGTCATCGTCGGCAACGTCTTTCGCCGCCTTGACCGTGGCGACGGCGGTCGGCGAGAACTCCTTGGCGACAACGACATCAGTCGGAATCGGCACTGAAGCGCCGCGCGCCTCGAGCTTGTCGATGATGCGTTTCGCCTCGCCGACCAGATCCGCCTCGACCAGCGACTTGCCCACCGGCAGCCCGGCCGCGAGCATGAACGTGTTCGCGATGCCGCCACCAACGACGAGCTGGTCGACCTTGTCGGCGAGCGCGTCGAGAATCGTCAGCTTGGTCGACACTTTCGAGCCGCCGACAATCGCGACCAGCGGCCGCTTCGGATGGCCGAGGGCCTTGCCCAGCGCTTCGAGTTCGGCCGCGACCAGCGGGCCGGCGCAGGCGATCGGTGCCGCCATCGCCAGCGCATGCGTCGTGGCCTCGGCACGATGCGCGGTGCCGAAGGCATCGTTGGCGTAGACATCGCAAAGCTTGGCCATCTTCGCAGCGAGTTCCGAGCTGTTCTTCTTCTCGCCGACGTTCGAGCGGCAGTTCTCGAGCAGCACGACTTCACCCGGCCTGACCGTGAAGCCGCCGTCGACCCAGTTCTGAACCAGCCGCACCGGCTGGTCGAGCAGTTCGCTCATGCGCGCAGCGATCGGCGCGAGTGAATCGGCCGGCTTGAATTCGCCCTCGGTCGGGCGGCCAAGATGTGAGGTCACCATGACCGCCGCGCCCTTGTCGAGCGCGAGCCGGATACCGGGAATCGACGCGCGGATGCGTGTGTCTTCGGTGATGTTGCCGGCGTCGTCCTGCGGCACGTTGAGATCGGCGCGGATGAACACGCGCTGGTTCTTCAGGTCGAGGTCGGTAAGCTTTTTGAACTGCATGTTTGAAGACTCCATGTTGTGTTTCCGTCGGTCGACAAGCATAAAAAACGGGAAATGTCGTTCTCACATTTCCCGTTTCTGGTCGCCGGTTTTGTCAGCCAGCCTTGGCGAACGCCACCGTCGTATCGAGCATGCGGTTCGAGAAGCCCCACTCGTTGTCGTACCAGGACGTGACCTTGACCAGACGCCCGGAGACTTTGGTCAGCGTCGCATCGAAGGTGCTCGACGCCGGATCGTGGTTGAAGTCGCTGGAGACCAGCGGCGCTTCGCTGTAGTTCAGCACGCCTTTCAGTGCGGGGGAATTGGCAGCCTCCTTCATGATCGCGTTGACCTCGGCTACCGTCGTGTCGCGCGCGGCGATGAAGCTGAGATCGACGACCGAGACATTGATCGTCGGCACTCGGATCGCGAAGCCGTCGAGACGGCCGTTGAGTTCCGGCAGCACCAGGCCAACAGCAGCGGCAGCGCCGGTCTTGGCCGGAATCATGTTGTGGCCGGCGGCGCGGGCGCGGCGCAGATCCTCGTGATAGACGTCGGTCAGGACCTGGTCATTCGTGAAGGAGTGGATCGTCGTCATCAGGCCGTTGACGATGCCGATCTTCGCGTGCAGCGGCTGCGCCAGCGGCGCCAGGCAGTTGGTTGTGCACGAGGCATTCGAGATCACCGTCATGCCCGGTTTCAGTGTCTGGTGATTGACGCCGTAGACGATCGTCGCGTCGACATCCGAGCCGCCGGGCGCAGAAATCACCACCTTCCTGGCGCCGCCGGCGATGTGTGCCGCAGCCTTGGCCTTCGAGGTGAAGAAGCCGGTGCATTCGAGCACGACGTCGACCCCGAGTTCGCCCCAGGGCAGCTTCGCCGGATCGCGGTTCGCGAGCACCTTGATCCGGTCGCCATTGACCACGAGGTATTCGCCATCGACCGTGACCGTGCCCGGAAACGGGCCGTGCGCTGTGTCGTACCGGGTCAGGTGGGCATTGGTATCCGCCGGGCCGAGATCGTTGATCGCGACGATCTGGACATCCTTGCGGCCGCTTTCATACAGCGCGCGCAGCACGTTGCGGCCGATGCGGCCGTAGCCGTTGATGCCAACCTTGACTGCTCCAGCTTGACCAACCATGAGTGATCCTCGGTAAAGGACCGCCGCGATGCTTCGTGCGCCCGCGGCGATCGGCGAAAGTGGACTGTCCGAGCGGTGCGGCTTGCGGACAGGGCTGACATTTTAACGCAGACAAAAAAAGACGGAGCCGGCAAAACCGGCCCCGCCATATGTAGTAGACAACTGGTTGTTACTGCAGCTGGTAGTTGATCGGAATCTCGACGATCACCTCAGCGACTTCCGAACCGACATCCGGCGGGAACGGCGGGAACTTGCCGATGCGCCGCAGCGTGTCGACGGCATCGCGATCGAGATCGACGGAGCCGGACTTGCCGATAACTTCCGTACTGACGATGCTGCCATCCCGCGCAATATGGATGCGCAGCTTGACCATTCCTTCCACTTCTTCACGCGCAGCCTTGGGCGGATACGAGAACACCTTGCCAATCACGTTCGTGAGCTGGTTGAAGTAGGCGCTCGGAACGCCTTTCTGCACGACGGTCGGCGGCGCGGGCGGGGCAGGCGCCGGCACCGGCGGTGCTGGCGGCGGCGGTGGCGGCACCGTCGGTACGTTGACCGCTTCGGGTGCGTTGGTCACGATTTGCTGTGGCGGCGGCGGCGTCACCGGCTGCGGGGTCGGCGGCGGCGTGATCTTCGGCGGTTCCTTCGGCGGCGGCGGCGGGGGTGGCGGCGGTGGCGGGGGCGGCGGCGGCTCCAGTTCGACGATCGTCGTCTTCTTCGGCGCTACCGTCAGCGTCAACTGCGGCCTGACCAGATTCAGCAACACCAGCACCAGGCCCACATGGAAGATGACGGAGATGACGAAGCCGGTGCTGACGTTCTTTCCAGTCTTGTTGGTAACTTTGCTCAAGTGATTGCTCCGGCCCGGTTACTGCGGGGCTTCGGCCATCAACGAGACCTTGTAGAAGCCTGATGCGCCGATGAGGCTGATCAGGTCCACCACCTTGCCGTACTCCACGCCTTTGTCGGCGCGGACGTAGATCAGGTTGTCGGCCTGCCTCTGGGCGATCGCGCGCAGCGCGTCACCGAGTTGCGAGAGCGGCACCTGCTGGGTGATCGGTCCGTTGTTGATGAAGTATTCGTCCTGCACGTCGATCGAGATGATCATCGGGTCGCGCGGCTTGCCCATTTCGTCGAGCGAAGCCTTCGGCAGCGTGATCGGCAGCTGCGGCAGCATCAGCGGTGCGGTGACCATGAAGATGATCAGCAACACCAGCATGACGTCGACCATCGGCGTGATGTTGATTTCCGCCACGGGCGGCATCTCGCCCTCTTCGCCGGTGCCAGAGGACGTCTTGACATTGATTGCCATGACTCAGGCTCGAGCGCCCGGCGCGAATCGTTTGGCGAGACGGCCGGCGTAGACGCCGACGGCGGTGCCGACGCGGCCGGAGTAGCGGCCCATGTCGGTCGAAAGCTTGTTGTAGGCCATGATCGCCGGGATCGCGGCGGCGAGGCCGATGCCGGTGGCGATCAGCGCTTCGGCGATACCGGGCGCGACGGTCGCGAGCGAGGTGTCGCGGTTCGCGGCGATGCCGGTGAAGGTGTTCATGATGCCCCAGACCGTCCCGAACAGGCCGATGAAGGGTGCTGCGGAACCCACGGTCGCAAGGAACGGCAGGCGCTTGTTGAGGCGGCGGATCTCGTTCGAAAGTTCGAGGCGCATGACGTGCTCGATGCGGTCGCGCACTTCGTGCAGCGCCTCGTGCGCGTGCTCACCGGAGCCTTCGCGCCATTCCTGGTTGCCGGCGTCGATGACGCGGACCACCGGGTGCTTGTCCTGATAATTGATCATGTCTTCGAGCGTGCCGGTCTCGAGCTTGTTCTCGAGGCGGTTGATCGCCGCGTTGGCGCGCGACATGTCGATGAACTTCTCGATCATCACGGTCCAGCACCACATGGAGAAGAACACGAGAAGAATGAGAACCGCCTTGACCACGATATCGGCCTGCGATACCAGATGCCAGATCGACAGATCGGCCGGGTTGATCGCGCTTGCCGCTTCGGCTGCAATATTGAGAAGGGTCGCTGCCACGGGATTACTCCGAAAATTGATTCACTGCGTCGACGCCACATCCGGGTGCTTCATGTGCGTGCACCCGCCGACGTGGCGTATTAGGAAGGGGTGAATACTAGCGAGGACGCGCCGCCAAAGGCAAGCAAGCAAATTCGGGCCGTTTCTGCGGCCCCGCGCATTTTGGACCGCGTTATTCGAGCAATTGCTGCAATCGCTCGACAACCCCCGTCGACGTGAGGCCGAACTGTTCGAAGATTCGGAGTGCCGGCGCCGACGCCCCGAAGGCGTCGACGCCGAGCACCGCACGCCCGTCGCCGACCCGTGGGCGCAAGCCCCGGGTCACCCCGGCTTCGACCGCCAAGCGGGCTGTCACCGCAGCTGAAATGACCGCGATCAGCGCATCGTCACGAGTTCTTCTGCGCTGGTCGGGTGAATCGCGACGGTATCGTCGAAATCGCGCTTGGTCGCGCCCATGCGCAGCGCCACGGCAAAACCCTGCAGCAGTTCGTCCGCACCTTCGCCGATCACGTGGATGCCGACGATGCGCTCGTCCGCGCCGACGCAGACCAGCTTCATGCGGCTTTCGCGCTTCTCGTCGAGCACGCCGTAGTAAAGCGCCTTGAAGCGCGACTCGTAGATTTTGACGGTATCGCCGTACTGCTCACGTGCGGCTTTTTCGGTGAGGCCGACGGTGCCGATCGGCGGGTGGCTGAACAGCACGGTCGGGATGTTTTCATAGTCGAGCCGGCGCTCGCTCTGTCCGCCGAACAGGCGGTCCGAGAGCCTGCGCCCTGCGGCGATCGCCACGGGCGTCAGTTCCGCGTGCCCGGTGACGTCGCCGACGGCGAAGACGTTCGGCACATTCGTCGCCTGCCAGGGATCGACGAGGACCTGCCCCGCCGCACCGAGTGCGATGCCGGACTCGCGCAGTCCACAGCCGGTATTCGGCGTGCGGCCGATGGCCCAGAGCATGGTTTCGGCCCGTAGCGCGTCACCGTCGGACAACTGCGCCTGCACGCCTTCGCCGGTCTGCATCAGCGCGCGCACGTAAGTGTTCGGGCGCAAGACGACACCTTGTACCCGCAACGCGTCCTGCACGGCTTCGCCGAGCATCGCGTCGAAAGAACTCAGCAGACGTTCGCGGCGAAACACCAGCGTGACCTGCGCGCCGAGTGCCTTCAGCACACCACATAACTCCACGGCGATGTAGCCGCTACCAGCAACGATGACGGTCTTCGGGCAGCGGTCGAGCGCGAAGAAACCGTTCGAGTCGATGCCCAATTCTGCGCCCGGCGCGGCAGGCCGTACCGCGCGGCCACCGGTGGCAATCAGGACGCGCTCGGCGCCATAGCGCTGACCCGCACATTCGACCCGCTGCGGATTGAGCAGACGGCCATAGCCGTCGATCAGTGTCACGCCATCCTTGCCGAGATTTTCGCGATAGATGCCGTTGAGGCGAGTGATATAGGCCTCGCGGCGCTCGCGCAGGCGATGCCAGTTGTGCGTGACGCTGCCGATGTCGAAGCCGTAGCCGGCCGCCTCATGCAGTGTCTCGGCGATGTGCGCGGCATGCCACATCAGCTTCTTCGGCACGCAGCCGACGTTGACGCAGGTGCCGCCGAGTTTCCCCGGCTCGATCAGCGCGACGCGCGCGCCATGCTGGGCCGCGCGACGCGCCGCCGCGATACCGCCGCTACCGCCGCCGAGGACAATCAGGTCGTACGCATCGTTCATGCGCGTTTCCACTTACCCGGCGCGCGTCATGCGCGCTTCCACTTGATGTTGCAGCCGACGCTGGGCGTCTGGGCACTGGCGATCGGCTGGCCGGCGAGCAGCGCATCGAGTGCGGCGCGCAGGTCGGCGCCAGTCACCGGACGGCCATTGCCGGGCCGCGAGTCGTCGAACTGACCGCGATACGCGAGCTTCGAGTCCGCATCGAACACGAAGAAATCCGGCGTGCAGGCGGCCTGGTAAGCCTTCGCGACGGCCTGCGTTTCGTCGTACAGATAAGGAAACGGGAAGCCGATGGTCCTGGCGAGCTGGCGCATCTTCTCCGGCGCGTCATCGGGATAATTTTCGGCGTCGTTGCTGCTGATCGCGATGAAGCTGACGTCTTTCGCCCGGTAATCGCGTGCCAGCCGCACGAGACCGTCACGGACATGAATGACATACGGACAGTGATTGCAGATGAACATGATGACCGTCGCTCGCTTCGAGCCCAGGTCGGGAAATGACATTGACTTGCCGCTGACCGTATCGGGCAGCGTGAATGCCGGCGCGGACGTTCCGAGCGGCAGCATGTTTGACGGCGTGAGGGCCATGATCGTCTCCGTACCAATTGTCTGTAATCAGTGCGTGAGCATTGTAGCCAGCAGCCGTCGCCGGAACGGCCGCGACCGGCCGCGCAAAAGACAGATGCGCAAGCCGGCTGCTTCCATTACACTATCCGCTTATCCGCATAAACAGATCACGCGAGGAATCACGAAAGCCATGGCTAGCGAATACCTTTTCACGTCCGAGTCCGTTTCCGAAGGTCATCCCGACAAGCTCGCGGACCAGATCTCCGACGCCGTGCTCGACGCGATCATCGCGCAGGACAAACGCGCTCGCGTCGCCTGCGAAACGATGGTGAAAACTGGCGTGGCAATCGTCGCCGGCGAGATCACGACCAGCGCCTGGGTCGACCTCGAAGCCCTGGTGCGAAAAGTCATCATCGACGTCGGCTACGACTCCTCGGAAGTCGGCTTCGACGGCGCCACCTGCGGCATCCTCAACATCATCGGCAAGCAGTCGCCCGACATCAACATGGGTGTCGATGGCACCTCGAAAAAGCCGAAAGCGCCGGAAGAACTCGGTGCCGGCGACCAAGGCCTGATGTTCGGCTACGCCTGTGACGAAACCAGCGAACTGATGCCGGCACCGATCTATTACTCGCACCGTCTGGTCGAGCAGCAGGCGAAAATCCGCAAGGCCAAGAATACGCGCCTGCCGTGGCTGCGTCCCGATGCCAAGAGCCAGGTTTCGCTGCGCTACCGCGATGGTGTCGCCGTTGGCGTCGACGCCGTCGTGCTGTCGACCCAGCACGGTCCGGAAGTGAAGCTGAAGACGCTGCGCGAAGCGGTCATGGAAGAGATCATCAAGCCGGTGATCCCGGCCAAGTGGATTTCGAAGGCGACCAAGTTCCACATCAACCCGACCGGCAACTTCGTGATCGGCGGCCCGGTCGGCGACTGCGGCCTGACCGGCCGCAAGATCATCGTCGACAGCTACGGCGGCTGGGCCCGTCATGGCGGTGGCGCGTTCTCGGGCAAGGATCCGTCGAAGGTCGATCGCAGCGCCGCGTATGCCGTGCGCTATGTCGCGAAGAATCTCGTTGCCGCAGGCCTGGCCTCGCGCATCGAAGTGCAGGTCTCTTACGCGATCGGTGTCGCCGAGCCGACCTCGATCTTCGTCACCAGTTTCGGCACGGGCAAGATCAGCGACGAGAAGCTCGAGAAGCTGGTGCGCCGCAATTTCGACCTGCGCCCGGGCGGCATCATCAAGATGCTCGACCTCATTCATCCGATGTACCAGCAGACCGCCGCCTACGGCCACTTCGGCCGCAAGGCGTACGACGTGACGCTCGCCAACGGCGAGAAGTTCACGGCCTTCTCCTGGGAGAAGACCGACAAGGCGGAAGCCTTGAAGGCCGACGCGAAGAAGATCTAATCGCCCCCAATTCTAATCAGAGGAATATTCATGAACGCCGTATTGAAACCCGCCCCAAAGTTTTCCGACTACAAGGTCAAGGACCTGTCCCTGGCCGAGTTCGGCCGCAAGCGCATCCGCATGGCCGAAGAAGAAATGCCCGGCCTGATGTCGATCCGCAAGAAATACGCGCCGCTGCAGCCGCTCAAGGGTGTGCGCGTCACCGGCTCGCTGCACATGACCAAGGAAAGCGCCGTGCTGCTCGAGACGCTGAAGGCGATCGGCGGCGACGTGCGCTGGGCCTCCTGCAACATCTTCTCGACGCAGGATGACGCGGCAGCAGCGGTTGCCGCCGCCGGCACGCCGGTGTTCGCCTGGAAGGGTGAATCGCTCGAAGAATATTGGGACTGCACGCTGGACTGCGTGACGCATCGCTTGCCCGACGGCGCGCTCGGTGGTCCGGAACTGGTGATCGACGACGGCGGCGACGTCACGCTCCTGATCCACAAGGGTGTGGAGATGGAAGCCGGCTCGAACTGGGTCGAAAGTTCCTCCGGGAATCACGAAGAGCAGGTCATCAAGAACCTGCTGAAGCGCACCAAGACCGAGCGTCCCGGCTACTGGACCCGGGTCGCCGCCGCCTGGCGCGGTGTCGCCGAGGAGACCACGACCGGCGTGCATCGTCTCTATCAGATGTTCGAAGCGGGCAAGCTGCTGGTGCCGGCGATCAACGTCAACGACTCGGTCACCAAGTCGAAGTTCGACAACCTCTACGGCTGCCGCGAATCGCTGGCCGATGGCATCAAGCGCGCCACCGATCTGATGATCGCCGGCAAGGTTGCCTTCGTCGCTGGCTACGGCGACGTCGGCAAAGGCTCGTCACACAGCCTGCGCGGCCTCGGCGCGCGCGTGATCGTCTCGGAAGTCGATCCGATCAATGCCCTGCAGGCGGCGATGGAAGGCTTCGAAGTGAAGCCGATCGAAGACGTGCTCGGCTTCGCCGACATCTATGTTTCGGCCACCGGCAACAAGGACATCATCAGCCTCGAACACATGCAGGCGATGAAGAACAACGCGCTGGTCTGCAACATCGGCCACTTCGACAACGAGATCCAGATGGATCGTCTGAACGGCTCCGGCGCCGAGCGTGACCAGATCAAGCCGCAGGTCGACCGCTACACCTTCAAGGACACCGGCAAGAGCATCTACATCCTCGCCGAAGGCCGCTTGATCAACCTCGGCTGCGCGCACGGCCATCCGGCGTTCGTGATGTCGAACTCGTTTTCGAACCAGACGCTGGCCGCGATCGACCTCTGGAAGAACAAGGACGTCTACGGCAAGCAGGTTTATCGGCTGCCGAAGAAACTCGACGAGGAAGTTGCAGCACTGCATCTGGAGCAGATCGGCGTGAAGCTGACGAAGCTCACGAAGGATCAGGCGGATTATCTCGGCGTGCCGGTGGAAGGTCCGTACAAGCCCGACCACTATCGTTACTAGAAGCACTGGTTCCGGTGGCTGCCGCGTCGGAATAAGTGTCCGGATTCGAGCGGTGGCTGCCGCGCCGCTCAATCCGGACAACAGCAGACCAGGGGGCGGGCGACCGCCCCTTTTTCATGTCCCGAATTCATCGAGCCGCGCCATGACGACACAGCGTTCGCAGACATCGCAATTCTCTTTCGAGCTGTTTCCGCCACGCACGCCCGAAGGTGTCGCGAAGCTGCCCGGGATTGCGGCACAACTCGCGACGGTGCAGCCGAAATATTTCTCGGTGACCTATGGGGCCGGGGGCTCTGATCAGGATGGCACCTACGAAACGGTCGTGCGTGTCGTCGAGAAGACCGGCGTCGAAGCCGCACCGCACCTGACCTGCGTCGGCTCCTCGCGCGCCAGGATCGCGACGCTGCTCGATCGCTACAAGAGAGCCGGAGTGAAACGCATCGTCGCGCTGCGTGGCGATCTTCCGGCAACCGCACTCGGCTCCGGGGCGCCCGGCGATTTCCATTACGCCAACGAACTCGTTCAATTCATCCGCCAAACCCAGGGCAACACATTCGAACTCGAAGTCGCGGCCTACCCGGAAATGCACCCGCAGGCGGCGAGCCCCGAAGCGGACTTCGCAAGCTTCCGGCGCAAAGTCGATGCCGGCGCCGATGCGGCGATCACGCAGTATTTTTTTGTCGCCGACTCGTATTTCGATTTTCTCGAACGCTGCGCCAAAGCCGGCATCACGATTCCGGTCATCGCCGGCATCATGCCGATCACCAATCACGCTCAGCTCACGCGGTTCTCTGCGGCGTGCGGTGCGGATATTCCGCGCTGGGTGCGGCTGCGCCTCGAACAGTTGAAGGACGACAAGGCGGCCTTGCAGGACTTCGGACTCGATGTCGTGACGCGGCTCTGCGAAACGCTTCTGAGAGCCGGTGCGCCGGGCCTTCATTTCTACACGCTGAACCAGGCCGAGCCCACGCTGAAGCTGTGGCGGAATCTGGGTCTTACGGTGCCGGTCACCCCGTAGTCCACCGAACCCATGACGCCCCGTCACCGGCACCGCTTTCTTGCGCGCTGGATCGATAACAAATAACTGTCTTTACATTATTGCGGCGAACCCGGCGCATTGAGGGAACCAATGTCGTATCGTCACGAAACTTGGCGCTCCGTTCGACATTTTGACGTGATACCAGGGAGGACCGACGCCATGATCTATCTAGCGTATTGCAGTTCTGCGGTGAAGCTGATGGACAGCACAGAACTCATCGACCTGCTCAAAACCAGCCGTGACTGCAATCTCCGCGCAGGCATCACCGGCATGTTGCTGTACCGGGATGGCAGTTTCATGCAGGTGCTCGAAGGCGAAGCCGAAGCGGTGCTCGCGACCTACGGCAGGATCACGGCCGACTCCCGTCATCGCAACATCATCAAGCTCATCCAGGCGAAAATCGCCGCACGCAATTTTGATCGGTGGACGATGGGTTTTTGCGACATCGGCGATCTCACCGACAAGGAGCGCGCCGCGTACAGCCCCTTCCTGAGCGAGCCGTTCGATGCCGAGCACTACAGCGGTGGCAGTGCGGCGTTGAAGCTCCTGCAAACCTTTCGGAAGATCGCCGACTGAGCCACTTGCCCTGCCGTTTGACGGGCCCGGGGCGGCGCCACTAGCCTGCACGCAGCACGGCGCGCTCCAGCGCCCCATCTTGCCGGAGACTTTCCTTGAAGATCTGCGCCTATTGGCTGGGCGGACTATTGCTTGCCAGCGCCCTCGTGCCTCTCGCACGTGCCGGCGAACCGGCCGCATCGCCCCACCGACTCGCGGTTCGTGCCGCGCATCTGATCGACGGCCTGACCGACAAGCTGGTCGACAACGCCGTCGTCCTGATCGAGGGCGAAAAAATCCTCGCCGTCGGCAGTGCGTTGCCGATTCCGGCCGATGCCGAGGTAATCGACCTCGGCGGCGCGACCTTGCTGCCGGGTCTGATCGACTGCCACACGCATGTCACGGCCGATCCCGGTGATTACTACCGCAGGCTGGTCCGCGAGAGCGCGATCGACGACGCGGTGCGCGCGCATGTTTTTGCCGAGCGCACGCTGCTGGCCGGCTTCACGACGATCCGCAACGTCGGCGCGAACGATTTCATCGATATCGCGCTGCGCAAGGCGATCGACGAGGGCTTCGTCCGCGGTCCGCGCATGGTCGCTGCCGGCCATGCGATCGGCGCGACCGGCGGCCACGCCGACCGCAGCGGCGTCTCGCCATATCTGCACATCGAGGGCTACACCGGCGTCGCCGACGGCGTCGAGGGCGTGCGGCTGAAAGTTCGCGAGCAGGTCAAATATGGCGCCGACGTGATCAAGATGATCGCAACCGCCGGCGTGCTGACCGAGGAAGACTCGGTCGGCGCGCCGCAGTACACGCAGGAGGAGATGAACGCGCTGGTCGACGAGGCGCACCGCTGGGATCGCAAGGTCGCCGCGCACGCGCACGGCACCGAGGGCATCAAGATGGCGATTCGCGCGGGGGTCGATTCGATCGAGCACGGCAGCTTCATCGACGACGAGGGCATCCGCATGATGAAGGCGCGCGGCACGTTCCTGGTCGACGATATCTACGATGACGACTACATCCTCGCCGAGTACGCGCGGCTGAACTTCCCGCAGAAGATTCTTGACAAGGAGCGCATCGTCGGCCGCACGCAGCGCGAGAACTTTCGCAAAGCGGTACAGGCCGGCGTCAAAATCGCTTACGGCACCGACGCCGGCGTCTATCCCCACGGCGACAACGGCAAGCAGTTCGCCAAGCAAGTCGAGTGGGGTCAGACGCCGATGCAGGCGATCAAATCCGCGACCAGTGTCGCAGCCGATCTGCTCGGCCGCAGCGGCAAGGTCGGCAGCGTTGCCGCGGGCCGATTTGCGGATCTCGTCGCGGTGACTGGCGATCCGCTCGCGGACATTCGTCTGCTCGAGAAAATTCCTTTCGTGATGAAGGGCGGCGTCGTCTACAAGCGCGACGGCAAGGCCGTGCTGCCACCCTGATCGCTCCCGCATGACGGCGGTCCCGCGAGCGTCCTGGAGTCCGGCATGATCCTGCATATCCTCGACTACTCTGGCGCGGCGGTCTTCGCGATCAGCGGCGCGCTCGCGGCGGGTCGCAAGAGCCTCGATGTGCTCGGCGTCGTCGTGATCGCGCTGGTCACGGCGACCGGCGGCGGCACCGTGCGCGACCTCCTGCTCGACCGCCATCCGGTGTTCTGGATCAAGGACCCGGCCTATCTCATCGTGATCATCGCCGCTGCGCTGTTGACGATTCCATACACGCGCTGGGTACGGCCGCCGATGCAGACCCTGCAGATCGCCGACGGTCTGGGCCTCGCGTTCTTCTCGATCGCAGGCGCGCAGGTCGCCGAAGCCGACCAGCATTCGGGACTGATCGTCGTGGTCATGGCGACTATCACCGGCTCGTTCGGCGGCGTCATCCGCGATGTGCTCTGCAATGACATCCCGATGATCTTGCGCAAGGGGAACATTTACGCGACGGCAGTCATCATCGGCGCGACCATCTACGTCCTCGCGGTGCGCTTCGGCATGCCGCGCGTGCCAGCGACTGTGCTCGGCATGCTCGTGATCGCGTCGCTTCGGTTCGGCGCGATCGTCTGGAACTGGAGCCTGCCGGTGTACACGCTGGCTGACGACAAGCCGCCGCCCGACCGCGACGACAACTGATGCGCCGCCTGCGCCGATGGCTGTGGCTGGCGCCGCTGGGCTTGATGGGTATCTGCGTGGCCAGCGTCCTGTTGCTGCGCGTGCTCCCACCGCTGACGTCCGCCTTCATGCTCGGCTCGGACACGAGGCCGGTGCAATACGACTGGGTACCCTGGGACAAGATTGCGCCGAACGCCGCGCTGGCAGTCGTCGCCGCCGAAGATCAGAAATTTCCGCAACACTGGGGTTTCGATTTCGAGGCGATCGACCAGGCCATCGACCACAATCAGCGATCGAAGCGGATTCGCGGGGCGAGCACGATCAGCCAGCAGACTGCGAAGAACCTGTTTCTGTGGTCGGGACGCAGCTACGTCCGCAAGGCTCTGGAAGTCGGGTTTACGCTGCTGCTCGAAGGCCTGTGGCCGAAACGCCGCATTCTCGAGGTATATCTCAACATCGCCGAGTTTGGGCCGGGCATCTACGGCGTGCAGGCCGCGTCCCGGCATTACTTCGGCAAGCCGGCCTCGCGTCTGAGTCGGCACGAAGCGGCGCTGTTCGCAGCGGTCCTGCCGAATCCGCAGCGCCTGAGGGTCGATCGACCCTCAGGCTATGTCCTCGGCCGCGCCGACGACATCGAGCAGCAGATGGCGCAGCTAGGGAGCGCTTATCTCGCCGATCTGAAGTGATGACTGCAACTTTTGCCATCTACCTTAAGAATGCGATGTAACTAACTCAAATCAATGCCGATACCAAGCCTGCGCACAGAGTCTGTGGATAAGGTTGTTAACAAGACGTGGGGATACGGGCTAAGTCTTAACAACCACGGGCGTTTTCGGCCCTGCGCCTAAATTGTGACCATTGTAATTTATATATATTAATCAATATCTTGCATGATTTTTTCAGCATTCTTACATTTTTGTGTCGCCGTTATCGAAGCGGCAAGCCCATGCTGCACTGCAAGTGTGCATAAGTTGTCGGGCCGGTCTTCGCTCGTCCGGTCTCGCTAGACTGCCGCCATGCCTATGCATCCCCCTATTGTGCTTTGCCTGTCTGGGCTGGATCCCGGTGGCGGCGCGGGCGTCCAGGCCGATATCGAAACGCTGGCGGCGCATCAAGTTCACGCGCTGTCCCTGATCACAGCGCTGACCGTGCAGGACAGCGGCAATGTCGTGCGCGTCGTTCCGACCGATCCGGCTCTCCTGGCTGAGCAACTCGAGTGTCTGCTGGCGGACTGTCGACCTTCGGTAATCAAGCTCGGCCTCATCGGCGGCGCCGGACAATTACGCGTGATTATCGAAACGATCCGTCGCTGTGCAGTTCCCGTGGTCTGTGATCCGGTGCTGCGCGCCGGCGGCGGCGGCGCGCTGGTCGACGACGGCTATGCGGCCGTGCTTCGTCGCGAATTGCTGCCGTTTGCGACCGTGCTGACACCCAACGCGGCGGAAGCGCGGCGGCTTGCCCCGGAGGCTGATGACTTGGGTGGCGCGGCTCAGGCGCTGCTCGTCACCGGCTGCACCCATGTTCTGCTGACCGGCGGCGACGAGCCCGACGCCTCGGTGATCAATACCTGGTATCGCGCCGGCGCTCTCCCGCGGCGCTTCGAATGGCCGCGCCTGCCGGAAACCTTCCATGGCGCCGGCTGCACGCTGGCGTCGGCGATCGCCGCGCGGCTGGCGCTCGGCGATCGCGTCGAGCAGGCGCTGCAAAACGCGCAGGTCTGGACGCAGGCAAGCCTCGATCGCGCATTCGCCATCGGCCGCGGGCGTCGTATCCCCGGACGGTTTTCGGCATGAGTCTGCGCGGCCTCTACGCGATCACGTCCGCCGCGCTGTGCGGCGATCGTGAGAAGCTGCTGACGGCCACCGCCGCTGCGCTGCGCGGCGGCGCGGCGCTGATCCAGTATCGCGACAAGCGCGGCGACCGGATAACACGCGCAACCAATGCGCGCGCGCTGCTGGCCCTGTGTCATGAGCACGGCGCGAAGCTGATCGTCAACGACGATGTCGAGCTTGCGCTGGCGATCGGCGCCGACGGGGTGCATCTCGGCGCCACGGACGCGCCGCTCGCCGAAGCCCGCATGAGACTGGGCCGCGAGGCCATTCTCGGCGCCAGCTGCGGTTCCGATCTCGATCGTGCAAGAGCCGCGTGGGCCGCCGGCGCGAGCTACGTTGCCTTCGGCCTTTTTTTTGATTCGCACACCAAGCCGGACGCGCCGCAGGCCACGCTACAATTGCTGCGAGAGGCGCGCGCCACCTCGACGGGGCCGATCTGCGCGATTGGCGGCGTGACGCCGCAGAATGCGGCGGCGCTCATCGCTGCCGGCGCCGATCTGATCGCCGCCGTCGAAGGCGTCTTCGGAGAAGGCGAGCCAGCGCTTGTCGAAGTCGCTGCGAAAGCCTACAGCCGGCTGTTCGCCGGGTAGCCGTCTGCTGTCAGTTTCCAGTTTCCGGAGAAAACGGAAGCCTGGAGCCGCCGAGCTTCTCTGGAAACCAACTACTGGAAACTGCTTACAACAAGATGACCCGTTCCGAAGACCTCTTTACGCGCGCCCAGAAAACCATTCCAGGTGGCGTCAATTCGCCGGTGCGCGCGTTTCGCGCGGTGGGCGGTACTCCGCGTTTCATCGCGAAGGCGGCGGGTGCCTGGATCACCGATGCCGACGGCAGAACCTACGTCGATTACGTCGGATCCTGGGGGCCGATGATTCTCGGCCATCAGCATCCGCGGGTCCGCGACGCGATCATCGCGCAGGCGCAGATCGGCGTTTCCTACGGCGCGCCGACCGAGGCCGAGATCGAGATGGCCGAGCTGCTCTGCGCGCGTGTGCCGGGCCTCGAACAGGTGCGTCTGTGCAACTCCGGCACCGAAGCGACAATGAGCGCGCTGCGCCTCGCGCGCGGTTTCACCGGGCGCGAGGCGATCGTGAAATTCGAAGGCTGCTACCACGGCCATAGCGACTCGCTGCTGGTCAAGGCGGGCTCGGGCGCGCTGACTTTCGGCGTGCCGACCTCACCCGGCGTGCCGGCCGATTTTGCCAAGCACACCTTGACCGCGGACTACAACGACCTCACCTCGGTCGCCGCGCTGTTTGCGGCGAACGCGGGGAAGATCGCCTGCGTCATCGTCGAGCCAGTGGCTGGCAACATGAATTGCATTCCGCCCGCGCCCGGTTTTCTCGAAGGCTTGCAGCGGCTGTGCAAGGCCGATGGCGCGCTGCTGATCTTCGATGAGGTCATGACCGGCTTTCGTGTCGGTCCGCGCGGTGCGGCGGGTCTGTACGGCATCACGCCGGACCTGGTGACGCTCGGCAAGATCATCGGCGGCGGGCTGCCGGTCGGCGCGTTTGGTGGCCGGCGCGACATCCTGCAGAAGCTGGCACCGGTCGGGCCGGTCTATCAGGCCGGCACCCTGTCCGGCAATCCGCTGGCGATGGCGGCTGGTCTGACCTTGCTGCGTGAGCTGGACGATGCCGCGATCTACGCGCGACTCGAGACCACGACTGCGGCGCTGCTCGACGGCCTCAGGGACGCCGCGAAAAACGCCGGCGTGCCGTTCACCACCGTACACGTCGGCAGCATGTTCGGGCTGTTCTTCACCGAACGTCGGGCGATTCGTTCCTATGCCGAAGTCACGGCCTGCAATCTCGAGGCCTTCCGGCGCTTCTTCCACGCGATGCTGGAGCGCGGGGTCTATCTCGCGCCCTCGGCTTACGAGGCCGGCTTCGTCTCGGCCGCGCACGGCGAGCCTGAGGTCGAGCGGACCCTTGCCGCTGCGCGTGAGGCGTTCAAGATCGTCGCGCAGTCATGAGCGAGACCAGCGGGTTCGTCGCGCGACTGCGCAAGAAGATCAACAAGGGTGACTCCTGGCTGACCTACGACCTCGGCCGCCTGTTCACCGCCGACAAGCTCAACGACGACGCCATCGAGCAGCTCGAGGATCGCCTGCTGGTCGCCGATGCCGGTGTGGAGGCGACGACGGCGATCTGCGGCGCGCTGCGCAACGAGGTCATGGCCGGCCGCATCACGACCGAAGCCCAGCTGCGTGCAGAGCTGAAAAAGGCGCTGCTCGACATCATCGCACCCTGCGCGAAGCCGCTGGTCATTCCCGACTTCATCAAGCCTTACGTCATCTTCGTCGCCGGCATCAACGGCGCCGGCAAGACCACGACCATCGGCAAACTCGCCGCGCGGCTCAAACGCGAAGGCCGGACCGTGCTGCTCGCGGCCGGCGATACGTTTCGCGCCGCAGCGGTCGAGCAGCTCACCACCTGGGCCGAGCGTGCCGGCGTGCCGCTGCTGTCGCAGGGCGCCGGTGCCGACTCGGCCTCGGTGATCTTCGATGCGGTGCAGGCGGCCAAGGCGCGCGGCATCGACGTCGTCATCGCCGACACCGCCGGCCGCCTGCACACGCAGAGCCACCTCATGGACGAGCTGCGCAAAATCCGCCGCGTCGTGCAGAAGCTCGACCCGTACGCGCCGCACGAGGTGATGCTGGTCGTCGACGGCTCGACCGGCGGCAATGCCCTGAACCAGGCCATGCAGTTCCACGAGGCCATCGGCCTGACCGGATTGACCATCACCAAGCTCGACGGCAGCGCCAAAGGCGGCGTGCTGCTCGCGATCGCCAAGCGGCTGGCGCTGCCGGTACGCTACATCGGCCTCGGCGAGGCAATCGAGGATCTCGAAGTCTTCGATGCCGATGCCTACGCCGAAGCCCTGATCGGCAAGGCCGCCTGATCGTCAAGACCAATCAGTCGAGATTTTTCGTGACGATTGACCGTATGCTTCCGGCATCGTTTCCGTCTGCCCGAGCCCGTCTGCGCCTCGATGTCCGATAACGCCCCCGACATCATTCGCTTCGAGCAGGTCAGCCA
>JAYWBB010000020.1:0-21680 GCA_043781855.1 Nevskia sp. | reverse complement strand
GGTCGTTGCAGGAAGCGCTGCCGTCGTCGCGCTGGTTGCAGCAGAAGAAGACGTGATGCCGATAGTAGGGTGGTGGCGCGTCGCTCATGTCTTGCCGAAGCCGTAGCCGAGGTTGATGGGGGTGATCGGGTCGACGTGGCGGATGCCGACCGGAACACCGGTGTTGTAGCGCAATTCGTAATCGAGCGCCGCGAACAGATTGCCGATCACGCTGAGCTTCAGTTCCGCGATCGGGTTGACGTAGAGGTTGTTGCTCGCGTACTCGGTGCGCAGCGTCTGCGAGAACTGGCTGGTCGGCGTGATCTTCCAGACATACCGTCCGCCGAACGTCGCGATGGCACGCGAGGTGAAGTGTTCGGCATCCTGCTCGTGCGTGCGGTTGCCGCCGAGGCCGGCTTCCAGATCGAGCGTCTGCGTCGGTGTCGCAATCACATGGCGGCCGTAGCCTGCCGTCACGACATAGCGCACGGCGACACCGGCGAAGCGGTCGTTGTCGTATGAGCCGTTGCCGAACAGATAGTCCTTCGGGCTCAAGTTGTAGTTGACCTTGTCGGCCAGCGAGTAACGTTCGTCCGTGGTCTGCTGATCGCGGCTGCCGCTATAGGCCGAGCCCATCAATTCGTTGCCCCATGCCACACCCTTGTAATTCAGTCCGAGCTTGGCGTTGAGCGAGCTGGTCTTGGTGTTGCCGCTGGTGCGCACGTAGCCGATGGCCACGTCGCCCGACCATGGCCCCGGCAGCGGCGCGGCTGCGCGAGCGGGCGGGTCAGGCGGCAACGCCGGTTCGTCGGCCCTCGCGGTGGCGAGCCACAGCTCGAACGCGAACAGGGACACCAGTGCGGCCACGCCGATTTCTTTTTTCACGATCAATCTTCACCCGGCGAGCGCGCCGCCGGGGACCGGCTTCCGCATCACGCATGTTATGGTCCTGCGGCCGATGGCCGCACCTGTTTCCAGCCGCTTCCCGCTTGCCGATGCCGATCTCTGCGTCAAGTGCGGCCTGTGCCTGCCGCATTGCCCGAGCTATCTGGACACGCGCAACGAGGCCGACTCACCACGCGGCCGCATCGCGCTGATGCAGGCGCTTGCCGAGGAGCGCATCGCGCTGACGCCGCGCCTCGAACAACATCTCGACGGCTGTCTCGGCTGTCGAGCCTGTGACCGTGTTTGTCCGGCATCCGTTCCCTACGGCGCGCTGATCGACGTCGGCCGCGCGCTGCTCGCCGAGCGGCGGCCCGCGCGGATTCGCTTCACGGCACTGCTGAGCGGATTGTTGAGCCGACGGTTCTTACGCCGCGCGCTCGCCGTCCTGCTTTGGGCTTACCCGCGCAGCGGCCTGCAATTCCTCGTTCGCCAGCTCAGCCGGTTCGATCGGCTCGACTCCTTGTTGCCGCCTATCGAATTTCCGCGCGCGCCCAGACTTCCCGCCGTCGCCGCCGCGCGCGGTCGCGTCGAAATTTTCGGCGGCTGTGTCGGCGACATTGTCGAGCCGGGGCTTGTCGAAGACCTCGCGAAATTGCTCGCGGCCTGCGGCTTCGAAGCGGTGCTCCCCGCCGCGCAAACCTGCTGCGGCGCAATCGATCAGCACGCCGGCCGGGCGGCAGCGGCTCTGCATCTGGTACAACGCAACCTGAGGGCTTTTGGCGACGAGCGCGCGCCGATCCTGCCACTCGCAACCGGCTGCGCCGCGACCTTGCTCGACTACCCGCGCCTCGCCGGAACACCCGGCGCCCGCTTCGCTCGAAGGCTGCGCGACCCCCTCGATTTTCTGCGCGAACACGGCGAGGCGCTGCGCTTTGAATCCTTGCCCGTGCGTGTCGCGATACACGAGGCCTGTTCGCAGCGCAACGTCATCAAGCACGGCGGCGCGGTGCATGCGCTGCTGTCGCGCATTCCGGGAATCGAACTCGTGGACCTCGACTCCGCAGCGCAGTGTTGTGGCGCCGCCGGAACTTATTTCGTCAGCGAAGCAGCCAGCGCCGATCGTCTGCTCGAGGCCAAGCTCGTCGCCGCGAAAACGCTGGCGCCGCAGATCATCGTCAGCGCCAACATCGGCTGCTCACTGCATCTCGCCGCCGGCCTGCGCCGGGCCGGAATCAGGGCGACGGTGCTCCACCCGTTGACTCTACTTTCACGGCAGATGAGTTGAGCGGCGGCGCCGGTTTTCCGGCCGACGGTGCGCTGCTATCGGTCGTCGTGGCCAAGCCGTTGCCATGCGCCAGCGTCGCCTCGATGCGCAGCAGCACGAGCTGCGCCAGCGAATCCTGGATGTAACCGCGCAGCCGCGCCTCTTCGGCTTCCTTCGGCAGAATCTGCTGCGCGCTGAAACTGTAATCGCGCGACACCGTCTGCGACTCGGGCGCGATCAGCACCTCGCCGCCGCTCTTGCGCAGCGAATAAGTCACGCGCGTCAGCAGCCGGTATTCGATCGCGCGGCCGTCCGGGCCGATCGACAGCACCTCGCGGCCTTCCTGAAGGTCCGACAGGCGCAGCACGGTGTCGGCATCGTCGGCCTTCGACTTCACCACGCCGCCGCTGCGCGCGATGCGTGTCTGAATCGCGGTTTGCAGCGGCGGCGCGGTGACGTGATACGGATCGATCAGCTCGACGTAGACGGACTTCAGCTGCGCGGGCAGCGGCCGATCGCCGGCGAGCCGGAAACCGCAGCCAGCCAATGCCGCCAGAGTGAAGAACAACGCAGCGCACGCCATGTTTCGAAGATTCATGGCGGCATCACACCACGAAATTGACCAGCTTGCCCGGCACCACGATCTGCTTTTTGATCACCTGCCCGACGAGAAACTTCTGCACGCTTTCCTCGGCGAGCGCAGCGGCGATGATGCTCGCCTGATCGGCACCGGCCGGCACGCTGATCTGCCCGCGCAGCTTGCCGTTGATCTGCACCACCAGCGCAATCGAATCGGAACGCCGCGCCTCGGCCTCCGGTTCCGGCCAGGTGGCGTCGATCACGGCATCACTGTGGCCGAGCGCGGTCCAGAGTTCGTGCGTGAAATGCGGAACGATCGGCGACAGCACGCGGACCAGCGCGTCGAGCGCTTCCTGCATCACGGCGCGGCCAGCGTCCGTGGCGTCGTCGAAACGCGACAAGGCATTGACCAGTTCCATGCAGGCCGCAATCGCGGTGTTGAAGTTGTAGCGGCGGCCGAAATCGTCGCCGATCTTCGCCAGCGCGTCATGCAGCTTGCGCCGCAGGTCCTTCTGCGCGGCGCTCAGGCTGGTTCGGTCCAGAACGGGTGCCGCGCCTTTCGCGGTGTGCTCGAAGACCAGCTTCCACACGCGGCGCAGAAAGCGCGCAGCGCCGTCGATACCAGCGTCGCTCCATTCCATGCTCTGCTCGGGCGGCGCCGTGAACATCACGAACAGACGCGCGGCATCGACGCCATGCGAGTCGATGATCGCTTCCGGATCGACGCCGTTGTTCTTCGACTTGCTCATCGTGCCGAGGCCGGCGGCGGTCAGCGCCTCGCCGGTGGCTTTCAGCTTCGCGCCCAGCGCCGCACCTTTTGCGTCACGTTCGACTTCCACATCCTTCGGCGAAATCCACTCGCGGCCGCCGGCTTCGGTGGTCCGGTAATACGACTCGGCCAGCACCATGCCCTGCGTCAACAGGCGCTTGAACGGTTCGTCGACCGCCGGCAGGCCACAGTCGCGCATCAGCTTCGAGAAGAAGCGCGCGTACAGCAGATGCAGGATCGCGTGCTCGATACCGCCGATGTACTGATCCACCGGCAGCCAGTACGCGGCGCGTTCGTCGAGCATCGCCGTGTCGCAGTCGCTGCTGGCAAAGCGTGCGTAGTACCAGGACGAATCGACGAACGTATCGAAAGTATCCGTCTCGCGCCGCGCCGGCGTGCCGCACTTCGGGCAGGGCACGTTGACGAACTCCGGCAGCCGCAGCAGCGGATTGCCGCGGCCATCCGGCACCAGATTTTCCGGCAGGCGCACGGGCAGGTGCTCGTCTGGCACCGGCACCGCTTCGCACTGCGGGCAATAGATGACCGGGATCGGGCAACCCCAGTAACGCTGGCGTGAAACGCCCCAGTCGCGCAGGCGGTAATTGATGCGGCGGCGGCCCGCGTTCTGTGCTTCGAGCTTCGAAGCGATGGCGTCGAACGCGGCCTTGAACGGCAGGCCGCTGAATTCGCCGGAGTTGATCGTGACGCCCTTCTCGGTAAACGCACCCTCCGACAAATCCGGCGCGTCATTCCTCCCTCTCCCGGAGAGAGAGGAGAGACCAGCAATCACTGCCTTGATCGGCAAGCCGTATTTCGTCGCGAATTCCCAGTCCCGCTCATCGTGGCCCGGCACCGCCATGACCGCACCGGAGCCATAACCCATCAGCACGAAGTTCGCGGCCCAGACCGGCACACGCTCGCCGGTCAGCGGATGAATCACGTCGATGCCCAGCGGCACGCCGCGTTTCTCCATCGTCTCCATCGAGGCTTCGGTGACATCGCCAAGCTTCGCTTCTTCAATAAAGCTTGCGACTTTCGCATCGCGCTTCGCGGCATCAAGCGTCAGCGGATGCTGCGCGGCAACCGTAACAAAGGTCACGCCGAACAGCGTATCCGGGCGCGTCGTGAACACGGTGAGTTTCTTGAGCCCTTCTCCCCCCGGGACAAGGGTTGGGATGAGGGACTCCGCCAGATCAAAATCAATCTCCAAACCTTCCGATCGCCCGATCCAGTTCACCTGCATGGTCTTGACCGCATCCGGCCAGTGCTCGAGCGCCTGCACGTCTTCCAAAAGCTCGTCGGCATAGGCGGTGATCTTCAGGAACCACTGCGGAATCTCGCGTTGTTCGACGATCGCGCCGGAGCGCCAGCCACGGCCGTCGATGACCTGCTCGTTGGCCAGCACGGTCTGGTCGACCGGGTCCCAGTTCACGATCGAGTTCTTGCGATAGACCAGACCCTTGTCGAGCAGCCGCGTAAAGAACCACTGCTGCCAGCGGTAGTACGAGGGCTCGCAGGTTGCCAGCTTGCGGTCCCAGTCGTAGGCGAGACCCAGGCGTCTGAACTGCGCGCACATGATCTCGATGTTGGCGTAGGTCCAGGCCGCCGGCGGCATGTTGTTCTTGATCGCCGCGTTCTCGGCGGGCAGTCCGAAGGCATCGAAGCCGATCGGCTGCAACACATTGCGCCCCTTCATCCGCTGATAGCGCGCCACCACGTCGCCAATCGTGTAGTTGCGTACGTGTCCCATGTGCAACTTGCCGCTCGGATACGGGAACATCGACAGGCAATAGAACTTCTCGACGCCCGGCTTTTCCACCGCCTTGAAGCACTGGTTCTGCGTCCAGAATGCTTGCGCGGCGCGCTCGGTTTCGGCGGGGAGGTACTCGGGTTTCATGGGGCGACGGACCAGCGCGAGGGGCAAAAGAGCGCGTAGTTTACAGGGCCGCCTGCGGCCTTCACCGCCGCGCTTGTCCCACCTCGGACGATTGACTACGCTGGGCCCACAGCCATTCTCCATGGCCCGCCTTCACGGATGACCCATGAACGCATCCCTCGCTGCACCCGGATTGCACCGCCACACCGTCGCCGACTACTACCGGATGGCCGAGACCGGCATCCTGCCGCGCGATGCCCGCGTCGAATTGATCGAAGGAACGATTTTCGATAGGGCTCCCATTGGAATTTCTCACGCTTCTGTCGTGGACCGACTCGGTCATCTGCTGACTCAGGCAACGGCCGGCAAAGCCATCGTCCGAGTCCAGAACCCGGTCCGGCTCAATACTTTCTCCGAACCGCAGCCTGACCTCGCTCTGCTGCGCTGGCGCGAGGACTTCTACTCAGGCGCACATCCAGGCCCCGAAGACATCCTGCTGATCGTCGAAGTGGCCGACACCAGCCTCCGTTACGACCGCACGCGCAAGCTGCCGCTGTATGCTCGCGCCGGCATCGGGGAAGTCTGGTTGATCGACCTCGCCGGCAAGTGCATCGAGCGGCACCTCGAGCCCGGAGCCGATGGTTATACGGCCGTGACGACGATTGAAGGGCATGTGGCGCCACGAGGGCTGCCGGCTTGCGAGATCGATCTTGCGGGGCTGGTGTAGCCGAAGCCGCAATCAGCGGCCGGCATCAATCACGGCAACCCCGTATTGCGGAAAGACAGCGTCCGTCGTCATCACGGCCAATGCGCCAGCGAGCGCCTGGGCAATAATGAGGCGATCGAAAGGATCCCCGTGATGCGGCGGCAGGTGCGCCGCTTGCCAGCAAAGCCCGGCGCTCGCCGGCAACACTTCGAAGCCTGCCTCGCCGACTTTTTCGACGAAATCCCCTGGCAAGTCGATTCCGCCTCGGCTGTGCTTGATCGCCAGTTCCCAGATCGAAGCGACGCTGACACTGACCGTGTCCGCCTGCGCCTGAATCAACGCCCTCGCATTGGGCCCGAGACGCCGTGAGTCGCTCATCGCCCAGAGCAAGGCCTGGCTGTCGAGCAGAAGGCTCATTCCGGCCGGGCGTTGCTACCATTGAAACTGGCGGCGATGGATTCATCCAACGCATCGAATTTTCCGTGCACCTTGATCTTCCCCTTGAGCAGGCCGAAGCGAATCCCGAGGGGATCCTTCCGCAGGGCAACCAGTTCGACAAACGGCTCACCGGCCTTGGCGATGATCACGCGCTCACCCTTCCGGGCGCGTTCGGCCAGCGCGGAGAGCTGAGTCTTGGCTTCGTGCATATTGACTTGCATGGGATTACTCGCTGAAACATTAGCTAAGCTTAGTTTACTCATCTGCCTGGGCTTTCGCCCAGTGGGCGAAGACAAATTTTGTCAGCCCCCGACACAGGCCGCCGCACGACGACTGCCGCCGTCTCGCCAGGATTTGCCGAAAGCCTTATCGATAAAGGGTTTCATGACCTGGCCCGCGTGGCACAGGCATTGCTCTAATCCTTGGGCAAACCCAACCGCGGCCCTGCCGCACCCAACCTCAAGGAGTTTTCCCATGAAGAAGATGCAACAGGGCTTCACCCTGATCGAACTGATGATCGTGGTTGCCATCGTCGGCATTCTGGCCGCCATTGCGCTGCCGGCCTATCAAGACTACATCGCGCGCTCGAAGACGACTGAAGCGATGGCTGACCTCGACTCGTGGAAAATCAGCATCGCTGAATTCGTATCGTCCCAAGGTACAGCCGCTCTGGCTTCGGCCCTTGCAGATACCGTCGGAGTTCCTACTACTGTCCCAGCTAACGCCAAGTATGTTCAGGGCGCGCCAATTTTTTCTGCAACCGTCGGGACAGCATCTATCGGAATCAAGCTGAACAACATTAATTCCGATCTTACTGGAAAGATCATTACCCTTAACGGGACTGTTAATGCCACCGACGCCACCATCTTGTGGACTTGCACCAGTGATGCAACCGTCAAACGGCTGCTCCCGGCCAACTGCCGAGGCTAAACAACAGTATTTCGAAGTGCCGGAGCGGGCAAAGATGGAAGGCCGTGCCCACGCGGGACGAACCTCAAATTACACGGGCTTCACGAAGCTCCACCCCGTAAAGGCTTGTAACCTGAACGCCCCTCCTCAAGAGGGGCGTTTCTTTTTCCGGACTCCATGACAAAAACCCGCGTTGCTGGCCTTGCCCTGCTGCTCGTCTTTGCCGCCTGCTGCGCAATCCAGAATCCGGGCCATGTCCGCGATCTGCTCGCGGTGACGTTCGTCTGGTTTGTGGCCGGTGCGGGCCTGTTTGTTCTGGCGCGGCCCGGCGCTACTGTCAATCTGGTGACTACCCCGGCTCCGCGCTCCGCCTGGATCATCACCTGGCTGCTGCTCGCGACGACTGTCGTCGCCGTGTTGTTCAGCGAAGCACGCTTCAACTCGCTTTCCGAATTCTCGATGGCGGGCCTGATCCCCGCATTTGCCCTGGTCGCGCTGACGTTGGCTGCCGTCTGGTCGCAGGAAGACTGGCGCCGCGTACGCGCCGGTGCTGCGGCGGTGATCGTCGCGCTTGCGCTCGCCGCGATCATTGAAACCCTGAGCCAGCGTCGCCGCGCCAGTGGGCCCTTCATCGACGCCAATGCGCTCGGCGCGCTGTTCAACGTTGGCCTGATTCCGATTGCCGCGCAACTCGCGGCGACTGCACGCAACGAGAACACGACTGTTTCAGGCTGGTTTCGATACTGGCCTTGGGCGGCGCTCGCCGTGATCGCACTCGGTCAGGCGGTAACGGCGTCTCGCGGCGCCGATCTGGCGCTGATCGCCGGCTTCGCCGCGCTGGCTGCGGTGACGCTCATACAGCGCGGCGCCTGGACTCGGCTGCTCGGCGCGGCGGCCATCGTCATCGCGGCGCACACGGCGGTCGCGGCGCTGCCGTTTCCGTTGCGCGGCGACGGCACGCTGGCGCTGCTGGCTGATCCGTCTTCGCTGCGCTCGGAAACCTCGGCGGCAGCACGCCTTGATATCTGGCGCAGTACGCTGCAAGCTTGGGAACACGAGCGGCCTCTGCTCGGCACCGGCCTCGGCACTTATGGATTGATCTATCCGCAATATCGCAGCGAGCGCGAATTGCAGACTACCGGCGAGCGCGCGCACAACGATTATCTGGAGCGGCTGCTCGAAGGCGGCCCGGCACTGGCGCTGGCGCTGCTGGCGTTCTCGATCGGCCTGCCGCTACTCGCGCTGGTGCGCGCACTGCGTCGCCGGATAGCCGACGACGAGGCGCGGGCCGACGCAATCCTGCGTGCCGGCTCCGCAGCGGCTTGTCTCTGCCTCGGGTTGCATGCCTTCGTGAACTTCATCCTGTCCGGGCCGGCGCTGGCTTTCCTGTTCGCGCTATATCTCGGTCATGCCTTGTCTTCGCCACCCGTTGCCGCCGCGAGACCGGGCCTGCGCGTGGCGCTGCGGATTGCCGGCATCGGCATGGCCGTGATCGTGCCGATCTCGGTGCTGCTGCTGGCCTTGAGCAACTGGCTGCTGACTCCGGCCGGGCGCGAGTTCCAGGCCGCGAAACCGGGCGCCTGGGTTGCGCTCGCAAACCTCGGGGTTTCGGCGCAGCCGTCGAACGGCAATTTCCGGCAGATCATCGTCGAGACGGAAATGGCGGCGGCGCAAGCGACACCGGAACCGCGCAAGGCGGTGTTGTTCGCCGCTGCCGGCAATGAAATCCGCACCTGGCTGGATCACAACCGGCGCGACACGCACGCGCTGGAGAGCCTCGCACGGCTGGCCGAGGAAGCACCGCAGGCCGCAGGCAGCGTCACCGCCGTCGACGCCCTGAGCCGCGCGCTGGCGTGGCAGCCACAATCGCCGGGGCTGCGCGCGGTGTTGTCGGACGCGCTGCAACGACAGAACCGCAACGAGGAAGCCTATGCCGTTCTGCACGGCGGCCTGACCTGGGTGGCGATCGCACGGCTGGATCACGGTCTCGACCGCTGGCTCGAAGCCGGTGCCGCACTCGCAGCGAAACTCGGCAAGACCGACGACGCTGCGGTCTGGGCCGATCTCGCCGAGCGGCGAACGCTGCGGCGCGAGGCGTTGCGGAAGGCGGGGTACTTGCTGACGCGCTGACTCCGGAAACCCTGAAAAAAAGCAGAAAGCCTTTCTCCTCTCGGGAGAAGGGTTGGGATGAGGGACTTTCAGTTTAAAGGCTCAACCCAGCTTGAAAGTCCCTCACACCCGGCCCCTCGCCCGGAGGGAGAGGGGGAGACAAGAATCAAGCGGAGCTTCTTGATTCGGGTAGCCCGCGCCGGACGAATACGTCCATTGCCTGCTGTAAGCTCCACAATGAAATTCATTCGGCGCTTCCTTCGATTGACGAGGCCGACGCGTTCATCAAATGAGTACGACCACCGCCGCCCTGCCGCCGTCGATCACGAGTCGCCCTTCCGCCGCGCCTGCCGCCGGGAAATATCTGTTCGGCCCGATTCCGGATTTCCTGCTGCTCGGTGGTGCGACGTTTCTGCTGCTGCCGCTGATCCTGTTGCTCGGTGGCAGGCTGCAACACGCCGAAGTGCTGGTATGGACGACGCTGGCCGCGCACGCGATCAACAACCCGCACTTTGCGCACTCGTATCACCTGTTCTATCGCGGCTTCAGTCAGAAGGGTTTTTCTGCGGAGTACCCGAAGGAGTGGCGCGTTCGCTATCTGGTCGCGGGGGTTTTCGCGCCAGTGCTGCTGATGGGGTTCTTCGTCTGGTGTCTGGTGTACGGCAAGACGCAACTGCTCGGCTACGGCGTGAACCTGATGTTCTTCACGGTCGGCTGGCATTACACCAAGCAGGGCTACGGCATGCTGATGCTCGATGCCGTGCTGAAGCGGCGCTTCTTCACCGATCCCGAGAAGAAGCTGCTGCTGCATAACGCCTACGCTGTCTGGCTGTTGAGCTGGATGATCGCGAACCAGGTTTTTGCCCAATCCGATTATTGGGGCATTGCATACTTCACTTTCGAGATTCCGCGCGTTGCGCGGCTGGCGGCATGGGCGCTGGTGGCGTTCACCAGCCTGCGCGTGCTGTGGCTGTTCGTGGCGCGGCTGCGCGCCGGACGCGGGCTGCCGGTCAACGGGCTGGTCGGCTACGCGGTCAGCGGTTACCTCTGGTTGCTGTATCCGGAACCGATCATGGCGCTGATCATTCCGGCGCTGCATTCGCTTCAGTACATGATCGTGGTCTGGCGTTACGAGCTGAACTATCAGACCGTGCGCGTGCATCGGGACGAGGGCGGTGGCGAGGATGAGCCGCCGGACGCCGCGCCGTTCTCTCTGGGCCTGCGAATGATGATGTTCTACGGTGTGGCGGTCGGTCTCGGTTATTTCGGCTTCTGGTATTTCCCGAGGACTCTAGGCGACTGGCTGCCGGACACGCTGCGTGCCTTCGGTGGCGGCGTATTCCTGTTCTGCGCCTGGGTGTTCATCAACGTCCATCATTACTTCATGGACAGCGTGGTCTGGCGCAAGGGGAACCCGGAAACCGGCCGGTATCTGTTCCGGTGAAACGGCATCAACCGGGTATCTCTGTTGAATGTGTGTGCCGCCGGTCGCTTAGCAGCCTCCGGACCGCCCGTCATGCTGGATTCGGTGCAGGCGTAGGTGTACTTTCCGGCTTTACGAATCGCTCAGGTTGAGGGCGCAGTGAGTTGAGTGGGCAGACTTTTGCTCACGCGCAGCGCAAACCGTGGGCAGATAAAGCCGGCCGGCTGGTCGAGAGCGCTCCGGCTTCGAGAGACGCTTACCAAGAAGAGGCAGCACAACCGTGGCAACGAATCCGCAGATAGCGCCTGTCACCACCTTCATCGGAGGTCTTCCGCGCCGGCTGGTCGCCGATGGCCTGTTGACGGAAGACCAGGCGCGCGATTTCCAGACCAAGTCCCAGAAGACCGGCGCGCAGTTCGTCACCCTGGTGGTCGACAACAAACTGATTCCGTCGGCAAAGCTGGCGGAAATTGCCAGCGCCGAATTCGGCACCCCGCTGATAGACCTGAATGCCATCGTCATCGACGCTGCGGTCGTGCGTCTGGTCAGCGAAAAGCTGCTGCGTACGCAACACGTGCTGCCGCTGCATCTGCGCGGGCGCAAGCTTTACGTGGCCCTGTCGGACCCGACCCATTTGCAGGCACTGGACGAGGTCAAGTTCGCGACCGGTTTCACGATCGAAGGCATCCTCGTCGAAGAGGACAAGCTGGCGAAAGGCATCGAGACCGGCCTCGCCGCGATTCAGGCCACCGCGCTTCAGGGCGGCGACGAAGATCTCGAAAACCTCGAGATCGAAGGCGGCGACGACGACAAGGCGCCGGATACCAGCGGCGCCGATGTCGACGATGCGCCGATCATCCGCTACGTCAACAAGGTGCTGGTGGATGGCATCAACCGGGGCGCCTCGGACATTCACTTCGAGCCTTACGAGAAGAAATACCGCATCCGCTATCGCATGGACGGCGAGCTGCGCGAGATCGCCAACCCGCCGGTGCAGATGGGCAGCCGGCTGGCGGCGCGCCTGAAGGTGATGTCGCGCATGGACCTCGCGGAGCGCCGCGTGCCGCAGGACGGGCGCATCAAGCTCAAGCTGTCGGCGAACAAGGCGATCGACTTCCGCGTGTCCACCTGCCCGACACTCTGGGGCGAGAAAGTCGTCATTCGTATTCTCGACGCCAGCAGCGCGATGCTCGGCATCGACGCGCTCGGCTACGAGCCGGAGCAGAAGGCGCATTACCTGAAAGCACTCGCGAAGCCGCAGGGCATGATCCTGGTCACCGGCCCGACCGGCTCGGGCAAGACCGTGTCGCTCTACACCGGGCTGAATATCCTCAACGATGAAGGCACGAACATCTCGACCGCCGAGGATCCCTGCGAAATCAATCTGCCGGGCGTCAACCAGGTCAATGTCAACGTCAAGCAGGGGTTGACCTTCGCGGCCGCACTGAAAGCCTTCCTGCGCCAGGACCCGGATGTGATCATGGTCGGCGAGGTGCGCGATCTGGAAACGGCGGAAATCGCGATCAAGGCGGCTCAGACCGGGCATCTGGTGCTCTCGACGCTGCACACCAACGACGCGCCGCAGACGCTGACCCGCCTGCTGAACATGGGCGTGCCGGCCTACAACGTGGCGAGCTGCGTGACGCTGATCATCGCCCAGCGGCTGGCGCGCAAGCTTTGTGTCCATTGCCGGAAGCCGGACGCGGTACCGCGCGAGGAGTTGCTGAAGGAAGGCTTCAAGGCCGAGCAGGTCGACCGGCCCGGCTTCGCGATCTACCGCGCCAATGGCTGCACGCAGTGCAACGATGGCTACCGGGGCCGTACCGGCATCTACCAGGTCATGCCGGTGACCGAGGCCATCTCGCGGGCGATCATGGAAGGCTGCAACGCCATCGATATCGCCGATCAGGCGGCCAAGGAAGGGGTCGCCAACCTCCGCCAGTCGGCGCTGAAAAAGGTCCTGGACGGCGTCATCGACCTGACCGAAGCCAACCGCGTCACGGTCGACTGAGTTATGCTTTTTTGATGGCTTGCGCTGGCGGGCCGATGTGATACCGGGGTAGGGAGAAGGGCATGGCAGCTTCTACCGCGACAACGATCAAGGAATCCACGTTTACCTGGGAAGGTGTGGATCGCAAGGGTTCGCGCGTCAAAGGCCTGTCGCAGGGCCCGAGCGAGAGCTACATCAAGACCCAGCTGCGCAAGCAGGGCATCAACCCGATCCGCGTACGCAAGAAGTCCAACCTGTTCGGCAAGGGCAAGAAGGCCATCAAGGGTCAGGACATCTCGATCTTCAGCCGCCAGATGGCGACGATGATGTCGGCCGGCGTGCCGCTGGTGCAGTCGCTGGAAATCGTCGGGCGTGGCCACTCCAATCCCACCATGGGCGAGATGATCCTGGGCATCAAGACCAGCATCGAAGGGGGTTCGACGCTGGCCGAAAGCCTGGCCAAATATCCGCGCCATTTCGACGACCTGTTCGTGAACCTGGTCGATGCCGGCGAGAAATCCGGTGCGCTGGAAACGCTGCTGGACAAGATCGCGACCTACAAGGAAAAGACCGAATCGCTGAAGAAGAAAGTCAAGAAAGCGATGACTTATCCGGCGGCGGTCATCTTCGTCGCGATCATCGTCACCGGCATTCTTCTGTACTTCGTGGTGCCGCAGTTCGCCTCCCTGTTCAAGGGCTTCGGCGCCGATCTGCCCGCATTTACCAAGATGGTCATTTCGCTGTCGGACTTCATCAAGGGTTACTGGTGGCTGGTGATCGGGTGGGGACTGGGCACGTTCTTCGCCCTGCGCGAGGCGCATATCCGCTCGCCGAAAGTCCGCCGTTTTACCGACCGCCTGATGCTGCGCCTGCCGGTGATCGGCGACATCCTCTACAAGTCCGCCGTTGCCCGTTTCGCGCGCACGCTGTCGACGATGTTCGCGGCCGGCGTGCCGCTGGTCGAGGCGATGGATTCGGTCGCCCGCGCCGCCGGCAACATCATCTTCACCGAGGCGATCATGACCATGCGCGACCAGGTCGCGACCGGCCAGCAGCTTCAACTGACGATGCAGCAGACCGGCCTGTTTCCGCCGATGGCGGTGCAGATGGTCGCAATCGGCGAGGAATCCGGTTCGCTCGACCACATGTGCGCGAAGGTCGCGGATTTCTACGAGGAAGAGGTCGACGCAATGGTCGACAATCTCACTGCGCTGCTGGAGCCGATGATCATGGTCGTGCTCGGTATCCTGGTCGGCGGTCTGGTCGTCGCGATGTATCTTCCGATCTTCAAGATCGGCCAGGCCATCTGACGCCAATCAATGTCGGCCTTGTCTGAGGCGCTCGCCGCCAGCCCGCTGCTGCTCGGCATTTCCGCATCCGTGCTCGGCCTTCTGGTCGGCAGTTTCCTGAACGTGGTGATCCTGCGCCTGCCGCGCATGATGGAGGCCGACTGGAAAAAAGAGTGCAGCGCGTTGCTGGAGATCGAAGCGACGGCCGCACCGACGAAGGTTTCGCTGATGTCGCCGCCGTCCTGCTGTCCCTCCTGCGGCGCCGGCATCAGGCCCTGGCAGAACATCCCGGTGATCAGCTGGCTGCTTTTGCGCGGGCGCTGCGCGCAATGCCGGACGTCGATCTCGATCCAGTATCCGCTGGTCGAACTGCTTGCCGGTGTGGCGGCGGCGGTCTGCGTCTGGCGCTTCGGCTGGTCGACGCAGCTCGCCGCCGCGCTGGTGTTGAGCTGGGCGCTGATCGCGCTGACCGTCATCGACCTGCGCGAGTTGCTGCTGCCCGACGACCTCACGCTGCCGCTGCTCTGGCTCGGTCTGGCGCTCAGTACGCTGCCGGTCTTTGCCGACATGTCGGCCAGCATCTGGGGCGGCATCGCAGGCTACCTGAGCCTCTGGTCGATCTACCATCTGTTCAAGCTCGCGACCGGCAAGGAGGGCATGGGCTATGGCGATTTCAAGCTGCTCGCCGCGCTTGGCGCCTGGTTCGGCGCGGCGACGCTGCCGATGATCCTGCTGCTGTCGTCCGTGGTCGGTGCGGTGGTCGGCATCGCACTGATCGCTTTCGGCGGTCGTGATCGCAGCCAGCCAATTCCTTTCGGCCCTTATCTCGCCGGCGCCGGCTGGCTGACTTTGATCTGGGGCGATGCGCTGGGCGGCCTCGTCGCCAGGCCCTGATGTCGGCATTCACGGTCGGCCTTACCGGCGGTGTTGCGAGCGGCAAGAGCCATGTCGCCAGCCTGTTCCTGGGACTCGGCGTGCCGCTGCTCGAAGCCGACGACGTGGCGCGGGAAGTCGTGGCGCCGCCGTCCCCGGCGCCGGCCGCGATTGCGGCGCGCTTCGGCGCCGGCATGCTGCTGGCCGATGGCACGCTCAACCGCCGCGCCCTGCGCGAGCGCGTGTTCGCGGACGCTGGGGCGCGGCGCGCGCTCGAAGCGATCACGCATCCGCTGATCCGCGACCAGGTGGCCGCCTGGCGCAAGGCCCAGACCGCGCCCTACTGCGTCTTTTCTGCCGCGATCCTGATCGAGGCCGGCATGGATCGGCTGGTCGACCGCGTACTCGTGGTCGACGCTCCCGAAGACGTGCAATTGCGTCGCGTGCAGTCGCGCGACGGCATCGCCGATGACCTCGCACGGGGGATGATCGCGGCGCAGACCAGCCGGCTGCTGCGTCTCAATCGCGCCGACGATGTGCTCGACAACCACGACGAGTCCCGGTCGCTGGTGCCGCAGACGACGCGGCTGCATGCGCTCTACCTTTCGCTCGCGCGAGCGTAGTAAGTCTTGCCGGGTTGAAATCGCCCGTTTGCCGCATGTGTTGCAGCGCGGCACAATGCCGGACGACCGCATTTCAGGGCAGCCATGGATCGTGTCGCGGACTGGGTGTGCTTCGAGCAACCGCTGAGTGAGCGGACGCGCTCGCTGCTGCGCCTGGAATTCCTGTTCATCGAATATGCGCACCATGCGGCGGACCTGAGCGCCTGGAGCCTGCGCGCCGGCTTGCGGACCTTTCTGGACATTCTCGCGGTGATCGGCCGCACTGACCTGCGCACCGAATTGCTCAAGGATCTCACCGAACAGCGCAGCGCCCTGAACCGCCTGCGCGCGCGGGTCGAACTCGATCACGCGAAGCTCGATGCCGTGCTCGCCGAACTCTCTGCGACGCTCACGGCTCTGCATGCCAGCACCACGCATCCTTCCGTCGTGCTGCGCGACAACGAGTTCCTGTTCACGGTGATGAACCGCAGTTCGATTCCCGGCGGCACCTGCACGTTCGATCTGCCGGCTTATCACCGTTGGCTGTCGCGGCCTTACGCTGAAGCGGAACGCGATCTTTCGCAGTGGTTCGCGCCGCTGCGGATCTATCAGACGGCGATCGCGCTCTATCTGCGCCTGCTGCGCAAGAGCACAACAAGTACCGAATACATTGCGCTGGGCGGCGTTTACCTGCATGTGCCGCAGGGCGTCTATCCGCTGCTGCGGGTGCAGATTCCGTCGGATTCCGATGTCTATCCCGAAATCAGCGCGGGCAAGCATCGCTTTTCGTTCCGCTTCATGCGCCTCGGCAACGTCAACGTCCGCAACACGCAGACCGTGGAAGATATCCGCTTCCGTCTGCAATGCTGTTCGCTGAGCGCGACCTGAGCCATGCGCATCGCCGCCTGCCCACGCTGCGGATCAAGCACGCGCCTGGACCCGCAAAATCCCTGGCGTCCATTCTGCAGCGAGCGCTGCAAGCTGCTCGATCTGGGCGCGTGGATGGATGGACGGCATGCGATTCCGGTAGAACCGGACGAGGAAAGCGCGCTGCACCTCGACGACGAGGACTAGAAAAGCCGAAAAGCAGACAACCCTCGCCCGGAGGGAGAGGGCTTTTTCCGAAGTTTCCCTAGGTTCCCCAATAAGCGGAAATTCCGGCGACGCCATGGGCGCCGTAGCCCCTGGCAATGTCGAGCCGTCCGGGCCCCACCCCGCCGATGGCGTAAACCGGCAGGCCGGCCAGTCCGCGAATCGACTCGAATGCCGACCAGCCGATGCCGGAATAACCGGGATGGGTCGGTGTGGCAAGCACTGGCCCCAGCACCGCGCAGTCGGCGCCGAACCGCATGGCGGCACGCAGTGCGTGAGGCTCGTGTACGGAAGCGGCGAAAACAAAATCAGCCGCCAGCGGACGCGCATCGAGCCGGCTCAGCGCGGCATTCGTCGCATGCCAGCCGGCTGCTCCGAGATGAGCACAGAGCGACGGTGCGCGATCGAGCATGAGGCCGATACCGGCAGCGCGGCAGGTCGGCAGCAGCGCGGTGGCCAGCCGCTGGTAATCAGCCGCGTCAAGTTCGGGCTGCCGCAGCCGTAGCAGTGCGCCGGCCGGCAGCTGCGCGATGCGCTCGAGCAGAAACGCGGCATCGACCTGCGGTGGAGTAAACACGTAATGCGCGGGCAGACGCAGCGCGCGGAGGATCGGCGCCACCGTGGGCAGCGTGTCCAGCGCGCTCACGGCGGCCACCGGCAACCAAGAAAACAACTGCCCCTCGCGCGACTCCGGAACGCCGTCCCAGGCGATCACGCGCCAGGTATCGAGAACCACGCAGCGGTCGCGGTAATCGTGGCGGAAGCGCAGCAGGGGGACCGCCTCCCGAACGGTGATGCCCAGCTCCTCGTGCAGCTCGCGGACCAGCGCCTGCCGGGCCGATTCATCCGGCTCGATCTTGCCGCCGGGAAATTCCCACTTGCCGGCGGCGAGCTTGCCCGCAGGGCGCTGCGCGATCAGCACCTCATCGGCGGCATTGATCAGCACGCCGCAGGCGACGTGAATCAGCGGACGCTCGCTCATGCCCGAATGCCGCGCGCCGCTACGACCAAAGTCGCGGGCAACGATTCTGTCGCCACAACGTCAAACACCGGCAGTAAACTGCACGGCGCCGATGCCCAAGGGGCAGCGCGGCGCAAATCCATTTTCATCCTTCCGGAGAACTGCATGGCTATCGTCAATCGTCTCGTCGACTATCGGGTTCAGGAGGGGAATCAGGGCACGGCGCTGCAGGGCCGCGTCTATTTCGACGATACCGCGTCCGGCCCGCGTCCGGCGGTGCTGGTCGGGCATCAATGGGGCGGGCGCGACGAGTTCGCCGACGGCCAGGCGGAAGCACTGGCGAAGCTCGGCTACGTCGGCTTCGCGCTCGACATGTACGGCGTTGGCGTGCGCGGCAGCACCGTCGCCGAATGCAGCGCCCTGCTCGGCCCCTTCCTCAAAGAACGCAAGATGGTTTCTCGGCGCATGCAGGCCGCCGTCGATACCGTGCGTGCACTGCCCGGCGTCGACACGACGCGTGTCGCCGCAATCGGCTTCTGCTTCGGTGGCCTCTGCGTGCTCGACCTCGCGCGCAGCGGCGCCGACGTCAAAGGCGTGGTCAGCTTCCACGGCATCCTGAAGCCGCCCGGCCACGCGGCTGGCAAGAAGCTCGCCGCCAAGCTGCTGGTGCTGCACGGCGACGACGATCCGCTCGCGCCGATCGACGACTTCCTCGCCCTGCGCACCGAACTGAGTGCAGCCGGTGCCGATTGGCAGACGCACATCTACGGTCACGCCAAGCACGCTTTCGCGGTGCCCGGCGCAGATATTCCGGACATCGGCGCGAAGCACAACGCGAGCGCGGAGCAGCGTTCGATGCAGGCCATGCGCAATTTTCTTGCGGAAGTGCTGGTTTGAAGCAGTTTCCAGTTTCCTGAGAAGCAACAGCAAGAGCCGTTGCAGTTTTCCGCGTCTCTGGAAACTAACAACTGCTTTCTCAGGTCCGATACTCGGCGTTGATCCTGACGTAGTCGTAGCTGAAATCGCAGGTCCACACGCGTGTCTTCGCCGCACCACGACCCAGCCCGATGCGGATCGTGAACTCCGGCTTGGCGACGACGGCGCTGCCGTGCTCCTCACGATAATCCGGATGCGGTTCGCCGCCGACGAGCAGCTGCACCTCGTCGAGTGCGACATCGACCCGCGCCGGGTCGAGTGCGTCGATGCCGGCCTTGCCGATGGCCATGATGATGCGGCCCCAGTTGGCGTCGCCGGCAAACATTGCGGTCTTGACCAGCGGCGAATGGGCGATCGAATACGCGGCAAGACGCGCTTCAGCAACCGTCGCAGCGCCTTCGACGTCGATCGTGATGAAGCGTGTCGCGCCCTCGCCGTCGCGTACGACGGCCTGCGCAAGTTCTACGCAGACTGCTGTCACAGCCTCTGCGACAACGGCGTAATCGGGATGAACCGCGTCGATTTCGTCTCGGCCCGCCTGGGCAGTTGCCACCAGCAGGCAGGAGTCGTTGGTCGAAGTATCGCCATCGACCGTGACACTGTTGAACGAAGCCGCGACGGCCTGTTCGAGGCAGGCCTTCGCCGCGGCATCGGTCAGCCGCGCATCGGTGCCGATGAACGCCAGCAGCGTGGCCATGTTCGGATAGATCATGCCCACGCCCTTGGCGATGCCGGTCACCGTGACCATGCCCTGGGAGGTCCGCACGCTGCGGCTCGCACCTTTCGGAACGGTGTCGGTGGTCATGATCGTGCGCGCAGCCTCGTTCCAACCGGTGGTCGCGAGATTCGCAACCGCGGCCGGAATCGCCATGAGCATGCGCTCGACCGGCAGCCGCTGACCGATGACGCCGGTCGAAAACGGCAACACTTGTTCGGCTTCGCAGCCGAGCGCAGCCGCGACGACGGCCGTGGTCGTCCGCGCATCGGCAAGCCCACCGGCGCCGGTCGCCGCGTTGGCGTTGCCGGAGTTGATCAGCAGCGCCCGCGTACCGGTCGTCGTCGCGAGGCGTTCGCGGCATAACTGCACCGGTGCCGCGCAGAATGCGTTCTGCGTGAACACGCCGGCCACGCGCGAACCCTGCGCGAGTTCGACCAGCAAGAGGTCCTTGCGACCCGGCTTCTTGATCGCGGCCTCGGCGGCGCCGAGGCGGATGCCGCGGATAGCATCGAGAGCGCCAAGTGGTTTCAGGTTGACGGCCATTGCAGACAAATTCCCTTGTTTATCGGACGGCGATAAGGCGAATCAGGCATCCTTTTGTGCCCGGATTCAAGCATACACAGCCCTGATGAAGTCTATCTCGCGACAAGACGTGGTCCGCACATATCGTATGTACGCACCATTTTACGATCGCGTGTTCGGGGCGGTTCTGGAGCCGGGGAGGCGGGCGCTGTCCGCGTCGATCGACCGCTTGCAGCCGGCGGCCCTGCTCGAAGTCGGCGTCGGCACCGGGCTGATGCTCAGCCGCTATCCGCCCGCGACTCGCGTGACGGGCATCGACATTTCTGCGGACATGCTCGACATCGCGCGGCATCGCGCCGCAAAACTTGGCGGCCGCGACATCCACCTCGACGTCATGGACGCCGAGGCCATGACCTTCGCCGATGGCAGCTTCGATTGCGTGACCATGCCCTACATCCTTTCGGTGACGCCGAATCCCGGACTCGTCATCGCGGAAATCCGGCGCGTCTGCCGCAAGGGCGGCACCATCCTGATCCTCAATCACTTCAGCGGCTCGCCCTTCTGGCACCTGCTGGAGCGCGCGGCAGAACCGCTGGCGGCGCGTATCGGCTTTCGCTCCGCCTTCAGTTTCGAGGAGCAGATTCGCGGGCACGACTGGGACGTGCAGTCTGTGCAGCCGGTGAATCTGCTGGGTCTTTCCAAGCTGATCGAAATTCGTAATGGCTGAACTGCCGTGGTCAGGCTTGTTGCGTCGAATGGCGACCGATGTGGCGGTGTGGTCGTTTCTGCCCCTGCTCTTTCTCTGGAATATTCGCGTTTCGCGAGCCCCGCCGCGATCGCGCCGCATCTGCATCTCGTTGGCCTGACCTTGCTGGCAGTCGTCCTGCTGCGACTCACGGTGACGACACTGCTGCCGGCTCGCCTGTCGCGCTTTCTCGCAGCACTGGGCACCACCTCGGCGCTGTTTTCGATAGCGCTCTACTACGCGCTGGTTTTGATCGGCCTCCGGTCATGGGGCCGCGTGCTGTCCTGGGATCTGTTCACGAGCTATCTGCAGCAGCTGCCTGATCTCGCCGCGTCGCTCGGCATCGCGTTCGTTCCCGCGCTGGTGGTCGCCGTCATCCTGTATCTTGGTTTATTCGCGGCGGTATTTCTCTACTTGCGGAAATACGACTGGATTAATCCATTCAGTCGTCGAGTGTCGAAATCAACGATCGGCGCGCTCCTGATCTGCGGCGTTGCATTGGTGGCGATCCAGGTCGCGGAGTTTCTTTCGTTGCGCTGGACTCTCCAGTCCGAGCCGGTGAGTCTGACGCTGTTTCCGGTCGAGGCGAGCCGCGCGCTCGAAGGCAATGCCATCGATCTTCTGAGCGCAGAGAAGCTCGGCCGCGAAAACGATGCGGCACGCACCGCCTACCGTGTGGAACCTTCGGCGGAGAAGCGCAACCTGATTTTGATCGTGGTGGACGCACTGCGGCCAGATCATCTGGGCCCATACGGCTATCCGCGGGCGACGACACCGCACCTCGATGCACTGGACACTGCGGGACGTATCCGCAAGCTCACGAATGTCCATGCATCCTGTGGTGACTCAGCGTGTGGTCTGCTTAGCCTGGCCAGTAGCCGCTTCGTGCACGAGTTTTCCGATCGCCCTTTCGTACTGACCTGCCTGGTTTTTTCGGACCAATGATTACTAGACTATGGCTACCGGGTGGTGGATAGGTTTGAGCGTTACGCTAAATTCGTTCGGGGTCAAGTAG
>JAYWBB010000019.1:0-7763 GCA_043781855.1 Nevskia sp. | reverse complement strand
GAATCATGGCGTATTTCGTCAAGAAACTCGACGCGCAGACGCGGGCGCGCGAGCCGGAATGAGCGAGTGACCATTTACCTGCATCGCTGATACCTCTGACTTTACCCGTCGTTCCGGCTTGCGCGGGAATGACGGATTATTGAATGGTTCATCAGCCAGACCAGGGTTCATGCGATGAAGGTCCAAAAGAATTTCCGCAAGCTCGGCTGTGCCGAATGCGCCGGCCTGGATTTCAGTTTCACGATGGCGTTTCAGCCGATCGTGGATATCGTCACCGGAGATATTTTCGCTCACGAAGCCCTGGTCAGAGGCGTGCAGAACGAATCAGCTGCAGAAATCTCCAGACACGTCAACGAGGGCAGCCGCTACCGTTTCGACCAGGCCTGCCGGGTCAAGGCGATCCAGCTCGCAAGCCAGCTGGCAATGCCCTGCTATTTCAGCATCAACTTCATGCCAAACGCAGTCTATCGGCCCGAGCTGTGCATACGCACCACGCTGGAGGCAGCCGAGCGTTTCGGCTTCCCGATCGACCGCCTCATCTTCGAGATTACCGAAGGCGAGCAAATAGATGACATGCCGCACCTCCGCGAAATCGTCCGGCATTACCAGCAACGCGGCTTCCTGACCGCGATCGACGATTTCTGCGCGGGCTACTCGGGCCTGAACCTGCTGGCCGAAGTGCACACCGATCTGGTCAAGCTGGACATGGCGCTGATCCGGCACATCGACAAGGACCGCGGCCGGCACGCGATCACCCGCGGGATCATGCAGGTGTGCCGCGATCTCTCGATGCGCGTCATCGCCGAGGGCGTCGAGACCTACGAGGAACTAAGCACCCTGCGCGAACTCGGCGTGGAACTGATGCAGGGCTTCTACTTCGCGCGGCCAGCGTTTCAGGCGCTGGCCACGGTGCCGCCCGACTTGTTCCACCGGCCAAACTGAAGCGCGGGTCGGGCGGATAAATCCACCGACGCGTGATAACCGGCCGTCAATTCGCGGAAACCCGATGCGGCGCCGGACAGCGCGCGGCCTGGGGTTCCTGCGCGCTCCGTAGGGTCACGGTAAATCTGCGCCTCCCGGGCTTCCGGCTGGCTCGAACGCGGCCGCGTCGGGCACAGCGACAACCGCAAATCCGGCTGACTGCAATCGCCTGTTCAGCAGCGGCAGGTCCCGATTCCGCAGATCGCTCCACTTCCGCAGTGCGGATTTGAGTCGTGAACTGTAGTCATCGAATGCCTGCTGCTGTCCCTGCGTCGGTGCGGCGTCGGCGGACTCCAGGTCGGATTCGAGGCTCGCGACGACGTCGCTGATCGTGCCGAAATCGATGTCGATACCGGCCTCGTGTTCGACCAGCGGTTTCGTGGCTTGGAGAAACTCCATCGCTGCCTGTGCTGCGGCGCCTTCGAGCTTGGGCTGTACAGCTTCCAGCTGTTTACGAACGGCGCGGACTTCTCCATTCGAGATATAGGCCGACTCCAGCGCTTTTCCTGCGGCAAGCGAGTAGTGCAGGCCCCGCTCCAGATCGGCTGGTCGCGCAGTGATGCGCGGGTCGGGCTTGAGCGTCAGTGAATCGCGATAGTCGCGGCCGTTGACCTTGAGCACGATGCGGTAGCTGCCCGGCACTGCGAACGGGCCGGCCGGGGCGGTCTGAGTGTTGCGGCCTGGCGTCGCGGCGATCGAGTATTCGTAGCCGATCGCTTCGGGTCGTGGGTAACGCAGGTTCCAGATCAAGCGATGCGGGCCCGGTGTGGCGGGCAATGGCGCGTCGGGCTTGAGCCAGCGTTCGGAGAAGTAACGCTCCACGCGAGCGTCGACGGGCTGATCGTCGCTGGCGTAGCGCCGTACCAGCGCACCTTTTGCGTCGCGGATTTCCAGCGCGACCGAACCACTCGCGTCGGCGCCGAGCACGTAGTCGATGATCGCACCGTCCGGTGGGTTTTCGCCGACCGCAGTTTCGATCGGCAGCGGCGTGTCTTTGTTGTTATTCGGGTGAACGCGATACGCCAGCGACGGTTTGAGCAGCCGCGTCAGGGTTCCGGCAGTGGACTGGCGCAGCGGGCTCAGGTCGTCGAGCACCCAGAGCGCGCGGCCCTGCGTTGCCGCGATGAGGTCATTGCCGTGCACGAGCAGATCGCGGACCCAGGCTTGCGGCAGATTCTTCTGCAGCGGTTGCCAGTGATCGCCGTCGTCGAACGAGACGAACACACCGGCGTCGGTGCCCGCGTAGAGCAGGCCGCGACGCAACGGGTCGGCGCGGACGACGGCGACGAAGTTGCCGCCTGGCAGGCCACTGGCGATCGGCTGCCAGGTCCTGCCGTAATCGTGGGTACGCCAGGCGTAAGGCGCAAAGTCATCCTGGCGGTGGTTGTCGACCGCGACGTAGGCGCTGCCGGCGTCGAGTGCGGACGGGTCCACCGTGTTGACGCGCGCCCATTCCGGCAAGCCCGGCGGCGTGACGTTCGACCAGTGCTTGCCGCCATCCCGCGTGAGCTGCACGAGGCCATTGTCGGTGCCGATCCAGATCGTGTCGTCCGACTTCGGCGAGGGCGCGATGTTGAAGATCACGCCATAGCCGCAGGCCCTGGCTTCGGCAACGGCGACATTGCCGTCGCAGTGCTGCGCGCCAGCGCGCTTGCCGGTCAGATCGGGACTGATGATCTGCCAATGCTCGCCGCGATCCGTCGTGCGCCACAGCACTTGCGAGCCGAGATACAACGCCTTTCTGGTGACTGCAAGTGGAGTGATCCAGGTGTAGCGGTACTTCACCGTGGTCGGGCGTTGGCCGTAGCTCGACACCGGCCATGGTGTGATGTTGCGGGACTGGCCATTGCGCGCATCCCAGCGCGAGATCTTTCCGCCGAGACCGCTGGAATAGACAATGTCGGGATCGTGCGGATCCGGCAGGTCGTCGTCGCGCTCGTCGCCGCCGACCGGGTGCCAGTCGCGGAAGTTCAGCGAGCCGTAGTCGCTGCGGCTCGCGATCGCGACCGTGCCGCTGTCCTGCTGGCCGGCGTAGACCCGGTACGGAAAGCCGTTATCGGCCGCAAGGTGGTAGAACTGGCCGGTCGGCTGGTTGTACCAGTCGCTCCAGCTCGCGCCTTTGTCGACACTGACGACCGTGCCCTGGTCGCTGGTCAGGACCCTGCGCTCGGGGTGCAGTGGATTAATCCACATCTGGTGATAATCATCTCCACCCGGTGCGCCCTTGGTGATCTCGAAGGTCTTGCCGCCATCGTGCGAGACGTGCAGCGATTGGCCGAAGGTGTAGACGGAATCGGGGTCGTCCGGAGCGATCGTGATGCGGCTGTTGTACCAGCTGGCGTTGGGTTTCGAGTCGTTGACCTTCTGCCAATGACCGCCGCCGTCATCGGAGCGGAACAAGCCACTCGCGTCGCCACCTTTCGAGGACTCGATACTCGCGAACAGGCGCGTATTGCCATTCGCGAGATGAGTGGCCGCGAGGCCGATGCGTCCGAGCGGGCCGGCAGGCCAGCCGTCGCCGTCCAGCTTCGCCCATGTCCTGCCGCCGTCGTTCGACTGGTAGACCGCACTGCCCGGCCCTTCGATCGGCGTGAAGTAGCTGAGCCAGGGATAGTTGCGCCACTGCCACGCGGCGGCGAACACGAGGTTCGGCTGTGCGGGATCCGCCGCAAGATCGACGACTCCGGTGTCGTCATCGATCTTCAGCGTCTGCGTCCAGCGCTTGCCGCCGTCGGTCGAGCGGAACACGCCACGCTCGGCGTTCGGTCCGAACAGATGCCCCATCGCGCCGACCAGCAGCGTGTTTGCGTCTTTCGGGTCGACGAGAATCGCGCCGATGTGGCGAGTCGCTTCAAGACCGACGTGCGACCAGGTCCTGCCGCCGTCGCCCGAGCGGTAGACGCCGTCGCCGGATGCGATGTCGTAGCGCGGCTCGGGCTGGCCCGTGCCGACATAGAGCACGTCGGCATCGCTCGCTGCGACCGCCAGTGCGCCGACGGACGATGAGGGGCCGGTCCCGTCGAACAGCGGCGCCCAGGTGCGTCCCGCGTTCGTCGTTTTCCAGACGCCGCCGCCTGCGGCGCCGAACAGGAAGGTATCCGGCTGATCCGGAATACCGGCGGCCATCGTGCTCCAGCCGGCGCGAAACGGACCGAGCAGGCGCCAGTGAAGGTCGGGCAGGGGCTGGTCGAAAGAAGAGGCGGGGGACGTAAAAAAGCCGGCAAGGGCCGCGAGCAGGACAGCGCTGCGATGGCGAAGGATCATGGCGAAATCCAGAGGGGGCTGCCGCAATTGTGCAACGGGCGGCGCCTGCGTGTTCGCCGCGAGTGCGGGCCGCTGGCATGATCCGCATCTCGCCCTTGCCCGACTACCGACGTGAAACGCGCGCCGATCACCCAGCCTGCCGAGGCCGCCGCCGGCCGCGTCCGCAAAGGCTGCCGCAGCGATGCGCGGGCCATCCTCGCGCTCGAAGATTTGTTTCCGACCGACCGCATGACGATCCGGTCCGTGCGCCGCTTTCTCTCGGTGCCGAATGCGCATGTCTGGATCGCCGAGCTCGACGGCGGCGTCGTCGGCAATCTCATCTGGCTGTCGCGAAGCGGCAGTCGGGCGGCGCGCGTCTACTCGGTGGTCGTTGCGCCAGCGGCGCGCGGACGGCGATTCGCGCAGCGGCTGGTGCAGACGATGGAGCACGACGCGAGGTCGGAAGGGCACGAACTCGCGATGCTCGAAGTCCGCGCGGACAACCTCGCAGCGCGCGCGCTGTACGCGAAGCTCGGGTACGCCGAAGCGGCGAAGCTGCCGGACTTCTACGAGGACGGCGGCGATGGGCTGAAGCTGGTCAAGCCACTGAGGTAGTATCAGTTGCCTCGCAGAACGACGCCGTAGGGCGTACCTTTCGGCGGAAGCGGCACGCCGCCTGGCCCGAATCGCCCGCATTGGCGAGAATTTCGCTTTAGGATCAGAGTGCGTTGCTGTCGCTGGGCGCGCAGAGGTCCGTCAATGACTCGTTTCGCAGGTCCACCCGAATCGAAAAAGCGCGCGAGCCACGCGCCGGCCGTCGTTGTTTCGCTGGCTCAGGGGCTGATTCTGGGGCTGGCGCTGCTCGGTGCGCCGGTGCCGGCACGGGCCGATTCGGTTCCGACCTACGACCTGGGATCGCTGTTGCCGAAGACGAGCCTGTCGCCGCGCCTGGGCAAACTCGTCTTTTCGAACAGCAATGCGGTCAGCGATGACGGGAATCAGGAGCTCGGCGCTGGCCTGTTCGATCGCGAGCCGCCATCGATCGCGACGGAACTGACGCGATTCGACGAGATGGTCGGCCATCATATCCGCTGGCATTACGATGACAGCTGGGCGAGCAGTTTCGGCAGCGACTTTCCCAAAGTCCGCACGCCGACCTATCTGATCGGAAACGGCGCCCCCGGCGTGACGCAGAAAATCTGGTTCCAGTTCAGCATTTCGCGCAGCTTCTGAAGCCGGTCCTGGCACGCCACGCAAACGGCGCAGCCCCAAGCCGGTAAACTGCGTCGTTCTCTGTAGTGCCGCGGTGCGTTGGCGTTCTTCAGAGCCATACGTTCTCATCGAGGTGCTGTCCCATGTCCGCAGAAATTCCTGCCGCGATCACGTTCCGTGATCTGGCGCTGTCTGAACCCGTGCTCGCCGCACTGGAAGCGGTCGGCTACGAGTCACCCTCGCCGATCCAGGCGGCGACGATCCCGCATCTGCTCGAAGGCCGCGATGTGCTCGGCCAGGCGCAGACCGGTACCGGCAAGACGGCGGCTTTTGCGCTGCCGGTGCTGTCGAAAATCGATCTCGCCTCGCGCGCCGTGCAGGTGCTGGTGCTGGCGCCGACGCGCGAGCTGGCGATCCAGGTCGCCGAGGCGTTCCAGAAATACGCGGCGAAACTGCCAGGCTTTCACGTGTTGCCGATCTACGGCGGCCAGAGCTACGGGCCGCAGTTGCAGGCGCTCAAGCGCGGCGTGCATGTCGTCGTCGGCACGCCGGGCCGCGTGCTCGACCACATGAAGCGCGGCACGCTGGATGTCTCGCAGATCAAATGTCTGGTGCTCGACGAAGCCGACGAAATGCTGCGCATGGGCTTCATCGACGACGTCGAGAAAGTGCTGCAGGCGACCCCACCGGAACGCCAGGTCGCGCTGTTCTCGGCGACCATGCCCACGGTCATCCGCAAGATCGCCCAGCGCCATCTGAAAGACCCGATCGAGATCAACATCAAGTCCTCGGCCAGCACCACGCCGAACATCCGCCAGCGCTACTGGTTCGTCAGCGGCATGCACAAACTCGATGCGTTGACGCGCATCCTGGAGGCCGAACCGTTCGACGCGATGATCATCTTCGCGCGCACCAAGCAGGCCACCGACGAGCTCGCCGGCAAACTGCAGGCGCGTGGGCTGGCTGCCGCCGCGATCAACGGCGACATTGCGCAACCGCAGCGTGAGCGGGTGATCCAGCAGCTGAAAGACGGCAAGCTCGACATCCTGGTCGCCACCGACGTGGCCGCGCGCGGTCTCGATGTGGACCGCATCAGCCACGTGTTCAACTACGACATCCCGTACGACACCGAAAGCTACGTGCACCGCATCGGCCGCACCGGGCGCGCCGGGCGCAGTGGCGAGGCGATCCTGTTCGTCAGCCCGCGCGAGCGCGGCATGCTGAATGCGATCGAACGCGCCACCAAGCAGCCGATCGAGCAGATGCAGCTGCCGTCGGTCGACGTGGTCAACGACGTGCGCATCGGCAAGTTCAAACAGCGCATCAGCGACACCCTGGCACAGGGCGACCTCGGCCAGTTCCAGCAGTTGATCGAGCAGTACGAGCAGGAGCACAACGTGCCGGCGCTCGAGATCGCCGCCGCGCTGGCGCGGATCGCCCAGGGCGACCAGCCGCTGCTGCTGGCGCCGCCGAAGCGCGAAAAGTACGAGCCCGCCTCGCGTGAGCGCGTCGACCGCGCGGCGCCACGCGAGCGCGCGAGCAGCGAGCGACGTCCGCCAAGTGGACGTGACACCAACACCGTCAGCCATCCACCACGCGAGTCCAGGCCGCATGAACAGCGCCCGCGCGAACACGGCGCGCATGAGAGCGCACCGCCGCGACACAGCGCGCATGAGAACGCACCGCCGCGTGACTTCGGTCCGCGTCCGGTGCGTGCGCATGCCACCGAGGAAGGCAAACGCACCTACCGCGTCGAGGTCGGCCACGAGCACGGCGTCAAGCCAGGCAATATCGTGGGCGCCATCGCCAACGAGGCCGGTCTGGAAAGCCAGTTCATCGGCCGCCTCAGTATTCGCGACCACTACAGCCTGATCGACCTGCCCGACGGCATGCCGGCCGAAGTGTTCGAGCACCTCAAGAAAGTGTGGGTGGTGCAGCAGCAGTTGCGCATCCACGAGTGGGATGGCACCGATACCGGCACCAGTGCACCGCCATCGCACAAACCGGGTGGTTTCAAACCTGGCGGGTTCAAGCCACGACCCAGCGGCGGCAAGCCGCCGCGTCGCAAGTAGCCAGCGCGGGAACCGCGCCGTTCGGCCTGCGCGCCGGCGGCGCGATGACGCGCACCCGCACGGCCGGCGTGCCGTCGTGTCCTGTGCAGCGAGTCAGGCATGACCGCCCCGGCTCGATAAACAGTGCGGTGACGACGTAACATCGGGCGGATCGTCCTCGCTGCGTAGTCGACCGCATGTCCAGCCCCACCGCCGAACACCGTCCATCCAGCGGCGCCCAACCGCGCCTCGCCGGTCTCGCGCCGCTGGCCGTGC
>JAYWBB010000018.1:0-21714 GCA_043781855.1 Nevskia sp. | reverse complement strand
ACCACTTCTGGAAGCCGCTCGCGCTGAGCGACATGGTCCGCCGCGGTGCGGTCATGGATCAGGATCAAATCCGCAAGGGCATCGCCAGAAATACGCGCGACCTGACATTCGAGGAGAGCTACAAACTCTCCGGCCGCACGATCAACATTACCGTCTCGCCAGCGGGCAGCAACCAGCCGCCACGTCTGCTGAATTATCTGACGACGCCGTATCTGTACCTGCGCGAAGCGGTGCTCGCGTCGAGCGCCGTGCCGCTGCTGTTCCAGCCGGTCGAGCTGATGACCAAGGACGAAACCGGCGAGCGCGTGCCGTACATGCCGGGCTTGCACTGGACCGACGGCTCGCTGAAATCCGATCTTCCGACGCTGCGCCTGCGCCGCCTGCACAACGTCAACCACTTCATCGTCAGCCAGACCAATCCGCACGTCATTCCGTTCCTGCGCGCGGGCCCCGAGCAGCTCGGCCTGCTGGGCACCATGCGCGAGTACGCGTACTCGACACTGCGTGGCTCGGCCCAGTATGCAATCGGCTTCGGGCGTCTTGGCCTGCCGATCGACGGTGTGCGCCGCTATCTCGACCATGCCTCGTCGATCCTCGAACAGGATTACCGCGGCAACATCACGATCCTGCCGAAGGTCACGGTGTGGCGCTATGTGCACGTCACCGCGAATCCGAAGCTCGACGCGGTCAAGCGCTTCATCCAGGAAGGCGAACGCGCGACCTGGAAGCGCATGGCGATGATCCGCAATCAGACAACGATTGCGCTGACGCTCGACCGCTGTCTCAAGCGCCTCGTCGCAGCGGAGGCCGCGCGGCCCCGGAAGCTGAGGGCCGTGCGCTAGGGCGGCGGGCGGTGCCTAAAGCGCGTCGATGCGCGCCTCCTGCTCGCGCAGCGTCGCCAGTTCCGCCTTCTGCTGCGCGACGCGCGCGCGTTCCTTGTCGATGACGGCGGGCGGCGCACCGTTGACGAACTTCTCGCTCGCGAGCCGCGCCTCGTTCTTCTCCAGATCGCCTTCAAGCTTGCCGCGCAGCTTCTCGAGACGCCCGAGTTCGGCGGCCTTGTCGATCAGGCCGGCCATCGGCACCAGGATCTTCATCGTGCCGAGCAGCGCTGTGGCCGATTGCGGTGCGGTTTCAGCTTCCGCGAGCACGCGCGGCGCTTCGATGCGCGCGAGAAACGACAGCGCGGCTTGCAGACGTTGCAGACGCTCGGCATCTCCGGGACTCGCATCCTGGATCAGCACCGGCAGCGGCTTGCCCGGCGGAATGTCCATCTCGCCACGAATCTGCCGCACACCGAGGATGAAGCCCTTCAGCCATTCGACATCGGCCTCGGCGGCTTCGTCGATGCGCTCGAACGCCGCAACCGGATACGGTTGCAGCATGATCGTCGCCCCGGCCTTGCCTGCGAGCGGCGCGACGCGCTGCCAGATTTCTTCGGTGAGGAACGGCATCAGTGGATGCAACAGGCGCAGCCAGGCTTCGAGCACACGCACCAGCGTGCGGCGCGTGCCGCGTTTGGCTTCCTCGTCGTCGCCGAGCATCGTCGGCTTGGTGAGTTCCAGATACCAGTCGCAGTATTCGTTCCAGATGAATTGATACAGCGTCGTCGCGAGCAGATCGAAGCGGTAGTTCGCAAAATGCTCGGCGGCCTCGGTCTCGACTTTCTGCAGGCGCGAGATGATCCAGCGGTCCGCAACACCGAGGTTCGTCGGCACGCTCGCGTCGAGCCCCACGTCCTGGTCCTCACAGTTCATCAACACGAACCGCGAGGCATTCCAGATCTTGTTGCAGAAGTTGCGATAACCCTCGGCACGGCCGGCGTCGAAGCGCACGTCGCGGCCATTGGTCGCGAGCGAGGCGAAAGTGAAGCGCAGCGCGTCGACGCCGACGGCCTCGATGCCTTTCGGATAATCCTTGCGCGTCTTCGCTTCGATCTTCGGTGCGGTGGCCGGGTTCATCAGGCCGGTCGTGCGCTTGGCGATGAGTTCGTCGAGCGTGATGCCATCGACGACATCGAGCGGATCGAGCACGTTGCCCTTGGACTTCGACATCTTGTTGCCTTCCGGATCGCGCACGAGCCCGGTGATGAACACGTCGCGGAACGGCGCCTCGTGCATGAAGTATCGCCCCATCATCACCATGCGCGCGACCCAGAAGAAGATGATGTCGAAGCCGGTGACCAGCACGCTGGTCGGATAGAACTTCTTCAGTTCCGGAGTGGCATCCGGCCAGCCGAGTGTCGCCATCGGCCAGATGTCCGAGCTAAACCAGGTGTCGAAAACATCCTCGTCCTGACGTAGGGCGGGATACATCCCGCCGACTTCGCGCAGGTGCGTATTGTTTGCACGCACTTCTTCTTCGTTGCGGCCAACGTAGACGTTTCCCGTTTCGTCATACCAGGCCGGAATGCGATGCCCCCACCAGAGCTGGCGCGAGATGCACCAGTCCTGAATGTTGTTGAGCCACTGGTAGTACGTGCTCTTCCAGTTGTCGGGAACGAACCGCACGTGGCCGCTCTCGACCGCATCGATCGCCGGTTTCGTGATTGCCAGCAGACCGCCCTTGCCCGGCTTGCCATCAAATCGCTGTTCGCGCGTGAGATCGACGAACCACTGATCCGTGAGATAGGGCTCGAGCACCGCTCCGCTGCGATCGCCGCGTGGGACTTTCAGCTTGTGGTCTTCGATCTTGTCGACGAGGCCGCGCGGATAAATGGGTTTGCCATCCTTATCGCTGAAGTCGGGTGCCGATACATCCGAGACAGATTCCGCCTCGAGATCAGCGACGATTTGCTTGCGGGCGACGAAGCGGTCAAGACCGGAGTACGGAGCGAGGCCACGAATATTGGCAACGACATCCGCTTTGCCGACGGCCGTTTTGATCTTACTTAGTGCTAGTGCGTCAAATTGTTCCTGGATATTGGTGAAGGAGTGTTCCGGATATTCAAGAATCTTCGCATCGCGACTGAAGATGTTGTAACGCGGAAGATCGTGACGAAGTCCTACCAAGTAGTCATTGAAATCATGCGCCGGCGTAATCTTCACGCAACCCGTGCCGAACTCGCGATCGACATAATCATCGGCAACGATCGGAATCTCGCGATTGCACAGCGGCAGCATCACGCTCTTGCCGACGAGATGCTCGTAACGCTCATCCTCCGGATGCACGGCTACCGCAGCATCGCCGAGCATCGTCTCTGGCCGCGTCGTCGCAACGACGATGTAATTCTTCGTCTCGCCCTTGCCATCGACGTAAGTCGCGCCATTCGCAAGCGGATAGCGGATATACCAGAGCTTGCCGTTCTCCTCTTCCTGCACGACTTCAAGATCGGAGATCGCGGTTTGCAAAACCGGGTCCCAGTTCACGAGGCGCTTGCCGCGGTAGATCAGGCCTGCTTCGTGGAGTTTTACGAAGTGCTCGACCACGGCCTTCGAGTACGCCGCGTCCATCGTGAACGCTTCGCGCGACCAGTCCACCGATGAGCCCATGCGGCGAATCTGTTCGCCGATGGTGCCGGCCGAATACTTCTTCCACTCCCAGATCTTTTCGAGGAATTTCTCGCGGCCGAGTTCGGCGCGCGTCGGCTCGCCGGCCTGCTTGAGATTGCGCTCGACCACCATCTGCGTCGCGATGCCGGCGTGATCGGTGCCCATCTGCCAGAGCGTGTCGTCCCCGAGCATTCGGTGGTAGCGGATCAGCGCATCCTGGATCGTGTGCTGGAACGCGTGGCCCATGTGCAGCGTGCCGGTGACGTTCGGCGGCGGGATCATGATCGAGTACGGTTTGCCGCTGCCCCCTTTATCTGAGCGGGGCGCGAAGTAGCCGCTGGCTTCCCAGGTCTCGCACCAGCGCGCTTCGACGCTGCGGGGGTCGAAAGTCTTTTCCATGGTTCGGGGTAAATTCGAAAAATGGTTCCGCTGCATGAGCGGAACTTGTGTTGCGGCACCCATTGTAGTTTGCCTTGGGCGCGTGCCGTAAGCCGGCGTTTCGGCGGCCGGCTCAAGCCATGCGGATCACTGCCTGATGCAACTCGGTCCGCGCAGGACCTCGATGCCGCTGACTGCATCGTTGCGTGCGATGACCGTGACCTGATCGCGATTCTCGCAGGTGAAGCTGATGCGGGCCGGCCGCTGCTCGCAGAACAGGAAATGCTCGGCGCTGCGCCGGTGCCCACTTTCGTCGATAAAATTGCCCTGCCGATTCGAACAGGCAAAGCCCAGGCCGGAAAGTTTCGACTCAGCCTCGGCGATCGGCATGCCGTAGGAAATCGCCGAGCGGACCTGGCTGCGCGTCTCAGGATCGGGCGTCTGGCTGAACAGGCTGCACGCCGAGAGCAACGCCGTCAGTCCAAACACCAGAATCGTCGCCCTCGGGACTTTAGTCAGCGGATTTTCTGCGCGCATGTCGAGCCTCCTCACAGATTGTGCGTCACCAGTTCGTAGCCGCGATCGCGGTAGAACTTGTAGCGCTCACGCGATTTCGCACGGGCAGCGGCATCGCCATCGACGATTTCCAGCACGCGCTCGAAGCGGCTGAAAAACGGCGGCACGTCCAGCCCGAGGTTGATCATCACACCCTGATAGTGGACCGGCGGCTCGGCGGAGCCGATCAGGACGGGCGGCAACGGTTCTTCGAGCGCACTACCCAGACGCTCATGGCCAATGAAGCTGCCCTGACGAAAACTCCAGAGTGCGGCATCGAGCGAGTCGGCGGTAGCGGCGTCCGGCGCGAATACGTAAACCCGACCGCCATCGGCGCTGGCCTTGTCGCAGAGCTTGCAGGCGGTCATCACAGCGCCGGCCGGAGACGGAGCGTTTTCGGGGACAATGTAGAAGTCGATACGCGTCATTGGGTGAAGCAGTTTCCAGTTGTTAGTTGCCAGTTTCCAGTAAAAGCGGAACTTGCGCGAATGCGCGCCCTAGCTTCTCTGGAAACTGGAAACTGCCTTTTCTAGAAACTGCGCTTCACGCCTCCTCCCGCTTCGCCGCCACGTTCAACAGATACTGTGTCAGCAGCGGTACCGGACGACCGGTTGCCGCCTTGCCGTGCCAGGCGGTGCCAGCGATGTCGAGATGTGCCCACTTCATCTTCTTCGCGAAGCGATGCAGGAAAATCGCGCCGATGATCGCGCCGGCCTCGCCCGCGCCGACGGTTGCGATGTTGGCGATATCGGCGAACTCACTCTTGATCTGGTCGTCGTAATCCGACCACATCGGCAATTCCCACGCGCGGTCGCCGATCTGCTCGCCGGCCGCGAGCAGTTGCCGGGCGAGGCTGGACTGATTCGAGAACAGCCCGCTGGCGTGGCTGCCGAGTGCGACGACGCAGGCGCCGGTGAGCGTGGCCATGTCGATGCAGATGCGTGGTTCATAAGTGCGCTCGGTGTAGGTCAGCGCATCGCAGAGGATCAGACGGCCTTCGGCGTCGGTGTTCAATACTTCGATGGTGATGCCGGCCATGCTGGTGACGATATCGCCCGGCTTGCTGGCCGCACCGTCGGGCAGGTTTTCACTCGACGCGACGATACCGACGAGGTTGATCGGCAGGCCGAGTTCGGCGACAGCGGCGAAGGTGCCGATGACGCTGGCGCCGCCACACATGTCGAACTTCATCTCGTCCATCTTCCCGGCCGGCTTGATCGAAATGCCACCCGCATCGAACGTCAGGCCCTTGCCCACGAGCGCAATCGGCGCCTCGCCTTTCGATCCTTTCAGATATTCCATCACGATCAGCTTCGCCGGTTGCCGGCTGCCGCGCGAAACCGACAGCAGTGCGCCCATGCCGAGCGCTTCCATGTCTGATTCCTCGAGAACCTTGACCGGAAAGCCATGCTTCGCGCCGAGCTTGACCGCGCTCTCGGCAAGATAGGTCGGCGTACAGATATTGCCCGGCAGGTTGGCCAGATTTTTCGCAAGCGCCACGCCGCTGGCAATAGCCTGCGCCTCGATCAGGCCCTTTTCCCCCGCCGGCAGATCACTGCGACGCGGCACGTCGAAGGTCAGGCGTTCGAGTTTGTGCGTCGGCAGGTCTTCGCGAGTTTTTTCGCCGCGCATCGCGTCGAAACGATAATGATCGCCCTCGGTAACGAGCGCCGCCTGCAGGACGTTCCAGTGAAAATCGCGGCCCTTGACCGGCAGATGGGTCAGATAACTCACGGCATCGATGGCACCGGTGCTGCGCAGCGTCTTGGCGGCCGCACCATTGGCGCGGCGGAACGCGGACTCGTCGAAATCGCGTTCCTTGCCGAGTCCCACGAGCAGAACGCGGTCGCAGAAAACGCCGCCAACGTTGTGCAGAATCAGGGTGCGGCCCAGCTTGCCGTCCATATCCCCGCGGCGCATGATGCTGCCGATCACGCCATCGCCCGCCTTGTCGAGTGTTTCAGCGGCTTCGGTGGGATTGCGCCGGTCGTAAATACCCACGATGACGCACGCAACGCGCTGCTTTTCCGGGTTGCCGCTTTTTACGAAATATTCCATGTCGTGTCTTTAATGTGCGGTACAAGTATGGCTGACCTCGCCCACGATTCCATGTGTTGGCAGATCAGGTTTTGCGGTCTGCGGCAGCGGCGCCGCGCTACCGATTCCGAGCGATCGTCGACATAAAATTCTATGACTGCTTTCTTGTGAAACGTCGACATACTTTCGATTCTAAATGTTTCTGCGCGATTTTCCAGCAATTCCGCCGTCTGCCTTCTGTGACGCAGTTCCTTGACTAAATCTTTATTCAGGAAATCGGCATGTGCAGAAATAGCATCTGCGCAGCCTCGATCAAGCCTCCGGAGCGATCGCTCCTTCGCCCCGACCGCCATTAACGCTTGAGAATGAACAGGCTGATCCTGGATCGATATTTGTTGCGCGAGGTCGCGGCCGCCTGGGCAGCGGTCACTTTCATTCTTCTGGCCATCATGATCGCCACGCGGTTCGCCAGCGTGCTGGCCGTCGCGGCCAAAGGGGAACTGCCGCGCGAGCTGCTGCTGAAGGTGGCCCTGCTGTCGAGCCTGCGCTATCTCGTGATTCTGATCCCCGCTTCGTTGTTGATGGCGATCATGCTGTCGCTCGGGCGCCTTTACAGCGACAACGAGATCGCCGCGATGACCGGCTGCGGCGTCGGGCTCGGCCGCCTCTACCGGCCATTTCTCAGTCTTGCGGTAGCGCTGACCGTGCTGACCGGCGCGCTGTCGTTCTCCATCGGGCCCTGGGCTGGGCGACAGGCCGATTTTCTGGTGAAGGACGCCAAGCGACTGGTGCAGTTCACGCCGTTCGAGTCAGCCCAGTTCAAGACCGTGGCTGGCGGTCGCGCGGTGTTCTACACGGCCTCGATCAGCGCCGACGGCGGCGCGCTGGGCCGCGTCTTCGCACAAATCGAGGAGAGCGGCGGATCGAGTGTCGTCGTCGCCGACCACGGCCTGCAGAGCGTCGACACCGGCAATGGCGATCGCGTCATCACGCTGGTGGATGGCCACCGCTATTTCGGCACGCCAGGCACCGCGAACTACGACATCATCAAGTTCAACGAACTGGTCATGCGGCTGTCGCCGCCACCCTTCAGCTACATCAACAACCAGCGCAAGCTGAGCCCGACGTCGGCCCTGCTGAACAGCCAGGACGCACGCGACCAGGCGGAGCTGCATTTCCGGATTGCCGCCCCGGTGTCGGTGCTGGTGCTGGCGCTGCTGGCCGTGCCGCTGTCGCATCTGCGGCCACGGCAGGGACGCTACGCGAAGCTGGTCGTCGGTATCCTCGCGTATCTGGTCTATTCGAACGTGCTCGGTCTGGGCCAGGCCTGGATCGGCAAGGGCCAGATTCCGTCGGTCGTGGGTCTCTGGTGGGTGCACGGTGCGGTGCTGGGCGTCGCGCTGTGGCTGATCCGCCGGCGCCAGAGCGTGGTGCGATGAACCAGATCGACCGCTACGTGATCCGGCACGTGCTGGCACTGACCGGCATCGTCGCGCTCGGCCTTGTCACGATCTACACACTCGTCGTTTTCGTATCCGATGTCAGCGAAACCGGCAAGGGCACTTACGGCGTGCGCCAGGCGCTCGGCTACAGCCTGCTCATGGCGCCGTCGAGTCTTTACATCCTGATGCCGATCATCGCGCTGCTCGGCACGCTGATGGGCATCGGCGTGCTCGCGCGCAACGCCGAGCTGACGGCGATGCGCGCGTCCGGTGTCTCGATGGCGCGCATCGGTGGCGCCACACTGATCGCCGGTGCGATGCTCGGCGCGCTCGGCTTCCTGCTGGGCGACTGGCTCGGGCCGCTCAGCGAACGCGCGGCAAATAACCTGCGCGACAACGCGCGTGGCGAGAACAGCTCGTTCGAACGCGCGCTGTGGTTGCGCGATGCCGACAACATCCTGCGCATCCGCCGGCTCGTCGCGGAGGACCACGCGCGCGACGTGACCGTTTATCGTATCGCGCCCGACGGTCGCCTGATGCAGGTCTCGAACGTCGATGAAGCCCACTACGTCGAAGGACACTGGCGTCTCAGCGGCATCAAGCGCACCGAGTTCACCAACGAGCGTGCGCAGGTCAGCAATGTCGACGAGATGTCGCTCGACGGCGGCATCACGCCGAACGTGCTGCGCCTGTTCATTCTCGAAGCCGACAGTCTCTCGGTGCGCGGCCTGAGCCGCCTCGTCGCCTACATGGACGAGAACGCGCTCGACTCGACCAAGTTCCGCATCTGGCTCTGGCGCAAACTGATCGAGCCGTTCACGGTGATGACGATGATGCTGTTCGCCGTGCCATTCGTGGCCGGCACTTTGCGCGATGCCGGCGCCGGACAACGCCTGCTGGCCGGCGTGCTGGTCGGCATCGTGTTCTATGTGCTGAACAAGGTTTCGGTCAGCGTCGGCGACCTCTACCACTGGCCGGCGCCGGTCGCAGCCGGCGTACCGACTTCGATTCTCGCGATCATCGCGTTCTGGCGATTGCGCCGCGCTCGCTAGTGCTCGTTAAGCCGGGCGAAAGAAAGCAACGAATAGAATCCGGACCACGCCTCGCTCGCGAGCCGTTCCCTCTTCGCGACCGACGTCATCCTTGCGCCAGCGCACGCCAACTAAACTGCCGACGACATGAAGGCAAACCACTTGCTGCGCGGACTGCGCCGCGAACGGGACGGCGACGATCCATCGCCTGGCGCGTTGCTGCGTACGCATCCCTATCTTCTGCTGCGCGGTTTCGCGCGCGGCAATCTGCCGAGCTATTGGGACGTCATTGCGTTTGCCCTGCTGATCGGCACCTTCGTCGCGATCGTGCTCGGCGTCTCGCAGTTCGGCGCGCCGCTGTCGCAGATCGAGCACCAGACAGTCGATCTGTCGCCGGCAGCCCTGCCCTACTACGCCCTGCGCACCACCTTGCGCATGGTCGCGGCCATGCTGCTGTCGCTGCTGTTCAGCATCGGTTACGCAAGTCTTGCCGCGAAGAGCCGGCGTGCCGAACGGGTGCTGGTGCCGCTGCTCGATATTCTCCAGTCGGTGCCGATTCTCGGCTTTCTCTCGTTCACCGTGACCTTCTTCCTCGCGCTGTTCCCCGGCCGCGTGTTCGGCGCGGAGCTGGCCTCGATCTTTGCGATCTTCACGAGCCAAGCCTGGAACATGACGTTCTCGGTCTACCAGTCCCTGCGCACCTTGCCGCCGGATCTCGTCGAAGCGACGCGCTCCCTGCGCTTCACGCCGTTCCAGCGTTTTCGAAAACTGGAGCTGCCGTTCGCGATGCCGGGGCTGATCTGGAACATGATGATGTCGATGTCCGGCGGCTGGTTCTTCGTCGTCGCGTCCGAAGCGATCATGGTCGGCAACCAGACGATCTCTCTGCCGGGTATCGGCTCATACGTCGCGACCGCGATCGCGGAGCGCAATCTCGCGGCGATTTTCTGGGCGATCCTCGCGATGCTGGTCGTGATCCTGCTCTACGACCAGCTGCTGTTCCGGCCACTGATCGCCTGGGGCGAAAAATTCCGCGCCGATAGCGAACCGGGAACCGTCACACCCGAATCCTGGGTGCTGCGAATGTTGCAGCGCTCGCGTTTCGTTGCGCGGCTGAGCCACTTCGGCATGCAGTCCCTGCGCCGGGTGGCGCCTCGACATACGGCGCCGCGAAGCGCGCGTCCTGAGCGCGCGCTGCCCGGATGGGCGCCGGCTGTCATGGACATCGCCTGGCTCGCGGCTATCGGCCTGATCGCGCTGAGTGGCGCCTGGCTCACGCTGCGTTACATCACCCTGCACCTTGGCTTGACGGAGATCGGCGAAGCCTTTCTGCTCGGCGCCGCAACGATGATCCGCGTGATCGTGCTCGTGGCTCTGGCGAGTCTGGTCTGGGTGCCGATCGGTGTGGCGATCGGCCTCAGGCCGCGGCTCGCGGCCGTCGCCCAGCCGATCGCGCAGTTCCTCGCCGCGTTCCCGGCCAATCTGTTCTTTCCGGTGGCCGTGTATCTGATCGTGCGCTTTCATCTGCATCCGGATATCTGGCTGTCGCCGCTGATGATCCTCGGCACGCAGTGGTACATCCTGTTCAACGTCGTCGCCGGCGCCAGCGTGTTTCCGCACGACCTGCGCGATGCCGCCAGCAATCTTCACCTGCGCGGCTGGCTCTGGTGGAAGCGCGTGATGATTCCGGGAATCCTGCCTTATTACGTCACCGGCGCAATGACCGCAGCAGGCGGCTCGTGGAACGCCAGTATCGTCGCCGAGTTCGTCAGCTGGGGCGACACACAGGTGCAGGCACATGGACTCGGCAGCTTCATCGCCCAGGCCACGAGCGCCGGCGACTACCCCCGTGTGGTGCTCGGCGTCGCGGTGATGTCGCTGTTCGTCGTCGGCTTCAACCGCCTGCTGTGGCGGCCCATGTACCGCAGCGCCGAACGGCTCGCGGGTGTCGAATAATCTTCAGGACATGTGTATGAACGACCTTCAAAATCCGGCCAGCGTTCTCGACGTCCGCGGCGTCCGCCGCAGTTTCGCACGCACCAGCGGCGAGCCGCTGATCGTGCTCGAAGCCGTCGATCTGCAACTGCGGCGCGGTGAGATCGTCGGCCTGCTCGGCCGCTCGGGTTCCGGTAAATCGACGCTGTTGCGCATCGTCGCCGGGCTCATCAAGGCCAGCGACGGCGAAGTCGTTTATCGCGGACAGACGCTGCGCGGCCCTGCCGAAGGCATCGCGATGGTGTTCCAGAGTTTCGCGCTGTTTCCCTGGCTGACGGTATTGCAGAACGTCGAAGCCGGTCTCGAAGCGCAGGGTGTGGCGCCGAAGGAAATGCGCGAGCGCGCCTTGCAGGCGATCGACGTGATCGGTCTCGACGGCTTCGCCAACGCTTATCCGCGCGAACTCTCCGGCGGCATGCGCCAGCGCGTCGGCTTCGCCCGCGCGCTGGTCACCGACCCGACCGTGTTGCTGATGGATGAGCCGTTCTCGGCACTCGACGTGCTCACCGCCGAAACGCTCCGCACCGATTTCCTGGATCTCTGGAGCGAGAACAAGCTGGCGATCCAGTCGGTGCTGCTGGTCACGCACAACATCGAGGAAGCGGTGTTCATGTGCGATCGAATCCTGGTGTTTTCGTCGAATCCCGGTCACGTCGTGGCCGAGATCAAGGTGCCGTTCCAGCATCCGCGCAACCGGCTCGATCCACGCTTCCGCCAGCTCGTCGACGAAATTTATGCGCGCATGACCACCAAGCAGGGGCCTGCCGGCAAACCGCTTGCGCTGCTCTCGATCGGCGAACGTCTGCCGCAGATCTCGACCAATCTCCTGGCCGGCCTGATCGAGACCCTGGCCTCCGACATCTACAAGGGCCGCGCCGATTTGCCGATGCTTGCGGACGATTTGTCGCTGGAGGCGGACGAGCTGTTCCCGATCGCCGAGTCACTGCAGATGCTCGGATATGCCGAAGTCGCTGCCGGCGACATCCAGCTGACGACCATCGGCAGTGAATTCGCCGTGGCCGACACCCAGGTGCGCAAGCGCAGTTTCGCGCGGCAACTGGTCACGCGCATTCCGCTCGCCGCGCACATCAAGAGCGTGCTCGACGAGCGCCCGGGCCACCGCGCGCCACTGGTGCGCTTCCTGTCCGAACTCGAGGACTATCTCAGCGACAACGCGGCCGAGGATACGCTGCGCGCGGTCACCATGTGGGGCCGCTACGCGGAGCTGTTCACCTACGATGACGACGCCGAGGCGTTCAGTCTGGAATCGCCGGAAGCCGCCGGGTCCTGAGCCGTCGGACCGTCGCCGATTGCACCGTTCGCGAGCGCTCCCTACAATGCGCACGCTGGACGGTTAGCTCAGTGGTAGAGCATCGCCTTCACACGGCGGGGGTCACAGGTTCAAGCCCTGTACCGTCCACCAGATTTCGGATCGGCCCGGGCAACCGGGCTTTTTCTTGGGCGCGGGCGCGTTATCGCTGCGCATGGGAGTGGTCAAATCGCATCTACAGGTCTATCGTGACCGGTAGACGAAACTGGAACGTCGCGACAGGCGATCGCATGGTGCAGCGGAAAAACCGTGGCGGCGACACGCCGGCACCAGGGGGGTTAATCGATCCGATGCGGACCGACGCTGCGGTGCGCGCGCTCGTCGAGGCCCTGCGGCAGCTGACATGCGAGTGCATTGGGCAGCGGCTGGAGCAGATGTTCGATTCTGCCGACGACCTGCTGTTCGAAATGGCCGGGCGCGCGGAAAACAATAACGCGCAGCGCGTGATCTTCGATGCGATGCGTGTCTTCCGCCTCGAACGGCAATCGATCGCAAAGATCTTCCGTGAAGAACTTGCGGCCGGATTTTCGGCGCCGTCTGGACAACGCGCGCAGCCGCCACTGAAGAATTTCACGATCGACGACCTTGCTCTGCGCGAGTCCAGGGCTGTCGAGGAAATGATCGCCGTCTCCAACATGGAGACCAAGGCCGAGAATCTTTATCTGCAGGTGCTCTGGGAAATCGACCGGCGGCTGGAGTGGCTGGTCGAAAGCCGCGCTGCGCCGCTGTCCCGCGAAGCTTTATCTCCGGCCAGCATCTGCCGCGCGTTCCAGAAAGGCGCGGAGTCGCTTGAGGTTGAACTCGATATCCAGCTGGTGATCTACAAGCTGTTTGATCGTCGGGTGATCAGCGACCTCGCCGGGTTCTACAACGACGCGCTGAGTCTGCTGATCGAGCACGGTGTGCAGCCCGCGACGATTCCAGCGCTGCGGCGACGTCAGGGCTCGGGAAGCGGCGGCCCGGGCGCCTCCAGCCGGCGCGCCACCCAATCAGGCTGGAGCCACGCCGCAGCCGGAACATCCGGTAAATTCGACGGACCATCGTCAATGTCTGCGGCGGATCCACACACCATCGCGCTGCTTCAGCAGATTGCAGGACAAATCGAGCGACAAATGGGCGGGCAGTTCGCCGCGTCCTCGTTCCCGTCGTCGGCGTCAGTGCCTTACGGCGACGCCGATCTCGCGAACGACCTCGCCACCGCCATGCAGGGCCGACCGATCATCGGCTGGGCCGATCAGCAGGTTCACGCCTATGCCCAGCGCACCGGGCTGGTGGGTCAGATGTTCAACGATCTCCTTGAGAATATCGAGCTGCCGGAAAGCGCGCGGCATCACTTCGACCTGCTGCGCTTCTCGGCGATCAAGAGCGCCTTGAAGGACTCCTCGTTCTTCACCGACGCGCGGCATCCGGTGCGCGGGCTGATCGCCGAGATGACGACGATGGCGGCTACCGCGCGCGTCTCCGGCAGCGACTCGATCGCGCGCCTCGAACAGTTGATCACCGCGATCCGCAGCCAGTTCGAGGAAAACGCCGCAAATCTGCGCGCGCCCCAGGATTCCGTCGAGGCCGTCGACGACGCAATCATCGAGCGCTTCATCGGGGAACAGGAGCAACGGAGCCGGTCGCAGCGCAAGGCGTTGGTCACGCGCGTGCGCGAAATCGTCGTGGCCGAGTTCAAGCTCAGGACCGCCGGTTACCAGCTGCCGCATTCATTACGGCCTCTGCTGTTCAGCGGCTGGTCGGTAATCATGGCCTATTACCTGACCCACCACGGCGCCGGCAGCGAGGCCTGGGACCGGGGGGTGAAACTGCTCGAACGCATTGTTCATGCGGTGGAACCGCGCGACCGGCAAGGCTTGAGCAGCCGCGAAATCGCAGTGCTCAGCGACGACCTGCGCGATTCACTGCTCCAGGTCGGCATCACCGAGAAGCGCGTCGAGACGATGCTTGCCGGCTTCGACGAGGCGCTGTCCAACGGCGAACGCAGCCATCTTTCGCTGGTCGTCTCGCGCAGCGAAGCGGGCCCCGCTGCCGACACTGCCAAGCCCATCGCAACGGCTGCTGAGCCGAACGAGTCGCTGATTCTCGACCTGCTGCTCGTCCCCGGCCGCTGGTTCCAGGTTCACGACGCCGCGCGTGACGAACGGCGCTGGCTGAAGTTCACGCGCTTCAGCGAGACCGTGCCGATCGTAGTCGTGTTCATGGAATTCAACGGCAAGAACCCGCTGGAGCTGGCGCGCGAGCAGCTGATGGAAGACCTGATCGCCCACCGCAGCGAACCGATCGACGCGCCGCCGGCCTGCCGCCAGGCGCTTGAGACACTGATTGCACGGCGCGCGCGGAACGCCTGAGCGGCCGCGCCTTGCTCAATGCTCCGGGGCGTACAGCGCCATGATTTCGAGCATCTGCGGCATCGCGTGCCGGAAATGGTCGAGCAAATCCGGATCGAACATCGTGGCGCGGTTCTGTTCGATGTACTCGACCGACTGATCGACGCTCCACGCTTCTTTGTACGGCCGCCGGGAAGTCAGCGCGTCGAAGACATCGGCGATCGACACGATGCGCCCGGTCAAGGGAATCTCCTCGCCCTTCAGGCCGCGCGGGTAACCCGTGCCGTCCCATTTCTCGTGGTGCGTCAGCGCCACGATGCGCGCCGTCTCCAGCAGCAGGTCGTCATGCCGTCCGATGATGCCGGCGCCGATCGCCGGGTGTTTGCGCATCACCACCCACTCGTCTTCGGTCAGCGCACTCGGTTTTTGCAGGATATGGTCGGGAATGCCGATCTTGCCGATGTCGTGCATCGGCGCGGCCTGCAGAAGAAGGTTGGCGGCGGATTCGCTCAGGCCGGCATCGAGTGCAATCAGTCGGCAGTAGTGACTCATGCGGACCACGTGCAGACCAGTCTCGTCATCCTTGAACTCCGAGGCGCGGCCGAGCCGGCGGATGATCTCCAGCCGCGTCGACTCGAGTTGTCGCGTGCGCTCCGCGACCATCTCGGACAGCAGGCGCGTGTTGTCGTACAGGCGCAGATGCATCTCGATCCGCGCGCGCACCAGCGACGGACTCAGCGGCTTGTGGATGAAGTCGACCGCGCCGAGCCGGAAGCCGCGCTCCTCCTCGGCCATGTCGACCTGCGCGGCCGTGAAAATGACGGGGATATGCGCCGTGTCGAGGTCGGACTTCAGAAGCGCGCAGATCTCGAAGCCGCGCAGACTCGGCGCCATCACGTCGAGCACGATGAGGTCGCGCGGGACTGCCTTGGCCAATCCCAGCGCGGTGCCGATGTCGGCGGCGATTTCTACATCGTAGCCGTCGCCAAGAATCCTTTTGAACGCCCAGGCGTGCATGGTCGAACTGTCGATTACGAGGATCGAAGGCATCTTGACGGTCACGCGTACTCTCCCTGCCCAGCCCATGAGTTTTCTGTCGCGCAGTGTAAGCCGGGCAGGCGCCCGCGTGCCCGCGCCGTTCGTCTTCGGAAACTCGCTTTTTTCGACGCGAGGCATAGAATCGAGGCGACTTCAGGATTCCGGTTTCGCTGCTGTTCCGGCTGGTCTGACTGACAAGGACTCGTCAAGTGGAGGACATCATGAAAAGTCGAATCATCATTGCCTTGCTGGCTCTGGCGTGCAGCACCGACGCCTATTCAACCGAGTATTCGCTGCTCGGCCCACCGCTTGCGAACACCGCCGAACGCTCGACGATCGCGACCTCGGACCTGCCGCTCGACAGGCCCTGGGAACAGTTCAGCGCCGAGGACAGGGCGCGGCTGCGCGGCCAGTATCAGACGCTAGCGGCGAACGAGGAACCGCCGTTTCCGCAGGAAGGCATGAAGCCGATCGTCGACAAGCTGCGTGTCGTGCAGAAGAAACTTGGCATCGAAGGCGACATGTTCGCGGTGATCACGGTCGACGAACAGGGCAATGCCCGCTCGGTCTCGTATCTGATGACGCCCGAGCTGGGCGATATGGGCGTCATTACCAGCATTCTGAGCGGCGCCAAATACAAGCCGGCGAAATGCGCGAACGTGCCCTGCGCGATGGAGTTTCCGCTTTACATCCACTTCAAGCTGATCCCCAGCCTGGTGTTCTGAGGACTCTTGCGCGGCGCGCGAACCGTCTCATGCACGGCGGCCGTTACTTGACGCGGAAGCGTACCGTCGGCGTTGACCAGCCGCCGTCGAGTGCTTCGGCGCGCGCTCGGTGCTCGCCGCGCACGAGCGGCCAGAGATAGCGCGGAGCGCCGGTTTCCGCGACGCGAACCTCGTCGACATACCAGACCACCGACGCATCCGGCACCGCCGGCGCGAGCTGGAATTCCAGCGCCTGAAGCGCGGCCGGAACACGAGGATCGAACGCCACGTGCAGGCCTTCGAACGGTTGCAGCAGCATTGGCCTCGCCGAATCGATCAAGGCCGTTGCTGCCGGCACTTCGCCGGCCGCGTCCGGCGCAAACCATTCGCTGCGCTGGCCGCCATCGGCATCGACCACGGCACGAGCGACCAGCGCGGGGCTGCGATACAGCGGCCGGGTCTCGGTGCCACGGTTCAACACGCCGAATACCGAGCGCACGAGCAGCGCGGGGCCGATCGAACCGGTCACGCCGTCCATCGCCGCGCCGCCGAGATTGCCCATCCAGGCCCCGACGACGTAACGCTGATTGAACGCAACGCACCAGGCGTCGCGGTAGTCGCTGGAGGTGCCGGTCTTGACGGCGGTCTGCGCCGGAAAGCGCAGGAGGCCGCCGTTGCCGAATTCGAGCAGGCGCGCGCGCGGATCGGAGAGGATGTCGGTGATGATCGAAGCGGCTTCGCGGTTCAGCACCGGCGCCGGCTCGAAGTGCTCCACCGACTCCTCGAACAAGGTCACCGGCTGCGCCCGGCCCTGATTCGCAAGGGCCGCGTAAGCCTGCACCAGTTGCAGCAGCGTCACCTCGCCGTTGCCCAGCGCGATACCGTCGCCGTACCAGTCCGGATGCGCCGTGAGCCCACTCATGCCGAGCGCGCGCAGCGTGCCCAGCAGGCGCTCGCCACCGACGAATTGCAGCGCCTTGATCGCGGGAATGTTCAGCGAATTGCCGAGCGCTTCGCGCAACGTCACCGCGCCGTAATGCAGGCGGCTGTAGTTGCGGTAAGGATGCAGGCCGCCGCCGACATGCGCGGCGATCGCGTCGTCCTCGATGCGGGTTGCGGCAGTCCATCCCGATTCCAGCGCCAGCGCATAGACGAAGGGCTTGAGCGCGGAGCCGGGCTGGCGCGCGGTCAGTACCGTGTCGATGCCCTGCCCGCGCTCGGCCGCGTCGAGATTGCTGACCGCCCAGGCGCGTACCTTGTTGCCTAGCAGGTCGACGACCAGCAACCCGGCCTGCCGGACGCCGGCAGCCTTCAGTTCCGTAACGCGGTTGTCGAGCAGCGCCTGCGCTTCGGCTTGCAGGACGGCGTCGAGACTGCCACGCAGGCTGGCCGGCGTCGCACCCGGAAACAAGGCATCGGCGCGTCGACGCAGCTCGGCGATGTAGTAGGTCGCCGGCACGTCATCGTCCTTCGCGCGCGGCGACGCGGGGCGTTGACTCATGGCCGCGACCTGCGCCTCGGCGATCAGGCCGTCCTCGCGCAGGCGCGCGACGAGCCGCTGCATTGGCCCCGCGAGCCGCTCGGGAAACTGCCGTGGATCGAGCCGCGACGGCGCGCGCGGCAGCACCGCCAGCGCCAGCATCTCGCTGTCGCTGAGTGTGGCAAGTTCGCGGCCGAAGTAATAACGCGCCGCCTGCACCACGCCGCGGCGGTTGGCGCCATACGGTACCTGGTTGAGATAGAACTCCAGAATTTCGGCTTTGCCGAAACGCGCCTCGAGCCGCAATGCTTCGAAGCCTTCGACCCAGCGCGACCACAGCGTGCGCGGACGTGGATGCAGCAGGCGCACGGCCTGCTCGCTGATCGTGCTCGCGCCGCGCACCGCACGCCCAGCGCGCAGGTCCTGCCAGATCGCGCCGAGGCGCGCGCGCCCGTCGATGCCGGGATGCGACCAGAATCGCCGGTCCTCGGCCTCGACCATCGCCGTGCGCAGGAACGCTGGTACGCGCTCCAGCGGCAGCTGATCGTCGTAGTTCCAGCGCTCCTGATACGAAGCCGTCAGCGCCTCACCGCCGCGCGCAAGCACGGCGTAGCGCCGCGCCGTGTCAGCCTGCGGCACGAGCCGCTCCGGCAACGTGCGCTGCGCCAGCAGCGTCCCTGCCGCGAGCAGCAGGACCGCTGCCGCTGTAAATCGAATCACGATCGTCGCTCTGGGTGTCATGGCCGGCTCATGGTGAACAGCCACCGCCTCGGAAGCAACGTAATCTAAGGAAACTCTGAAAAAAACTCTTCCTCTGGGAGAGGGTTTGGTGAGGGACTTTCAAATTAAAGTCTTTTGATTGAAAGTCCCTCATCCCTGCCCTTCTCCCGGACGGAGAAGGGTTTCACTACTTTTTCAGAGCATCCCTAAAGCCGGGGACGCAGAACAAAACGGAGAGAAGCGTGACGCAAAGGCGCGGGCAGATTCCACCGACAACGGCTGCCGGCAACGGCCTGCTCGATCGTCGCGGATTCCTCAAGCGCGGGCTGACGCTGACCGCCGCCGTCGCCACGCCCGCAGTCGCCGCCGACGACCCCCAACGCTGGCTGCATACGCCCGGCGCGCCCTTCTCGAATTACGGCCAGCCCTCGGAACAGGAGAAGGGCGTCATCCGCTGGATCAGCGCCAATCGCGAAGTGCACGGCAATGGCGTGTCCTGGACGCCGCTCGAAGCGCTTGAGGGCATCATCACGCCGAGCGGACTGCATTTCGAGCGTCACCACAACGGTGTACCGAAGATTCCGGGCGATCAGCACCGGCTCTTCGTGCATGGCCTGACGCGGCGTGCGCTGAGCTTCTCGATCGCCGACCTGCTGCGTTACCCGATGCGCTCGCGTCTCTGCTTCATCGAATGCGGCGGCAACAGCAACGCCGGCTGGAACGCCGAGCCGCTGCAAACGCGCGCTGGCACGCTGCACGGCCTGGCCTCATGCAGCGAATGGACCGGCGTGCCGCTGTCGATCGTGCTCGAAGAAGCCGGTATCGATCCCGAAGCCTCGTGGCTGGTGCTGGAAGGCGCCGATGCGATCGCGATGAACGTCTCGCTGCCGCTGCACAAGGCGATGGACGACTGCCTTTTGGCGCTCTACCAGAACGGCGAGCGCCTGCGTCCGGAGAACGGCTATCCGCTGCGCCTGCTGGTGCCGGGCTGGGAAGGCGTGCTCAACGTCAAATGGCTGCATCGCATCGAGCTCAGCCGCGAGCCGGTCATGGCACGCAACGAAACCGGCCGCTACACAGAACTGCAACCGGATGGCCGCGCGCGGCAGTTCACTTTCGTGATGGCAGCGAAGTCGGTCATCACTTCACCCTCGCCGGGCCATCTGCTGCGCGAGCGCGGCATCTATGAGATTCGCGGTCTGGCCTGGAGTGGGCAGGGCAAAATCCGAAAAGTGGAGGTGTCTGCCGATGCCGGCAAGACCTGGGCACTGGCGGAATTGCAGAAGCCGGTGCTGCCGCAATGTTTCACGCGCTTCCGCATTCCCTGGCGATGGAACGGACAGTCCGCCGTATTGAAAAGCCGGGCGACAGACGAAACCGGCACTGTCCAGCCGGAACGCGCGCAGCTCGTCGCCGAACGCGGCCGCGCCGGTTATTTCCACTACAACGCAATCGTCGCGTGGAATGTCGATGAAGAAGGCGAGATTACCCATGTCTACGCCTGAGACTCCACTGCATTACTACCTTGGATTGGACTCGTCACAGCTGCGCCGGCGGGACTCCAGTTCTGCCTCAATCGCGCTAGCTGCGAGCTTGATACTGCTGTCGGCAAGCGCCTTCGCAGACCCCGGGCCAGTCGGCCCGCAGCTCGGCAAGCCGGTTGGCATTGCCGAACTCACCATGCTCGACTGGAGCATCTACCCCGATGGCCGCGGACTGCCCGAAGGCCGCGGCACTGCGGCTACCGGAAAATCCATCTATGAAGCGCAATGCCGGAGCTGTCATGGCGCCGAAGGCATCGGCGGCAGCGGCGGGCAGTTGATCAGCCGGGGCGTGCTGACCGGTAAGGAGCCCGATCCCGCGATCAACAACTACTGGCCCTACGCAACGACCTTGTTCGACTTCACGCGCCGCGCGATGCCGATGGCCGCGCCCGGCTCCTTGAGCAACGACGAGGTCTACGCCCTGTCCGCTTACCTGCTGAATCTTGGCGGAGTCATCGGCATCGACGATGAGATGAATGCGCAGAGTCTGGCCCAGGTGCGCATGCCGAACCGCGACGGCTTCGACTGGGTCGATGTGAGGAAAACCGGCGGCAAGCCGCGAGCGATTCGTCCCGGAAAATCCGCGCGCTCCGCCGGCTCTATGACTCAACCAGTTCCGAGCGCATCTCCGGGATCGTGATCTCGATCCGCGCCGCGGTGCCCGGCTGCGGGCGGCCATCGCCCGGTTCCCAGATCACCACCGGGTCGGCGCGATCGGGCCCATAACCCAACTCTTCCGCCGCATACGGCAGCGTGCGCGCGTAGCGACGGCTCAGGTGCTTCGAGGCGTCGAAGCACTCACCGAACACCGGGTTGTAGTAGACGACGTAAATGCGTCTACGCTCCGCCGACAGTGCCGCCTCGACGCTCGCGACGACCTTCTCGATCAGCGCCTTGCCGAACGGGTTGTACAGGAACAGCACGAAATCGCCGGCCGGCAGGGGGAAGGCAGTGGCGTCGCCCGTCACAATGCGCACGAGCGCACGGTCCACGTAGCGCCGCGCCATGATGTCTGCGTTACGGCTGGCGATAGCCGCGAGCGGCGGCGATAGTTCCACCCCGATGATTTCACGAAACGGAAACTCGGCCGCAACGAAGAGCGGCCGGCCCTTGCCGCAGCCGAGATCGAGAAATAGGCAGGCTTCGAGCGCAGGCAGCGTCTTCAGGATTTCACGCAACACGCCGGGCTGCGAACCGCCGTAAAGATGCGCGCCTTCCAGCGCTGCTGCGTCGACCGAAAAATCCTCGAGCGGCACTGTGCCGCTGGTGTCGGTGCCGTTCAACCGGTCGTAAGGATGAATGCGATTCCAGCCGGTCGGATAGAGCGACTTCCCGCCCGGCAGCTTCTCCAGAACCCGCCGCACGGACGGTGGTTCGATCAGTGGCGCAAGCCATACAGATTGACCGACGGCGCCGATTGCAGACCTCATCCTGGACTTTATTGACATCGAAACTCGTCGCCTCTGTTGGTTCGTGATCCAGGGAAACTCTGAAAAAGCCTTGTCCCTCCGGGAGAGGGTTGGTTGAGGGACTATCAAACTATTGATCCGGCCATTATCTACTTGAATCAAGATGCGTACCGGACCGGTTTGTGCTGAAAGTATTTGCGGACGCGGGCGGGTGACTTTTGCAGCTTGCG
>JAYWBB010000017.1:0-7782 GCA_043781855.1 Nevskia sp. | reverse complement strand
TCGATCTCGGTCTGCGGCGTAAGCGCGCCCTCGTCGTAGATCGGAATATCCATCGCGTCCACATGTCCGACGAAATGGCAGCGGCGCTGGCCGACTGGCGACGGCGGCGCAATCGGATCGCCTTCCGGCTTGATGCCCTTGAACGTCACGCCGGGTTGCGTGACGAAGGAGCACACCCGCAGCGTGTTGATACGCACGCCGGCTTCCGTGACCTGGCTGCCCTTGCCGAAACGCTCGCCGTAACGCTCATGGAACTGCTCCATCAGCCTGAGCACGTCGCTCTGGCCGTCGAGTCGATGCAGGTCGGTGACCACCGCCGTGGTGACGCGCTGGTTGCCGTAGCGCATGTCGAGTTCGAGGCGATATTCGATCTCGTCGGCGCTGAAGCCCTGACGCAGCAGGTCTTCCCGGCCGCGTCGCTCCAGCTCTTCAACGAAGCCATTGAACTTGGCGTAATCGCGGAACAGGGTCTTCAGGTTGGCGTCGAACAGCACGGTCCAGGTGCTCAGCTCGTGGATGTGCATCTGGTTCATGTTGCCGGCGCCGACGGCCGAGAACACGGACGCGAACGGCGGCGCGAGAATCTTCTTCACGCCGAGCGCGCGTGCGATACCGCAGGCGTGCAGCGGTCCGTTGCCGCCGTAGGCCAGGGTGGTGAAGTTCACCGGCTCGTAACCGCGCGTCCGCAGTTCGCGCGCGATGCCGTTGGCCATGTTGGCGTCCACGGTCTGCTTGATCAGCTTGCAGGCCTCGATCACATCCACGTCCAGTTCGTCGGCAAGCTCTTCCATGGCCTGCCTGGATCGCTTGGGATTGAGCTTGATGCGGCCACCGGCATAGTTGGCCGGGTCGAGATAGCCCATCACCAGATCGGCATCGGTCACCGTTGGCTTGAGGCCCCCGCGATCGTAGGCGGCAGGGCCCGGATCGGAGCCGGCGCTTTCGGGGCCGACCTGCACGGTCTTGTAGATGCGGTCGTACTGGCAGATGGAACCACCACCGGCGCCGAGCGTGACCAGGTGAACCATCGGCACGCTGACCATCCAGCGCTCGATCTCGGGGTTGAAGTCGTAATACTTCACGCCGCCTCCCACCACGATGCCGATGTCGAAGCTGGTGCCGCCCATGTCGGTGGCGACAATGTTGCCCAACTCGGTCTGCAAGGCGAGATGTTCGCTGGCCGCGATGCCCGAGACCGGCCCGGAATGCACGGTTTGCAGCGCATCCGTCGAGTTCAACTGCGCCATGCCGCCGGAGTTGTGATTGCACAGCATCGGCTTGGAATAGCCGCTGTTGCGCAGGTTCAATTCCAGGGTGCCCAGGCCGTGATACATGGTCGAGTGCAGGAAGCCGTCCATGATCGTGGACATGGCGCGCGCATATTCGCCCTTGCGTCCGCCCACCTGGTGCGAGAGCAGTAGCGGAATCGCGCCGAGCATGTGGCCCGGGTACTCCTTGAGGAACACCTCGCGGATGCGCAGCTCGTGATTGGGGTTGACCACGGAATTCGCCAAGGTGACCACGATGGCTTCCGCGCCCTTGTCCACAAGCTGGCGCATCTTGTCCCGCAGGTCTTCCTCATCGAGCTTGAGCAGGACCTTGCCGTTGTAATCGACGCGCTCGCGCACTTCGAGAATCATCGGGATCGGCACGATGGGATCGGGACGCTGCGCGTTGGGCACGTCCATCTGCTGCTTGTGCGGCAGGCCGGTCGCATAGCCCTTGGCGCGCGCCAGCGGCACCGAGCTGCGGAAGCCCATCGTGGTCAGCATGCCCAGGCGCGGACCCTTGCGCTGAATCAGCGCGTTGGTACCCAGCGTGGTGGCGTAACGCACCGAATCGACCTGCGAAAGCAGGTCGTGCTCGTTGATGTCCAGTTCCTCGCAGGCGTTCTTGAGCGCCTCGTTAAAGCCCAGCGCAAGGTTCTGGTGCGTGGTGAGCGCCTTGCTCTCAATGTACTGGTTGTCCCAGGCCACGAAACAATCCGTGAACGTGCCGCCGATATCGACGGAAACGCGCCTCATGATTTTTCTCCCGTCGCCATGCGCGCCATCGGTTGCCCACTGTGCGCCCGGCGTTTTGCCGGTTCCTTGCCGATAGGTTCGACCAGCACCTCGTCACGATGCTTCCATTGCTCCTTCATGGCATCGATGTCGAACTCCATGTCGCGCAGCGGCGGGTGGCCGGGTGGCAGGTATTCGACTTCCATCATGGTTCCGCATTGCGGGCAGTAGTACTCGATCAGCCGGCACCAGGTCGGGTCGGGCGCATAGGTGAGCTTGTACTTGGTCGGATCGAGCAGCGGCTTGTGAATCTCCTGCGGATCGCGGTCGTATGCGAGCAGACCGCGCTTGTAGTTGTCGCGCGCCGAGTTCAGCACCTTGTCGCAATGCCGGCATTCCCACATCTCGCTGTCGAGGTCGATGCGCAGGTTTTCTGTCATCAGGACTTTCATGAAACTTCCTCCGATTCTGTTGTTGGGCGGCCTGCGGCCGCCGTGTCACTCGATTGAACGCATCGGCCGGCGTGGCGACCTAAGATTTGCTCAGCAGGATGTCGCCGCTATCGTTGACCTCGAAGCTCCAGCCCTTGTCGATGCGCCCGGTGAAGTAGGCCTCTTCCAGCACGGAGGGGCCGGCCGCCGAGGCGCCGGCCTTCTGCTCCTCGACTCTGTACAGCGGCAGGTCTTGACCCCCCACCCTGCGCTTGCCGGAGGACGTGGCCTCCAGTTTCTTCTTGCCGAAGCTGCCCTTGAGGGTCGGATGCGGCAGGCGCTTGGTGCTGGACAGCGAGACCGACAGCAGCGCTTCGGCTGGCAAGCCCGCAGGCAAGGAGCCGTTCGCTAGCGCGCGGCGTTCGTCCACGTTCTTCGCCGTGATCAGCAGCGTTTTCTCGATCTCGCAGTCGGACAGATCGAAGCCCTCGGCATACATGCCGCGTTTGGCCTGATCGAGCAGCTCGTCCACGCACACCTTGAGACCCTCGGCGTCGCGCTTGCGCAGCGGCGCTTCGTACTGGTGCCCGATGTCAGAGAAGCCCAGACCAAAGGCCGAGAACACGGCTGCGAGTCCCGGAATCAGCACGCGTGAAATGCCGGCCGCTTCCGCGACCTTGCACACCACGAAAGGACCCGCGCCCCCGAAAGCCGCCAGCACGGAGTCTTTCTCGATCCTGGCGAATTCCTTGAGGCTGATCGCAACTTTCTCGACCCAGGCTTTTTCCATTGCGCTCGCGGCGGCTTCAACCGACAGGCCGAGCGGCTTGGCCACCTTGTCCTGCACCACGCCGCGCGCACGATCCAGGTCGATGCGCAGGTCGCCGCCGAAGAACGAGGCCGGATCGAGCAGGCCGAGTACCAGGAAGGCGTCGGTGATGGTGGCCTCCGTGCCGCCCAAGCCGAAACAGGCCGGGCCGGGCGCGCTGCCCACGGACTGCGGGCCGACCTTGATGTGGCCATCGACGACCTTGATGATCGAACTGCCGCCGACGCCGACGCTATGCACGTCGCTGAGGGGGAAAGATATCGGCACGCCTTCGACCTGACCGCGCGATTCCGAGCGCACCACGCCATCGCGCACTTCACCGATGTCGGTAGTGGTGCCGCCCACGTCCATGGTCACGAGGTGCTTGTAGCCGTAGTGTGCGGCCACGGCCTTTGCGCCTTCCATGCCGCCCCGCGGGCCGGAGCTGTAGGTCTTGAGCGCGATGGTCTTGGCCACGCGCGCGGAGTTGCCGTCGTTGCGGAAAATCAGCAGCGGGTTCTGCGCCTTGTTCTGACGAAGCTTGTGTTCGGCGTTGTAGAGGAAGCGTTCCATCAGCGGGTGCAGGAACGCGTTGAAGATCGCGGTCCAGGTGCGGCGCACGTCGTTGTCGTCCTCCACGACCTCGTGCGTGTAGAGGATGGGCACGGCGCCGAGCAGGTGCTGCGGGAACTTGCGCAGCAGGACGTTCTTGACGCGCGTTTCCTGCTCGGAGCGATCTGCACCGCCGTGCGCGACGACGATGCGGTTGGCGCCGCTGGAGGACAGCGCGTTGATCGCCTTGACCGCCGCCATCTCGAACGCCGCGCCCTGAAGTTTCAGGTCCAGGGTCGCTGCGCGTTCTCCGATCACGGCGTCGAACAACTCGGCAGCCTTGCCGTCTGCCTTGAGCTGCGCGGCGGACAGTGCACCGGTGAGCACGACGCCCAGGCGCGGACCCTTGCGTTCGACCAGGGCATTGGTGCCCTGCGTCGTCGAGTAGCGGATGTGGTCGGTGCTGGTGATCAGCGCGATCAGGTCTTCCTTGCCATAGATGGCCTTGGAAGCCTTGGTCAGTCCGTCGAAGAGGCATCGCGACAGGTCATGCGGTGTGGTCAGGGTCTTGGTTCGGTGAACCTGGTTGCCGTCTATCACGCAGATGTCAGTCAGCGTGCCGCCATTGTCGATATTGATGAACTTCGCCATCTATCTCCTCCTGATCGGGTTTTTCACCCTGCAATTGCTGCGTCAGTCTACAGAAAGTTAGAGATGGAGCTATTAGGGGGCGACCCTACCCCGGAGGGTAAATCCAATCCCCTGTCGGGCGCGCTCTTGAGATCGGAAAATCCGGTATTGCGCCGGGTTCGGTGCTGCGATGCAGCCCACGCGTCGCGCGCGTCGCTCAGGTCGAACGCTGGAGAAAAGGAAGATGCAGGGCACTCGGACGGCCAAGGGGGAACGCCGTGGCATCGGCCTCTCTAGCGCTTCCGTGCTCAATCACAAGGTCTCGTCCCCCTCGGCACACCGTCATGCGGTGGAGCGCGAAGGCCTGCTCAAGCGCATCTTTGCCCCGATGCCTTCCCGCGTGGTGGTGTTCCAGGGCCCGGCGGGTCATGGCAAGACGTCCTTGATGCTTCAAGCGCAGAACGGTTGCCGCAGGCGCGCCATGCTGACCGGGTGGATGTCGCTGGATGAGAGCGACTACGACATCACGCGTTTCCTTGGGCACGTACAGCAGATGGTGGCTGGCCTGCTGGTGCAGGCCGGCGTCGCGAAGGATGCCGTGATACCCGCGCGCACCGCCGACATGAGCTCGCGCACAAACTGGCTGGTGGAGCAGCTCATGCAGCTCATGCAGCTCGGCGGCCCGGTGGCCGTCTTCCTTGACGATCTGCATTTCGTCAGCAGCCGCATGATGCTCGGCTTCCTGAGTGAACTGCTCGCCAGCACGCCGCCGGGGATTCGATGGTTTCTCGCGAGCCGTCTGGTGCCGGAAGTAGAGCTGCCCCGGTTGGTCGTGGGCGACGCGGCGCTGGTGATCCGCGCAGAGGAGCTGCGCTTCTCGCACGAGGAGTTCGCCACCTTCTTCGCGAGCTCGGGTGACGCTGCTCCTGGAGCACCTGAAGCTGCGGGCCAACGCCAACGACTCCGGTACGGTCACAAAGACCTACGCGTTCCTGGCCAGACTGATTGGCAGCAATAATCCAGATCTGCTGTTGCCACCGGCTGCCCGCATCGAGCAGGCGGGCAATGTGTCAGCGTCAGCTATCGAACCGTTCACCGAACGGGGAAAGAAGATTCTGTCGATGATCGTGAACTACATGTCCAATGAACAGATCGCAACGGCAATGTTCGTCGGCCGTGACACGGTCAAATGCCACCTCAAGAATATCTACGGAAAGCTCGGTGTGAGAAGCCGACTCGAAGCTATTCGGTTGGTGCGTGAAAAGGGAATGGTATAGCGCACCTTGGATCCATTTCTCCGTTGTCGGCGCATGTCGCGATCGTCGAATGCTTTCCCATGGATTGGGCACACAGCGCGGCGCCGTTCGTGCCATGCTGGAACGTAGTGGTGTTCGTGGACGAGTTCGACTGTTCTGCCCGCACAATCATCCTCCCTTGTTCAGTCCGAGCAGCACGCGTCCAGCGCCTCGGTGATCGCCGCAGAATCGAATCGCTGCGTCGCGCCTATCAGCACCAAGTCCGTGCGCGGCTGATCTATCCCCCAAGAGATCCCATTCGAGTGAGACTGGAAGCTGCCGACTTTCTGGTAGAGCGTGGTCAGCGGGTAGTTCTTGAAATTGATGAAGCCTTTGGCGCGATACACAGTACTCGCGAGTTCGTTCATCACGCGCATGAACTCCGCGCGGCGGATCGGGCGCGTGCTGCGGTAAACCATGCTCGAAAACGGGTGCGCGCGGCGATCCATTGTCGGCTCCGGCCGAAACGCAGACTGGCCCTGGCGGTTGTCGCCGAGCATGACTGTCAGCGGCACGGTTCCGTCAGCGGTTTCGAAGATCGATGCGTTGGGTAGCAACTCGGTGATGAGTTCGCGCACCTTCTGGGTCTGCGCCGGACCGGCGACCTGCACTCTATTCAGCACGACCATGAATGCACCGCGGATCTGTCTCTGGAACAGTTCGCCTGCTTCCGTGTCGCGCGTATCCAATGCATGTACCGCATCGACCACGGTGACCACGTTCTCCAGGAAGATCCGACGACGAACCTTCGAGGTGTTGAAGGTGCATAGGATGTTCATTGGATCCGACACACCGCTGGTTTCAATCAGTAACTGCTCCGGTGCAGGGTCGGAGGCGAGCAGCTGTTCCACCCCCGCCACCAAGTCATCGCGAATTGAGCAACAGATGCAGCCGTTCGCGAGTTCCATCTGTTGACCTTCCACCTTCACGATCAGCTTGGCGTCGATGTTGAGTTCGCCGAAATCGTTGACCAGCACCGCGAGGTTTCGTCTATCGCCTTGGGTCAGCAGGCTGTTTAGCAACGTGGTCTTGCCGGCACCGAGAAATCCGCAGAGCAGCGTGATGGGCAGCGTGCGTACGCCGTTGGCCTTTTGAATCTCCGGAATCCGTAATAAGGGATTGAGCATGCTCGAAGAATGAAACCGTGGAGGAGTCAGTATGCGCTTCCCCCGATTTCCCGGACACATCCGATGAGTGTGTGAAGATGTGCCCAGAGGTGATTTATGGGAAGAAGAGTACACAGCCCCGAGTTCAAGCTTGAGGCGGTACGTTTGGCGAAGAGCGGGATGCCCAAGGCGCAGATCGCCCGCGATTTGGAGATTGGTCCGAACCTGTTGCGCATTTGGCTGGGGAAGCACGAGGCGGACGCTGATGATGCCTTGCCGGGTCGCGGGCAGATGAAGCGGGTGTGGTTCCGGTGAACACGCGACCATCGAGCGAGCGCGGAATTCGGCGAAGCGTTTCAACTGCAACGGTCGACAGCGGAATACTACGGGCGTCGCCGTTCTTAGTGAGGGGTAAGTGAGTGACACGCTTATCCAGATTTACGTGCATCCATTGCAGGCTGAGAATTTCGCCTTGGCGCATTCCAGTTTCCAACGCGAGCATAATCGCCGGCCAAAGATGCGGATTGCGCGAATCCTCACAGGCATTGAACAGCTTCTCCTGCTCCCCGTCATTAGCCTTCGATCTCCCGGAGGACAGCCGCGTGGGCGTCGAACCATACGCACCGGGTTTCAGGAAGCGCAACGCCCCGCTCGCGACGCGCGGTTTCGATGACGTGGCCGAGATGGTTCAGTGCTTTGTTGACGGTATTGGCCGAGACCCCTTTCAAACGTTCATCTCGGTAGGCGGCGATATGTCGGCTGGAAAGCGCTGACATGGTCGTGTGTGCAATTGGGTGGCGCATCAATGCCCGTAATCGGACTTCCTCCCGGTCTGCGCCCCGCTTCGAGGGTGTGACTTGATCGTGCCCCGGTTTGACGTACACCAGGCTATGCAGCTTTGAGTGCTGCCTCTGCGGCGACCGGCGTCTGGTAGCCGATTGCCGAATGGCGGCGATC
>JAYWBB010000016.1:0-21805 GCA_043781855.1 Nevskia sp. | reverse complement strand
CGCCACGCGGTCGCCGGGCACGCCGATCACGCGTTTGACCAGCCGCTTGCCGTCAGTCGGCGAGTGGAACACGGCGATCTCGCCGCGCTGCGGGTCGGTGCCGGTGGTCAAGTGGATATCGGTGAACGGCACCGGCACGCCGTAGCGGGTCTTTTGCACGAGGATGTAATCGCCTTCCATGAGCGTCGGGTTCATCGAGCCGCTGGGCACGACCATCCAGTCGGCGACAGCCGAGCGGAACACGAACATCAGCCCGAGGAAGATCAGGAGCCCGCGCGAGTCACGTGCGAGTTGCTTCAGTTTGCTGTTCATTGTGCCGATCCCTCTGGTTATCGAAACACGACCAACGATGTGTGTTGCTATTTCTGTTGCTGCCGTGCAAGCCAGACGCCAAGGCCCTGGGCATTGAGTTCCATGTCGAAGGCGAGCAGTTCGCGGATCCTCTCTTCGCTCAGAGGACAGCCCATCGCGACCAGTTCCTCTTCCGCTTGCAGGCTCAGCGCGGCGCGAATCCGGGTGTGGCGATCCGGCGCATCGGCGAGATGCAGCGCGATGCTCTGATACATCGCGATGCCGCCGCGCAAGTCCGCAGCCAGCTCGGCCACGTTGCCGACGCGTCCGTAGTGCGTCAGGTACATGGACTCCGGGTCGGTCGCCATGAAGCGTTCGAGCGTCGCGAACCAGGCATCCGGCTCGAACTGCACGGGTGTGGTCGTCGGGAACAGGTAGGGCCCGTTCGGACCATCGAAATCGCGATAGGAAATGCCGAAGGTGTCGCCGGTGAACCAGCCGCGGCTCTGCGCGTCCCAGATCGCGTAGTGATGCCGCGCGTGGCCGGGCGCGTCAATGAAACGCAGCACGCGGCCGTTGAAATCGAGAACGAATTCGTCCTCGACGACGATCACGCGCGACGCCGCGACCGGCAGGATTTCGCCGTAGAGCCCGGCCATGTTGGCCTCGCCGTAAACGCCGGCCGCGCCCGCGATCAGCGCCGCCGGGTCGGTCATGTGCTTGGCGCCGCGCGGGTGGATCAGCAGCGTCGCGTTCGGGCATTCGCGCATGAGCAGCCCCGAGCCACCGGCATGGTCGAGATGGACGTGCGTCGGCATGACGTAGGCAACCTGCTCGCGCGCGATGCCGCGGTGCTCCAGCACGCGCAGGATGCCGGGCACCGACAGCGAGGTGCCGCAGTCGACGAACGCGTACTGGTCGCCGCCGCGCACCAGATAACAGGCGGCGAGACCGGGCCGGTACTGCTCGGTGTCGATGCAGATGATGTTTTCGGCGTAGTCGATACTGTGCGGGCGCATGCGGTTTCTTGGCGTGAGGGAAGGACGCCGAGTTCATGGCGGCTTGCTGCGAAATGTACCTCGGCGCAGGCGAAAAATGTTATGCCACCGAAGACGATCCTGCATCGCCACCGGATCGAAGCCAAAAAAAACCCCGCGAACGGGGTTTTTCCTGAAGCCGGAACTTACCTGCGACGAACGTCGGCGATCTTGTCCTTGACGACGTCGACGCCGGCCTTGACCGTGTCCTTGACGTCTTCGATTTTTTCCTTGATTTCGCCCTTCAGGCGGTCTTTCTTGCCCTCGGCATTCTGTAAATGGCCCTCGGCTTCGAGTTCCTCGTCGCCGATGAACTTGCCGACCTTGGCCTTGACGTTGCCGATGACTTCCTTGGTATGACCTTTGGCCTGGTCGGCGGCGGCGCTGTGGGCAGCATCGTCGACGACTTTATCGGCGCGGTCAGCATTCTTGCTGGTGTTCATTGAGAACTCCTTTAATTTATGGAACAGCTATTTATGGATCAGGGGGAACCGGTGCTGTGCACTGGCTGAATTTTTGACCCGGTGATCTGCCGTTGGTTCATCGATAGTTCCTGCACCCGCAGCGCACGGAATGGCTTGGTTAGTCCTGCCGCCACCTGAACAATGCCGAACCGAGCGCGAGAAACACGACGCTCATCAGGGTGAGCGCCGCGAGGTTCCCGGAAATTTCGGCGAGGCCGGCGCCGTCCAGCATGATGGCGCGCGCCGCCTGGAGCAGGTGCGTCAGCGGGAAGAACTGCGAGATGATCTTGAGGATTCGCGGTGCACCGTCGAGCGAGAAGAACACGCCGCAGACGACCATCATCGGTGTCGAGATCACGTTGAGCAGCCCGCCGGCCAGTTCCTCGCTGGCGATGCGCGCCGAAACCACGAGCCCCATCGCCGTCATCGAGAACGCGCCGAGCGTCGTGACCAGCAGCAGGTTCCAGTACGAGCCTTCCATGCGCAACCCGAGCACCAGCCGGCAGGCAGTGAACACCAGCGCGTTGATGGTGACGATCAGGAGCAGACGCGACAGCAGCTGCGCGAGCAGGAACTCGAAGGCACGCAGCGGCGTGGCATTGAGCCGCTTGAGATAACCACTCTTGCGATAGCGCACGATCACATAGCCGATTCCGAACAGGCACGCAAACATCATGTTCATGCCGAGCACGCCGGGCGCGACCCAGTCGACATAGCGAATTTCGCGACCGCTCGTGACTTCACGTTCGAGCTTCGGGCCGGCGCTGCCGGCGAGCAGTTGTTCGAGCAGCCGGCCTTTCGCGGATTGTTCGTTGAGCCAGTAGCGGCCGGGCGTTGCGCTCAGATCGATCAGCAGGTCGACACGGTGGCGCTGTACTTTCGGCAGCGCCGCCTCACGGCTGATCTCGCGGTAGAACTGCACCTGCGGTGTCGCGAGAAACGGATGCAGCGAGGCGTCGAGCTTCGCATCAGCCGGCGCGATGACCGCGACCTTGAAGATCGGCTGGCCCGGCCCGGAGAACACGAACGCGAGGCCGGCGACGAGAAACAGAGGGAACACAAGGTTCCAGCCGAGCGCGGACTTGTCGCGCATGAACTCGAGGCTGCGCGCCAGAGTGGCGGCGTGCAGGCGGCGCCAGAAGCCGGTCATGCTCGCCGGCTCCGCGATTGCTCCGTTGCCGGAACCCTTCGCGCCGTCGCCGGCCGCGGCCATTCGCCTTGCCGTCGATCCCCGGAGGGGCCCCTCGACGGGTGGCTCATGTCCGCAGGGCCCTGCCCGTCAACTCGATAAAAAGGTCCTCAAGCGTGCGCGGCCGGATGCGCAACTGCGCCAGTGACACGCCTGCCGCCAGCAAACTCGCCACGGCGGCGTTGACATCCGGCGTCTGGATTTCGGCCGACTCGCCTTTCGCCTTCCAGCCCAGCGCGCCGCCGTCGAGCTTGCGCGCTTCGGCAATCGGCAGCTCGAGGATGGAGTCGTCGAAGTGCTCGGCCAGAAGCTGCGAAGGAATACCGCGCGCGATGATTTTGCCGTGATCGACGATCACGATTTCGTCGCAGAGCAGATAGGCCTCTTCCATATAGTGCGTGGTCAGCACGACGGTCTTGCCGGCGGCCTTGATGCCGGTCACGAGGTCCCAGAAATTGCGCCGCGCCTGCGGGTCGAGACCGGTGGTCGGCTCGTCCAGAAACAACAGTTCCGGGTCGTTGACCAGGGCGATCGCCAGCAGTAAGCGTTGCCGCTGGCCGCCGCTGAGCTTGCGCGTGTCGCGGTCGAGGAATTCCTCGAGCCGGCACAGCGCGATCAGTTCGGCCAGCGGCCGCCGCACCGGATACAGCGCACTGAAGAAGCGCAGGTTCTCGCGCGTGGTCAGATGATCCTGCAGCGCGGTGTCCTGGAACTGGATGCCGACGCGCTCGCGGTAATGCCGGCCGAGCGGCTGACCGCGGTAATGGATCGTGCCGGCCGTCGGCTTCGAGAGCCCCTCGCACATCTCGATCGTCGTGCTTTTGCCGGCGCCGTTCGGGCCGAGCAGGCCAAAGCAGGTGCCGGCCCGCACGTCGAAGCTGACGCCGTCCACCGCACGGACTTTCGGATAGTGCTTAACAAGGTCGCGGACTTCGAGAAGGGCGGGCGCGGCGGACATGGCCGCACAGTCTGCCGGATGCGTCGGCGGCATGCAGCATCGAAACCGCTTCCGCGGCCCGGTGCCGGCTGCCGAATGGCCAGGACTACCCCGTTTTGCGCCCGACTTCCGAACGCATGCGCACCAGCTCGATCAGGTCCTCGCGGCGATAGATCGCCAGCTTGCGATAGATGCGCGTGGTGTGATTGGCGACAGTCGAGACGGCGATGCCGTACTGCCGTGCGATCGACTTCAGCGTCTTGCCGTTGCCCAGCGCGCGTGCGATTTCCTGCTCGCGCGGCGACAGTGCATCGAGCGGCAGAGGCTTGCGCGCATACAGCAGATAAAGATCGCCGCAGCGCCGCACGCGCATGTGCAGCGGCCCGTGCACGAACTCGCCGCCTTCTTCGCCGAGCACCGCTTCCGGCAATTCGAACGGCAGCCGCGGCGGGGTGTTCGGGCCGGCCTCAATCATTTCGCGGAAGCGCTCGCTCGCCGCAAACAGGCTGCCGTCGGAATCGACCAGCGCGGCCGAACCGCGATTGGAGCGACCCATCGAAGCAAGCCAGTCGTCGCGGCGGATGAACTGGCGCAGCGCCAGCCCGCCGGCTTCGATCATGTGCAGCGCGACGCGCCGCACAGCCTCCGACGACGGCAGTTTGCGGTCGCTCGGGAAGTGCAGCATCACCGTGCTGACAACGGCCGCATCGTGATGCTTGTGCTGAAGCGCCAGCGCCGTCTGCCCGCGCGTCGGCAGTTCGATCAGGGCCTCGCCGTTGACCCCGGGAAATTTGAGCGCGGCCAGTGCCGCAGTGGTGACGTGTGGCTGCGGATGCTGGGTCAGTTCGCCGCCTTCGGTATCGACGCCACGCACCCACCAGGCCGCTGTAGCGGCGCCGAATTTTTCGCAGACTCTGACCAGCGCCCGGCTCCGGAAATCGGGCCAGTCTTCCTCGACCGCCGCGCGATAAAGGCCATGTATCAGTTCGTCGGTCGATTCCATCTGGCTCTGATCCCCCGTTTTCCGACAGCCCGCAGTATGCAGGAAGCGCATCGAAAGCCCCCCGCTTTCGCTGCCCGCTATTGTGACGGAATACCGGTTGCAGCCGCTACGGACGCTGGTGAGCGGAGCACGACAGCAGCCTGCCGGCGGCTACGGCGTCACTTTTCGGACCGCGCGAGCAACCTCGTCGCCGGCCGCGCGACGCATCGGCGATGCCGGTCCGGTCGTCATCGTGTGTGTCGTCGCCGCGCAGCGTTACGAGCGCGATTGCACTCAGGGCTCAGGCGCGCGGTCCAGACCCTCGTCGTTGTACGAGCGCGGGTCTTCCGAAGGCTCCAGATGCGTGAACACCGTCAGGCGCGGCAGCCGCGCGTCCAGTTCCTGTTCGATGCGCTCGACCAGATCGTGGCCGCGCTGCACACTCCACTCGCCGGGCACCAGCACGTGAAAGTCGACGAAGCGCCGCGCCGCCGAACTGCGTGTGCGCAACGCGTGGAATTCGATTTCGCCGGGCTTGCCCTCGGCGCGAAAGCGGTCGAGCACGTCCGTCAGCACGCGCTTCTCGGCTTCCGGCCACGCTGCGTCCATGAGCCCCATCGCGGCTTCACGGATCAGCGAATAACCTTCCCACAGGACGTTTACCGCGACCGCGAGCGCCACCACGGCATCGAGCCAGAGCCAGCCGGTCAACGCGACCAGCGCCACGCCGGCGACGACACCGACGGTGGTCCAGACGTCAGCCATCAGATGGCGCGCGTCGGCATCGAGCGTGATCGAATCGTGGTGCCGCGACGCGCGCCGCAGAATCCGCGCGACCGCGAAATTGATGAGCGTGGCGAATACGGCAATGCCGAGCCCGAGGCCAACCGACTGGATCGGCTGCGGATGGAAAAGGCGCGGCACCGCTTCGTGCGCGATCAGTCCGGCGGCGAAAAAAATCAGCATGCCCTCGAAGCCGCTGGAAAAATATTCGGCCTTGCTGTGGCCGTAGGCGTGCTCCTCGTCCGGCGGTTGTGCCGCGAGCCGCAGCATCAGCAGCGCCATCGTCGCCCCGCCGACGTTGGTCAGGGTTTCGAGCGCATCGGACAGCAGCCCGACCGAGCCGCTGATGCGCCAGGCTGCGAGCTTCAGGCCGAGCACGAATATGGCGGCGGCGACCGACAGGCCGGCGTAGCGAATCGGCGAGGCGCTCATTCCGGCACTCCGGCCACGCCCTGTTGGCGCAGGAACACCGCCTGGTCTTCGAGCAGCCCGCGCGCGCCGGATACGCCCAGGCCCTGCACGTTCGCCGCGAGGCGGTTGCCGTTGGCGAAGTCCCGGAAGAAGCGGGTGGCGGACAAGGCAGTGTCGGTCATCAATGCATCCCTGAGGTCGGCCCCGGCAAAACTCGCGCCCTCGACATCGGCGCCGCTGAAATCACAACCGCGCAGATCGGCACCTTCGAAATTCGACAGGCTCAGGTTGGCGTTGCGAAAGCTCGCGCCCGCCAGTGCGGCCTTGCGCAGCGAGCAGTACTTGAGCTGCACGCCGGACAGGTCCAGGTGTCTCGGGCGCCAGCCGCCGAGTCGCGCCTTCAGCAGCACCTGCGTGCGCCACGGCGTGAAGTCGGTCGACTCGCGGAATGCGGTGACGACTTCGGCGCTGGCGATGCGGGATTCATCGAAGCGCTGTTCGAGCAGCGGATCGGCCACGTTGTGATACGCGCTCTCGCGCTCCCAGTAACCGGGCTGGTCAACAGCCAGCAGCTCGATCCGCGCAAGCCACTTCAGACTCTTGTAGAAATAGCGGCCGGGCGTGACCGTGCGCAGCGGACCGCCGTGGTCGCCGCTTAGCGGCAGGCCGTCCATTTCATGCACCAGCCATGTGTCGGCCAGCGCCAGCGCCAGCGGCAGCGACGTGTCGTGCGCGCGTGTGCTGTGCGCGATGAAGCGGGCATAGCGAGCCTCCCGCTTCACGCCGGCCGGCGCGAGCAATGCCGCGACCGGCAGGCCGCGCATCGACAGCGCGCGCCGCGACCAGCCGGTCACGCAATGGATGTCGGCGACGCGCTGTTGCTGCGGCAGCGCCAGCAATTCATCGAAGGACAGGCTCAGCGGGTGCTCGACCAGCCCGGCAATCTCGATCCGGCAGCTCGCGCGCGACAGCCCCGGCGCCGGCGTCATTTCGCCGACGACCGGAAACTTGTCGGTCAGCGCCTGGCCTGGCGGCAGCCTGCGTTCCTGTTCTGGGCGATTCATCGGGCGCAATTATCGCGCGAGATGCACGTGGCGGGGTTCAGACCCGCACCATCGCCGCCACACCCAACACCTCTTCGACACTGGTCACGCCCGCCACCACCTTCAGACAACCGGCGATGCGCAGCGGCATCATCCCTTCCTTCAGCGCCTGTTCGCGCAGGAGAATCAGGTCGGTCTGATCGTGAATCTGCGTATTGAGCGTGACCGTCAGCGGCATGATTTCGTAGATGCCGATCCGGCCGAGGTAGCCGGTCTCGCGGCATTCGAGACAACCGACCGGCACGTTGACATGGTCCGGCTTCGCGAGCGGCCAGCCGCCGACGAGGTCCTGCCAGCGCCCGGCGTCGATCGGCGCCGGCTGCCGGCAATGCGGGCACAACGTGCGCAGCAGTCGCTGCGCGACGATGCCGAGCAGGGTCGACTTGATCAGATACGCCGGCACGCCGAGATCGAGCAGGCGCGTCACCGCACTCGGCGCGTCGTTGGTGTGCAAGGTCGAGAGCACGAGATGGCCGGTCAGCGCGGCCTGGATCGCGATCTCGGCGGTTTCCAGATCGCGGATTTCGCCGACCATGATGATGTCCGGGTCCTGGCGCATCAGCGCGCGGATGCCCTCGGCGAAATTCAGGTCGATGTTGGGCTGCACTTGCATCTGGTTGAAGCTGCCGTCGACGAGTTCGATCGGATCCTCGATCGTGCAGACATTGACCTGCGGTGTCGCGAGCTGCTTCAGCGATGAATAAAGTGTGGTGGTCTTGCCCGAGCCGGTCGGCCCGGTGACCAGCACGATGCCGTTCGGCTGTTCGATCATGCCGCGCCAGCGCGCGGCCTCGCCTTCGGAAAAACCGAGCTGGCGGAAATCCTTCACCAGCACTTCCGGATCGAAGATGCGCAGCACCAGTTTTTCGCCGAACGCAGTCGGCAGGCTCGCGCAACGCAGCTCGATTTCCTTGCCCTCCGGCGAGCGCGTTTTGATCCGGCCATCCTGCGGCTTGCGCTTTTCGGCGACGTCCATGCGGCCGAGAATCTTGATGCGGCTGGTGACCGCGACCATGACCGTCGCCGGAATCTGATAGACCTCGTGCAGCACGCCGTCGATCCGGAAGCGGACGTTGCCGGTGTCGCGCCGCGGCTCCAGGTGGATGTCGCTGGCGCGCGAATCGAAGGCATATTGCAGCAGCCAGTCGACGATGTTGATGACATGCGAGTCGTCGGCCGCGAGCTGGCCACGGCGGCCCAGCTCCATCAATTGTTCGAGCGAGCGCGCGCCGCCGAAGCTCGCGAACTTGGCGCGCTCCTCGCCGCTGGCCTTGACCGAGCGCGCGAGCGCGTAGAACTCGACGAGATAGCGCTCGATGTCGAGCGGGTTGGCGAGCACGCGCTGGATATCGAGCTTCAGCGCGCGCCGAAGATCGCGTTCCCATTCGGTGATCCAGGGTTCGGCGGTCGCGATGGTGACCTGGGTGGCCGTGACCTTGACCGGCAGGATCTTCAACCGCGCGGCGTAGGCGTAGGGCACGACGGTCGTGATGCGCGCGACGTCGATCGCCAGGGGATCGATGCGCAGGTAAGGCATGCCGGCGCGGCTCGCTAGCCATTGCACCAGCGCTTCCAGCGTCAGCTTGCGGCCCGGCTGCCGGAGATTTTCCCAGTCGCAATCGGCAACCTGGACCAGGGGATGTTTTGCCGGGCCCCGCTCCGGGGAACGCGCGAGCAGCGCGCGCGCAAATTCGGCGGCGACCAGGCCATCGTCGATCAGGGCTTTGAGAAGACTCGGCAGCGTCAGCCGCTGTTCGGTCACGGCGGGTGATGTGTCGGGCGCTGTCGCGGGAACAGTGGAATTCATGCGGCACGGTAGCACCGAACAATCGGGCTTATGGCGCGTGACGACCAGCACGCCTGCGACATAGACTCAACATCCGTTTTGGATCGAAGCCGAGTGCAATGAGGATTCGCGAGTCCTTGGCCGTGGGGCGCAAATTGAGCCAGAGCACGGCCTTCGATTTCGTGATCGTCGGCGGCGGTTCCGCCGGCTGCGTACTCGCCAACCGTCTCAGCGCCAGCGGCAAGTGGCAGGTCTGCCTGCTCGAAGCCGGACCGGCCGACAGCAGTCCGTTCATCCACATTCCGGCCGGCATCATTCCGGTGCTCCGCAGCACGATCCTGAACTGGAGCTTCTGGACCACGCCGCAAAAAAACTGCGCGAACCGATCGATGTACTGGCCGCGCGGCCGCACGCTCGGCGGCTCCTCTTCGATCAACGCGATGTGCTACGTCCGCGGCCACGCCTGGGACTATGACCACTGGGCCAATCTCGGCAACGATGGCTGGTCTTATAAAGACGTACTGCCGTATTTCCGCAGGATGGAAAACTTCGAGGCGATCGACAAGGTCGCCGAAGGTGGCACCTACCACGGCCGCAGCGGGCCGCTGAACGTCGCCGAGCATCGTTACGTCAATCCGCTGATGGAGGCATTCGTGCAGGCCGGCATCGAGGCCGGACACGCACGCACCGATGACTTCAACGGCCCGCAGCAGGAAGGTGTCGGCCTTTATCACACGATGCAGAAAGACGGCCGACGGTGCAGCAATGCGCGCGGCTTTCTCGATCCGGCGAAGGCGCGCCCGAATCTCAAGGTCATCACGCGCGCGCAGGCCACGCGCGTGCTGTTCGAAGGTTGCCGCGCTGTCGGCGTGCGCATCCTGTACGGCGGCAAATATGCCGATATCCGCGCGCGCTTCGAGGTCGTCTTGAGCGCCGGCGCAATCGGCTCGCCGCAATTGCTGATGCTGTCCGGCGTCGGTCCGCGCGCGGAACTGGAGCGGCACGGCATCGACGTCCTGCACGAGCTGCCGGGCGTTGGCGAAAACCTTCAGGATCATCTCGACATCCACATCGCCTGGAAGGAGAAGACGCGGCATTCGGTCGCGCTGCGGCCGCTCGGGCTGCTGAAGTCCGCGATCAACCTGTTCAAGTATTTCCTGGGCCGCCGTGGCGAGCTGACATCGAATTTCGCGCAGGCCGGCGGCTTCATCAAGAGCGATGCCGCGCAGGCGATTCCCGACCTGCAATGGCATCTCGTGCCGTTCGTCTACGCCCATCGCGGGCAGAATCTGACGCCGCTGTTCCGGCATTGCGCGTACACGCTGCTGACCTGCTTCCTGCGGCCGGAGAGCCGCGGCACGATCCGGCTTGCGAACGCTGATCCGCTGACGCCGCCGCTCATCGACGCCAACTACCTCGCCACCGAACGCGACCTTCAGGCCCTCGTCGATGGCTTCAGGAAAGCCCGCGAAGTGCTCGCACAGCCGGCCTTCGCGGCGCATCGGCTCAGCGAATTCGAGCCGGGTGCTTCGGTGCAGAGCGACGAGCAGATCCGCGCGTACATCCGCGCGAAATCGGAAACCGTCTACCACCCCGTCGGCACCTGCAAGATGGGCCGCGACGCGATGGCCGTGGTCGATCCGCGTCTGAGCGTGCACGGCCTCGCGTGCTTGCGCGTGGTCGATGCCTCGATCATGCCGACCTTGATCGGCGGCAACACCAATGCGCCAACGACGATGATCGCCGAACGCGCGGCCGACCTGATCCTGCAGGACGCCGCCGTCGAGAGCGGCATGCGAAACTACCGCCACGCGCCGGCAAACGCCGCCGCGTTCGTGGAGAAATGACAGGGCATGCACTCGTACCGAAATCGGCGCCTGCTGCTGGCGGCGGGTGTACTGGCGACGCTCGGCGGCTGCGCCGATCTTGCGCGCGATCCGGACGGCATCGAAGTCAGTGAAGTACGCCGCCTCAGCAACTGCGGTACCGAAAGCGGCGCGGCGGCGGTGACGCTGCTGCCGACGGCGAACGCCGTGCGCGACTGGCAACGCGCGCGCGGCATCGATCTGACCGATGGCGGCGTGCTGCCACCCGGTGCCTTCGCCGTCGTCGAACACGGTGCGCGCAATACCGGTGGTTATTCGGTCGCAGTGCTCCGGCAGGCGCGGAGCGCCGGTGACGTGGTGTCGCTCTACGCAAACTTCCTCGAGCCGAACAGCGAGCTGCGTGCGCAGATGCTGACCAGCCCCTGCGTGCTCGTGGCGCTGCCGCCGGGTGATTTCCGCATCGTCGAACTGCTCGATTCCGTCGGGCGCCGGCGCGCAATCTCGAACGAACCGCCGCCGGCAACCGCCAGCAGCGCAACGCCAGCCCGGTGAAGACCCGATCACCCCGAGGATGAACTTCTGATGCTGCGCTTCCTGCCCTCCTGTCTGACCGGCACGGTAATGGTCTTGCTGCTGTCGACCAACACCGTGTTCTGGGCGCTGCCGCTGTACGTCTTCGCGCTGCTCAAGCTGATTGCGCCGGGCCGCACGCTGAAAGATGTCTGCTCGCGCGCCGCCGGGGCCTGCGGCCAGCACTGGGCGACGGTCAACACCTGGCTCGGCGACAAGCTGCTGCCGACACGCTGGCAGATTCGCGGCGTCGAGACGCTCGATCCCAGGGGGCAGTACCTGGTCTGGTCGAACCACCAGACCTGGAACGACATCTACGTGCTGATGAAGGCCTTCGACCGGCGCGCGCCATTCTTCAAATTCTTCATCAAGCAGGAACTGATCTGGGTGCCCGTGCTCGGCCTCTGCTGGTGGGGGCTCGATTATCCGTTCATGAAACGCTACTCGCCGTCGTATCTGGCGCGGCATCCGGAGCTGCGCGGCAAGGACCTCGAGACCACGCGCAAGGCCTGCGAGCGTTATCGCAACATCCCCGTCACAATCCTGAATTTCGTCGAAGGCACGCGTTTCAGCGCTGCCAAAAAAGTGAAACAGAAGTCGCCGTACACGCATCTGCTGAAGCCGAAATCCGGCGGCTTCGCGCTGGCGCTCGGCGCGCTCGGCGAGAACATCAATCATCTGCTCGACGTGACCATCGTCTATCCCGGCGGCGCACGCGGCTTCTGGCAGTTTCTTTCGGGGACCGTGCCGCAGGTCATCGTCGAAGTCCGGCAGATCACCATTCCGCACGAGATGTACGTCGGCAGCTACGAGGAAGACCCGCAGTTCCGCAAACGCTTCCAGGCCTGGGTCGCCGGACTGTGGGCTGAGAAGGACCGGCGCATCGCCGAATTGCTGACCGAGGCAGGCGCGGCGTAATGGCGGTGCGGACGGTCTGGGCTGTGCTGGGCGCGTTGTCGGTGCTCGCGGGCTGTGCGCAGCCGCAGGCGACGGAACCCGTCTACGACGACCACCTGACGCAACTGTTCCCCAACCCACCGCGCCCGGAACCGCACGACTACACCGTTGATGGCCGCAAGGTCCACTACCTGCTGATGCGCGGCGGCCCGGCGCGTATCGTCTTCATCCACGGCACGCCCGGCAACTGGCAGGGCTGGAGCGATTTCCTCGCGAGCCCGCGCCTGCGCAAGGTGGCCACGATGATCGCCGTCGATCGTCCCGGATTCGGCAACTCCGGCAGCGGTCACATGGTTCCCGAGCTGGCCGATCAATCGCGCCTGCTCGCGCCGCTGCTCGACATCGAAGGCGGCGGCGAAGGCCGTGCGCTCCTCGTCGGCCATTCGCTCGGCGGCCCGATCGCGGCGCGCATGGCGATGGACTATCCCGACCGGGTGCGCGCCGTACTTCTGATCGCGCCGTCGATCGCACCCGACTACGAACACCCACGCTGGTTCAACTATCTCGCCGACAGCTGGCTGGCGCGTGTGCTCGCCGGCACCTGGCTGCAGCACCGCTTCGCCGACGACGATCTCTACAACTCCAATGCCGAGATCATGCCGCTGGCACATGAGTTGAAGGAAATGGAGCCGGGCTGGGCGCGGCTGACGATGCCGATCACGGTCATGCAGGGTCTGAAGGACACGCTGGTCGACCCGCGCACGGCCGACTACGCCGAAGCGGTGCTGCCGAAGCCGAACGGCATCGTGCAGCGCCTGCCGGACGAAGATCACTTCGTGCTCTGGCGCGAGCCGCGGCGGGTGGTCGACGCCATCATCGAACTGCTCGACCGGAGCGCGCCACCGCAACCCTGAAGTCAGACGGTTCGGGAAGGGGGTGGGGGAACCCTTCTACCTCCGGGAGAAGGGCAGGGATGAGGGACTTTCAAATTAAGGATTTATCTCAAGATTGAAACTCCCTCACCTCACTCTCTCCCGGAGAGAGCGGGAATTTGGAGTTTCATGAGGCGACAAACTCGCGCGCCACCCGTTCCAGATCAGCCATCAGCAAAGGCAGTTCCAGACGAAGCTGCGGGACATGCGCGCGCCAGTCATGCCCGGCGTCGATCAGGTACTGCGGCTGCTTCATGCGCGAGGCGACGCGGCTGATTGCGTGCTCGATGCCCGACTCAAAGCGATACGAAAGTAGCAGCCGCTTGAACCGCCATGCCGAAGGGGCAGGCTCGGCAATCGCCAGCTGCCACGCATCGTTGTCCGATACCGCCGCGGCGGCGCGCTTCGTGAAGCGATTGAGCGATTCCTTCTGCGACTGCGGCCAGTCCAGCGCCAGGCAATGGTCGTAGATCAAATCCAGCAAGATGCCTGCATAGCGCCTTGCTCCGTCATCGAAGCGCGCTCTTGCGGCAGCGACCAGCGGGTGTGCATCGGTAACGACATCGATGCGCCGGTGCAGGCGGATCGACTTCTCCAGCATCAGAGGAAACCGATCTTCGAGCCGGCCGCGAACGAAATCGCCGAGCACCGCACCAGACAATGGCAGCGTGGCAACATCCGCGAGATGCAGGTGGGCGAGGTAGTTCATCGCCGGCCGGGAGCCGGCAGAGGAGCCTGTTCGTCATCGACGGTGACCATGCGACGATTATGCCGCAGGCTCCGCGCGTCGCGGCCTCACTGCCATAGTGAGTGCGCCATCGTGTTGAGGCGTGAGCGAGCGGAACTCAGCGTGTCGCTGCCAGTTTTGCGTAGGGATCAAAACCCGAGCGACCTTTTCCCGACTCGGGCTTGTACCGGGTCATCTGATGGCACCCCGCTGTCTCCGTCAGCTTCCCCGTTTTTGCGATCAGTGACCTTACACTTCAGCTCTTCGCTGGGATTCGTTGCCCTTGACCCCAGGCACTACCTATTTCGATTGAAGCTGGAATCGAGAATGGCCTGCAGGCCTGAAACCTGATGCATCGGCAACGACAACGAGTACTGCCATTTGGGATGCAGCAGTGAAATGAACTGCTCCTCAGCCGTCGGTCCCTTTGGTGGCGGTGGTGGTACCACATTTGTCTTAGGTCCACCGGTACCCGTCGTCCCTCCGCTTGCTCCTGGGGCAGTGCCGGTCACCTGGATCACAAATTGACTCTTCTGTTCCGATTCCCGGTCTATGAAGTTCCCCAGCACCGTGATCACCTTTTCGATTTCGAGCTTCGTTAGGGTAATGCCCCACTTCTTGCTAGCGATTTCCATTGCAATGTCACTGGATTTACTGAACCTCGCCCAAGCCCGCGGGCCCTGCAACAAGCATAAGATTTGATTTCCTACTTCGAGTCTCGTGGTCATCATCCTTCTCCTGTGCAGCAAATGATTTTCGGGCTATGTGTGTCGCTTCGCCAGAGCGGCCAGTTCTGCTTGGCCACGCTTTGTCTTCCAATGTTCTCGGCCGTAGTCGAAATCGAAAATAACCATCACGTCGCCGAGATACTTCCGCGCGGCCTCGACGTCGCCTGCTGCACTTTCAAGCAGTCCGCGTTCTCGCAGTAGCTCGGCCCGGAATGGGTGGTGCTCAGGCAAATCGACAAAATCGATTGGGACATCGCCGTCGATCACGTGACGCGCTCCGGCCACGTCGCCGGAAAGCCGCAAAATGTCCGCTAATTCGACGAGCATACGTCGAGTCTGCGGGAAAGATGCCCCGTTGATTCTTCTGCTGGACTCGATTGCCGTTTGCATCGTAGTGGCCGCCTGCTGGAGCATGCCCTGCTGCTGATAGGCGAGCGCCAATCCTTCCCGCATGGGTGCTGTTTGATCCTTCTCGCCCGTAGTCCATGAATCAAGATCGTTGATTATCTTCTGAAACGAAGCGGCGGCTTCTGGCTCGTTCTGGTAGAGCTGCGCCAACGCGCGGCGATACTGCACCATGACAACATATCCACTGTCATCGCGAACCCACTTTTCAAATATGTGATGCGCACTGGATAACTCGACTTTGCCCTCAGCGTAGCGACCAGTCTCAATGAGGATTTCACCAAGCCATACTCTGGCTCTACCTACATCCGGGCTCTCTTGATCGGCCGCCGATGTCAGCCGTGATATCGCTTCGCGCAGTTCCTTTTCCGCGGACGCGAACTCCCCAAGAAAGGTCAGTGACGCGCCGTAGGAGAGATTTAAGAGTCCAATATCGAGGGCGGCTTCAGGCGTTAATTGTTACCGGTCGCGGAGTACTTGCCGATACTCTTGAGCGCCTTGCTTCCATTGCCCGAGCGCAATGTGGCCTCCGGCCAACTGCTCGGTCAGTTCGAGAACACTGCGGTTCGTCGTTCCGAGATGCTGCTTGCCCAATTCCAGAATCTGCTCGTAATGGGCAATTGTCTGAGGCAGCGAGCCCATGTCGTTCTTAATCCACATGAGATTGCCGACCAGCCGCATCGCTTTTTCATCGGGGAACTCCTTCCGACGCTCGGCGACCATAAGAGCGCGATCCAGCAACTGCTCAGCTTCGCGTAAATGTTCGAGTCGGTAATAGGACATGCCGAGCGAATAGTCGATATCAATCGCCACATCCGGCTGACTGGCAAAGCGCTTCTCGACCTGCTGCGAAGCCGCGTCAAGAAGCTGCTTGACAGTCAGATCCTTGACCGGGTGGTCGCCTGAGCTGATCACGCTCAGCACGTCACTGTTGAGAAAATCGCTGACGGCTTTCGCATGGACCGCTTCGGTCTCCGCATGCTTGCGCTCGCGCTGCGCGTCGACGAACAGCGCCGAGCTGACAACCAGGCCGGCGAGCAGCACTGCGACCGCGATGCGCATGCCCGTACGCCGCGCACGCAGACGCTCGCTCTCCTGTCGGGCGCGTTCGATTTCGCGGAGCGCCTGCGCAGCGGCTTCTTTAGCCTGTCGCTCCTCCAAGCGCTGCCGCCGGCGCGACTCCAAATTGCGCAGGCGCTGCGCGAAGGTGGCGGCGTCGGCCAGCCGCCGCACGGTGTCACCCGCAGCGGCGAGCGCGATGTCTTCACGCAGCAACTCGTCCTCGACCTCCTGTTCCCAGCCGGGCGCCAGCGTCTTGTGAAAGTCGCCGACCACCAACTGATAAAGCATCACGCCCAACGCGTAGATGTCGGCACGAACCGTCGACGGCTGGCCGGCCAGCACTTCCGGCGCCAGATACATCGGCGTGCCGCTCGTGCTCCGGTCGGCAATAGCCTGCGTGAAGCCGAGCCGCGTGATGCCCAGTGCGGTCAACCGCTCCTGGTCCAGCATGCCGCCACTGCCGAAGTCGCAGAGCTTGACCCGTGAACGCGGCGCTGCGCCGTCATTCGCCGCGACATTTTCGATCAGCACGTTGGCGGGCTTCATATCCTTGTGCAGCACGCCGACCGAATGCGCAGCAGCCAGCGCTTCAGCGACCTGCGCCATCAGTTCCAGCCGCGTCGCCAGCGGCACCTGTGACAGACCGCCTTGCGCCTCTGCCCAATCGGCGAGGTTGCCGCCGTCGATATGTTCGGACTCGATGAAGTACGGCGCCTGCTCCAGATTCCAGTCCAGCAGCGCGACGATGGCCGCGGAATCGCCCAGGGTTTCGTGCAGGAGACGGAACAGCGTGATCTCGCGTTTCAGCGAAGTCAGTGCTTGCACGTCGAGTGCGAACTTGAAAACGCGCCGTTCCTGAGTTTTCAGGTGGCGGCCGAGCCAGGCTTCGCCGCGACCGCCGGTGCCGATCCAGCACCCAGTTCGGACGTAGCGGCGGCGTTTCGCCGGCGTGGAGGTCGAGAGCCAGCGGCGGCTTCGAAGGAAGCGTTTCGACTCGCACCGGGGCCACCAGCCGATAGCCGTAGCCGTGCACGGTCTTGATCAGCGCCTGGGCATCGTCCTTGAGGATTTCGCGAATGCGGCTGACACACTTGGTCAGCACCGTTTCACTGAGAATGCGGCCGGGCCACACCGCCTGTTCGAGTTCTTCCTTGGTCACCACTTCGCCGGCGTGATGCAGCAGATGCCGCAGCACTTCCAGCGACTTGCGGTCCAGGTGCACCACGCTGCCGTCGAGTGTGAGTTCGAGACTGCGTTCGTCGAGGACGGCGCGACCGACAAACCAGCGTTGGCAGACTGTGCCCGCTATCGTTTGGTCCGATTGCACTGGCGTCACCGTTTGCATGACTGCGCAACTCCCGCCGTCTCGCCCAAATTTAGATTACTCCCGCCGCGTTCACTATATATGTGAAGTGGTTCACAGTTGCGGGACCGATGAGTATTGTGTTGGTCGATCTTCGCAAACAAATTGCGCGCAGATTCTTCGCGGTGAATGCATGTCTCTGCTCGCTAAGCATCGGCGCAAAGTGACGGCGTCTTCGCGCGAATACCGATGAAACCGCGATTGGGAAGCATGAATGCCGTCTTCGGGGCGACCAACGTGTTTTCCCCGGAGGCGGCGTCTGTGAACGGGTTCACGCGTGCCGGCGCGATCAGCAATTCGTCAGAAATTTATCAGCGAGTTCTCCGGAATTTGTCAGGACTGCGGGCGCGCAGTGGGCGACTGTTGCCCTGCGCACTACTGCGCTTCGATTTACTGACCAGGATACAAGCGGAGAACCAACATGAAACATTCAAGACTGTATGCAATACGAGTGATGGTGGGCGTGGTGGCAGCCCTTGGCGTTATCGGGCCGGCTTGGAGCGACACGCGTGAAGCAGCAGATGGCGCCAGACTCACGGAACTGGCGGACGGCACACTGGTCGGCTATCGCACGAACCCAGCGGCCGTAAAGCAAGTGCGTTACGCGCATCAGCCGAGCCTGGTGGCCAGCGATTGCCTGAGTCTGGGAACCCGGCGCGTTGCCGCGAATGGCAACATGCCCGCGTTGATCAATGGCTGCGCCTATCCGGTCGCGGTGTCGTATTGCTCCGACGGCAGCCAGACCAGCGCGGGCGCCTGTGCGGCGGTTGGCCATCGCAAGATGGAATCGCATCGGATCGAACCGGGTGCTGCGCTGCGGATCGAGAATCTGGCCTCTTCGGCCGAGGAGATGTATTGGGTCGCCTGCCGGAACTCGGACGCCGGCGTTATCAGCACTCTCACCCGGAACGGCACGCGGGGCGAGTGTCTCGACGACGAGCAGTCGCCTGCGTTTCAGACCGTACTCACTGAATCAAAGTAGCCGTGTTCCGACAGGCGCCGATATCGACCACTTCGGCACCTGCCGGTTTCACGATCATCGCTTTGTCCATAATTGTCCCAGATTTGTCAGGACCCTTCTCCCTCCAGGAGAAGGGCAGGGATGAGGGACTTTCAATCGAAGACTGACTCTAATTTGAAAGTTCCTTACCCAACCCTCTCTCTGAGGAAGAGGGCTTTTTCAGAGTTTCCCTAAGGAGAACTTACGTGTCGAACATTCCATTAAACACAAACGAGACTGTCGTCGAGAATACGCGGAAATTCCCATCAACAAGCAACGAAGGGACGTGGCTCACCCTTCTAAAGTATCCAGCGTTGGCCATTGCAGTCATTGGAGCTGTTCCGGTGTATTACAAAATGCTCGAAAACATCGTTGAAAATATCGTCGCGGACCTGCCTTACGAAGTCACCAGGTCAGAGCGGGAGATTTCCAAGATGTGGCGCCGCAACATGGATTGTGTGGACGAAGCTCAGCGGCAGTTTGTCACGAGCAAGTTCGACAAAACCAAGCTCAGTCTCAGGATTTGCAAATCCGGTGATGTGCTGCTGACCAGCAACCCCGATACATCGGCGGCAAAAATGCGATGGGTCGTTTTCGACGGCAACGAAAAACTGACGTTGGGCAAAATCTATTTTCCTTCCACGGCCTACGCGAACGAGTCAAGCCCAATAAGGCTGGCTCAGTTAGGCGAGGGAGCCGATGAATCGGTGATGTGCCAACGTTGGATCAAGGAAGGCGTTCGACTGGTCAGACGTGTCAGGTCACCCTCCGGTTGTTTCGACGTAACGATTAACGCCTTGACCAACGCGATCGAAAGTCGAGTACAGGTTCCGTGTGACAAAACTTGTTCGTGAACAACGCAAGTCGAAATGACGGGCTCGAATTGTCATTATTTAATCCTCACCACCAGCCATCCAGGCGAGCCGCTGGAAGAGGCCATGGGGTTTGGGCGCGTTATCGGAGGAACGAGCTCGCTTGAAGCGCAGCGGGTCGAGTTCCAAACCGCGATTCGATTGCGGTCAAACGCATTGCCAGTCGAAGCGGCCGATAGTCGCGCTCTCCAGCACACAATGATCACCAGGTTGCAGCGCGGCGACACCTTTCGGCGTACCGGTATAGATGATGTCGCCGGGCGCCAGCGCCCAGGTGCGGCTGAGAATGCTGATCTGCTGCGCAACCGGATACAGCATCTCTTTCGTGAAGCCGTGCTGGCGCAACTGGCCGTTGACGTGCAGCGTGAACTCCAGCGCCTGCAAGTCCTGTTCTAGAAACGGCTTCCAGTCGCCGAGCGGTGCGGCGCCATCGAAAGCCTTTGCGAGTTCCCACGGCTTGCCCTTGTTCTTGAGCTGCGTCTGAAGATCGCGCAGCGTCAGATCGAGGCCGAGCGTGACGGCGGCCACATTCTCCAGCGCCTCGTCGATCTCGATATTCGCGCCACCGCCGGTCAGCATCACGACGAGTTCGGCTTCGTGGTGGATCTCGCCGCTGCCCTTCGGTAGCGGAATGGTTTCGCCCAGCGGCACGATGCAACTTGCCGGCTTCATGAAGACCACGCAGTCGCCGTCGGCAGCATAGCCCAGGTGACTCAGTTCGGCGACGTGATCTGCGTAATTCTTGCCGATACAGAAGATGCGATTGGTCTTCATGCAATTGTTTCCGTTCCTGTGTGAAGTTGATCGGCCGGCGTCCAGCAAGCATGGGTGCCGCTGGGGATACGCGCCGGCAAGTGTAATTTCGCGATGGGCCCGTTGACGAAATCCTGCGCGGCATAGATCCAGCATTCGGAGCAATCGCGATTGAGGTCGGTGACGTAACTCAACACGTAGCCGTCGTCCTCGCTGCGAACGCCGCGGCGCGCCGCGAATGGAGCCTCACTGCCGAACACTCCATTTCCGAAGTGGACAGTTTCGCTACGGCCGCTCAGCGTATCGAATTTGGTTATGCCCTTGAAAAGGAACCAGCCCGGCTCGCCGAGCATATTGTAGACATGGCGATACGGCAGGCTGGCCCGCGCGCGGTTGATACTGCCGAATTCCCAGACGCGCTCGTCGAGCAGGCCTTCGCGCGTCTCGCCCGTCGCAAGGTTGAAGCGCCAGCGCCAGAGCTGCGGGCGCATCGAATCCAGATCGAGATAGGCCATCATTTGCGCATACTTCTTCGGCGCGCCGGCCAGCGGTGGCAGCATGGGATCGCGCTGGCGATAGCCGTCGAGCACGACCTCGTCGCCATCCTCGAAGGCATTCACCCAATGCAGCACATAGGTCGGACTGGCCTCGAACCAGCGCAGGTCACCACCCGCGCGCGGCACCAGCGCGAAACGCGACGGCAGGTCGTGCATGCGCGCTGCGTGGATGTCGCGTGCGAGCAGCCCCGCGTCCCAGAACAGCGGCAGGTCATTGAGGATGATGAAACGCTTCGTGAACGCCATGTCGTGCGGCAGGCGCGGACCGGGCAGCGACACGGGCCGGTAGTCCTTCAAAACCCCATCGGCGCCGATCGCGCCGCAGTGCATGTACGGCGGCCGCTTCGAGTAGTTGAAGAACAGCAGCTCGCCGGTCGCCGCATCGAATTTGGAATGCGCCGAGACGCCTTCCTTCGGAAATGCGCCGTCCCAAGCCGCCGGCCCGAACTGCTCGAGCGTCACCGGATCGAGCTGGTACAGCCCGCCGCACTGGTAGAACGAAGTCAGCGCGCGGCCGCGATGCACGACGACATCGGTGCTCGACGAATCCTTGAGCGCGCCATGCGCGCCCCAGCCACGCCGCTCGGAGCGTGTCGGTGCTTCGGCAATTCCGGACCAGAGCGCTCGGCCGGCTTGCGCTTCCGCGACGAAACCCTCCGTGCGGATGAAGCGGTTGCGATACGAGGCACGACCCTCGTGGAAGTGCAGCGCATGCAGCAGGCCATCGCCATCGAAAGGGTGATAGCGGCCCAGCGGCGCGTGCACCGGGTTCTCGGAATTGCGGAGATACACGCCATCGAGATCGCGCGGAATCGCACCTTCGACAACGTCGAGATCATCGGCATCCCACTCCTCGGTCATCGGCGTCCAAGCGCCATTGAGGTAGGGGTGATCGCTGCGGTCGATGGTCGATGCCACGCGATTGACCAGCCTCGCTTTCATCACTCGTCTCCAAAGAAAAAGCGGATGCCGGGGTCATGCGGCAGTCGCCTTATTTATACGGGATCAGCCCGCCGAATTGCGGGTTGATGTTCGGAATCGGCTGCGTGTCGGTTTCGACACCATCGAGTTCGCCTTTGAGCAGCGCGTATTCGTGGCAAGCGAGCTGCGGCATGGACCCGTTCGCCGAC
>JAYWBB010000015.1:0-21851 GCA_043781855.1 Nevskia sp. | reverse complement strand
ATTGCGATCCGGATGGAACTTCATCGCAAGCTTGCGATAGGCCTTCTTCAACTCCTCCTCGCCGCAGTCCTTGGCGATACCGAGCACTTCGTAATAATCGCGCTTGCTCATGGGTTCATGTTTCTTTCGATGCGCTTGTCGGGAATGATCCAGAGGGTTGCGACGAACACGTACAGCGCGTCGGAAATCCACTGGTTGTAGAAGGCCATGGGAATTGCGATCAGATACAGAATCGGTGACGCGATGCCGGCAAAATCGCGACGCAGCACGATGCCTAACTTCGAGTCCGCCCCGTTGCGAGCAACGATCGCGCGCTGCAGCAGCGCAAACGCGAACGCCGCCATCATCAGCACGAAGCCGTACAGCGCCGTCGGCACTGGTTTGAAGTGGTTCTCGCCCATCCAGCCGGTCACGAATGGAAACAGCGAGAGCCAGAACAGCAAATGCATGTTTGCCCACATGACGCGGGCATCGATGATGTCGGTCGCGTGCAGCGTGTGGTGGTGGTTGTTCCAGTAGATGGCGACGTAGATGAAGCTCAGCAGGTAGCTGAGCAGGACCGGCAGCAGCGGCGCGAGATCCGCCAGCGTCGCGCCGTGCGGCACCTTCATCTCCAGCACCATGATGGTGATGATGATCGCGATCACGCCATCGCTGAACGCTTCGAGACGCCCTGAGCCCATCGCCAGCCTTCTGTCGTTAATCCCCGGAAACGACAAGCGCCCGGAGCCGGGCGCCTGCGTAGTACAAATGCTGCTTACTTCTTGTCCTTGACTTCGGTGAATTCGGCGTCGACTACGTCGCTTTCGCCGCCACCCTGCGGGGCATCGGCTGAAGCGCCGGCCCCTGCGCCTGCCGCAGCGCCCGTGGCTTTTGCGTAGGCACGCTCGGCGAGTTTGCCGGACGCTGCCGCCAGCGCCTCGGTCTTCGCAGTGATCGCGTCCTTGTCGTCGCCCTTCAGCACGGCGCGCAACGCGGCGACGGCTTCCTCGATCGTCTTTTTCTCGTCGTCCTGCACCTCGCCCGCGAGATCCTTCAACGACTTCTCGACCTGGTGCACGATCTGGTCGCCCTGATTACGCGCGGTGATCAGCTCGTTGAATTTGCGATCCTCGTCGGCGTGGGACTCCGCGTCCTTGATCATCTTCTTGATCTCGTCCTCGCTGAGGCCCGAGTTCGCCTTGACCACGATCGACTGCAGCTTGCCGGTGGCCTTGTCCTTGGCGCTGACGTTGAGGATGCCGTTGGCGTCGATGTCGAAAGTGACCTCGACCTGCGGCACGCCGCGCGGTGCCGCCGGAATGTCGGTCAGGTCGAACTTGCCGAGACTCTTGTTGGCGCTCGCGATCTCGCGCTCGCCCTGCAGCACATGCACGGTCACCGCATGCTGATTGTCGTCGGCGGTGGTAAAAGTCTCGCTCTTGCGCGTCGGGATCGTGGTGTTCTTTTCGATCAGCTTGGTCATCTTGCCGCCGAGCGTTTCGATACCGAGGCTCAGCGGGGTCACATCAAGCAGCAGCACGTCCTTCACTTCGCCGGTCAGCACGGCGCCCTGGATTGCCGCACCAACCGCCACGGCTTCATCGGGGTTCACATCGCGGCGCGGCTCGCGGCCAAAGAGATTCTTGACCGTTTCCTGTACCTTCGGCATGCGCGTCTGGCCGCCGACCATGATGACTTCCTGAATCTCGGACGCGCTCAAGCCGGCATCCTTCAACGCGATCTTGCAGGGCTCCACCGTCTTCGTGATCAGGTCGTCGACCAGCGACTCGAGCTTGGCGCGCGTCAGCTTCATGTTCAGATGCTTCGGCCCGCTGGCATCGGCGGTGATGTACGGCAGGTTGATGTCGGTCTGCGTCGTCGAGGACAGCTCGATCTTCGCCTTTTCGGCCGATTCCTTCAGGCGCTGCAACGCCAGCGGATCGTTCTTGAGATTGATGCCGGACTCTTTCTTGAACTCGTCGACGATATAGTCGATCACGCGCAGATCGAAGTCCTCGCCGCCAAGGAAGGTATCGCCATTGGTCGACAGCACTTCAAACTGGTGCTCGCCGTCGACTTCCGCGATCTCGATGATGGAAATATCGAAGGTGCCGCCGCCGAGGTCATAGACTGCGATCTTGCGATCACCCTTGACCTTGTCCATCCCGAACGCGAGTGCGGCGGCAGTGGGCTCGTTGATGATGCGCTTGACGTCAAGACCGGCGATCTTGCCGGCGTCCTTGGTCGCTTGGCGCTGAGCGTCGTTGAAATACGCCGGAACCGTGATGACGGCTTCCGTGACCTTTTCGCCGAGATAATCCTCGGCGGTCTTCTTCATCTTGATCAGCACTTCGGCCGAGACTTGCTGCGCGGCCATCGCCTTGCCGCGCGCTTCGACCCAGGCATCGCCGTTGGCGGCCTTGACGATCTTGTACGGCACCATCGCAATGTCCTTCTGCACGATCTGCTCGTCGTAGCGGCGGCCGATCAAGCGCTTCACGGCATACAGCGTGTTATGCGGATTGGTCACGGCCTGGCGCTTGGCCGGGCGGCCGACGGTGATCTGGCCATCTTCCTGGTAAGCGACGACCGACGGCGTGGTGCGCTCGCCTTCCGCGTTCTCGATGACCTTGGCCGTGCCGCCTTCCATGATCGCGACGCAGGAATTGGTGGTGCCGAGGTCGATGCCGATGATCTTGGCCATTTTTTATTTGCTCCGAAGTTCAGTAGTCAAGCGTGGTGTCTATGTGTTGGCAGCAGCGGCGGATTCAAGTGCGGCGAGGCATCAGGCCGGCGGTGCCTTGGCGACGACGACCATCGCCGGCCGCAGCAGACGGTCGTGCAGCCGGTAGCCTTTCTGCATCACCCCGAGAACCTGATTGGCCGGTACGTCGGCGCTGGGCACGACCGACACGGCCTCGTGGAATTCGGGGTTGAACGGCTGGCCGGCCGGGTCGACCACGGCCACGCCATACTTCTCGAACATCATCAGGAACTGCTTCTGGGTCAGCGCCAGGCCCTCGAGAATCGATCTGACCGAGGCGTCCGGGCCGCTTGCTGCCTTGAGGCCGAGTTCCAGACTGTCGCTGATCGTGAGCAGATCGCCGAGCACGCGCTCGGCCCCGTACTTGCGCGCAGAGTCGATTTCGCGCTCGGCGCGCTTGCGCACATTCTCGAGTTCGGCTGCGGCACGCAGTTGCTGATCTTTCGCGACGGCGGCGGCCGTCTCGGCTTCAGCGAGTTTCTCGTGCAAGGAATCGAGCTGGCTGGAAAGCAGATTGTCCGGATCGAGGGCAGCAGGCGTCGGTTCGGTGTTGTCCGTCATCGTTCTTTCAGGTCGTCAAAGTTGCGGCAAGGGTTGCCCGGAACGCCCCCGCGAGCCGGTCTGTTTCCGACTTGGGGGCTGCTCAGCGGCTTTCAAGACCGCTGGAAAGCACGCGCGCGGTCTCCGCAACCAGCGGAATGATGCGGTGATAGGCCATGCGTTTCGGGCCGATGACGCCAAGGACTCCGGCGACCTGGCCGTCGATCAGGTAGGGCGCCGTGACCAGGCTGCATTCGTCGAGCACCTGGTAGCCGGATTCCCCGCCGATGAAGATCTGCACGCCCGTGGCGCCGAGGCACTGGTCGAACAGCTCCAGCAGATCGCGCTTGTGATCGAGCACGTCGAACAGCTTGCGCAGGCGGCCCATATCGGCCAGTTCCTGGAACGCCAGCAGGTTGGTGCCGCCGGCAAGAACGTAATCCTCGGCTTCTTCACCACGCAGCGCGCGCTCGGCCAGTTCGGCCGCGGCACCCAGCACCTGGTTGACGCGCTTCTGCGCTTCCAGCAGTTCCTCGGCCAGCGTCCGGCGCAGCGTGAACAGATCGCGGCCGGCAAAGGTTTCGTTGATGACGTTGGCGTAGCGCTCGAGTTCCTGCGCCGTGTAATCGCGGCCCATGTCGAGCACGCGGTTCTGCACTTCGCGCTGGTTGACGACGAGAATCGCGAGTACGCGGCCGCCCGAAAGCGACAGGAATTCGATACGCCGAAGCACAGCGACATTGCGCTTCGGCACCGTGACGACGCCAGCCATCGAGGAAAGCCGGGACAGCAGGGTCGACACCGCCTGCAGCATGTCGCTCGCGGACTTGTTGCCGGGAAGAAGGTCCTCGGCGATGCGCGTCAGATCCGCCGCGCTCAAAGGTTCCGGCGCCAGCAGGCTGTCGACGAAATAGCGATAGCCGCGCTGTGTCGGCACCCGGCCGGCCGAAGTGTGCGGGCTCGAGACAAATCCAAGGTGTTCGAGATCGGCCATGACGTTGCGGATCGTCGCCGGGCTGAGATCGACACCCAGCGCCCGCGCCAGCGTGCGCGAACCGACCGGCAGGCCGTCGTGCACGTAGCGTTCGATCAGCAGCTTCAGCAGCTCCGCTGCTCGGGGATCGAGTTGTGAGGACATGGCTTCGAATCGGGACTCGGTGGGGACGCTGTCGGCGCCGCAAGAATCAGGTCGAGAAACTGCGGCGGATCGCTTGAGTTGAACAGGTTTCGTGATAATTTGCGCATCGCATAATAATTCAAGCGTCACGCCCCGCCCCAAGGCTCATGAGCAGCTTCCAGACCATCGGCGTCATCGGCAAGCGCCGCGATCCGCGCGTGACCTCCAGCCTCGCGCAACTTTGCGCAACGCTCAAGGGACTCGGCCGCGAAGTACTGGTCGAAACCGAAACCGCACAACTCCTGCCCGCCGGCACCGTGACCCGCGCCGGGCGCGAGGAACTGGCGCGACGCTGCCAGCTGGTCATCGTCATCGGCGGCGACGGCACGCTGCTCGATGCCGGCCGCAGCCTTGCGGCCTCGGGCGTGCCGATTCTCGGCGTCAACCAGGGGCGGCTCGGTTTTCTCGTCGATGTCCGCCCCGGGGAAATCCGCGAGACGCTGGTCGCGCTGTTGCGCGGCGAATATTCAAGCGAGACGCGCCTCGTGTTCGCGGCGCGCGTGCGCCGCGCCGATGGCGACCTCGAAACGGAAATGCTGGCAGTCAACGATGTCGTGGTGCGCAATCTCGCCGCGATCCGCATGCTCGAATTCGAAACCTGGCTGGCCGATGGCGAGGGCTGGGAGTTCATCAGCGAACACCGCGCCGACGGCATCATCGTCTCCACACCCACCGGCTCGACCGCCTACGCGCTGTCCAGCGGCGGCCCGGTCATGCATCCGGCGCTCGACGCGGTCGCGATCGTGCCTATCTGCCCGCACACCCTGTCCGATCGTCCGATCGTGGTGCCGGCCGGACGCACCATCCGCATCGTGCTGCGCGGCGACGCCAGCGGCGCGACGGCCACCTGCGACGGCCAGATCAGCGCGCCGCTGGAACCCGGCGACGCGATCGAGATCAGTCGCTCGCCACACGGTTTGCGGTTGATCCACCCGCACCGCTACAGCTATTTCGAACTGCTGCGCGACAAGCTGCACTGGGGCAGCCGGCCCGGCGGGGCGATGTAAGGGATGCTGCGTCATCTCCACATCCGCAACCTCGCGATCATCGACGAGCTGAGCCTCGACTGGGCGCCCGGCTTCAGCGTGCTGACCGGCGAGACCGGCGCCGGCAAGTCGATCCTGATCGATGCGCTCGGACTCGTCATCGGCCTGCGCGCCGACTCGACGCTGGTGCGCGCCGGCGCCGAAAAAGCCGAGGTTTCGGCCGAATTTTCGATTGCCGAGTGCGCCGCCGCACGTGCCTGGCTCGACGAGCGCGAGCTGCGCGACGGCGACGACTGCGCGGTCCGGCGCGTCGTCTACGCCGAAGGCCGCACGCGGGCCTTCGTCAATGGCAGCCCGGTCTCGGCGACCGATCTGCGGGAACTCGGCGAGCTGCTCGTCGAAATCTTCGGACAGGGCGAAAGCCGTTCGCTGCTGCAAAGCGATGCGCAGCGCAACCTGCTGGACGACTACGCGCGCCATGCGGATGCGCTCGCGGCGGTCGCCGCCGCCGCGCAGGCCGTGCAGCGCGTCGAGCGCGAACGCGAGCGGCTGCTCGCGGCGCAGACCCGCGACCCGGCGCAGCTCGACTACCTGCGTTTCCAACTGCAGGAACTCGATGCGCTCGCGCTGATCGACGACGAGTTGCCCGCCCTCGATGCCGAACACCGGCGCCTCGCGAACGCCGGCCGCCTGCTCGACGAGGGCTTCGGCGCGCAACAGCTGCTGTATGGCAGCGACGCGAGCATCTACGATCAACTCTCCGCCGCGCTGGCCAGCTTGCGTGGCCTGCTGCCGCTACACGAAGGTTTTGCCGAGGCCGAGTCGCTGGCTGCGGGTGCGCAGGCACAGGCTCGTGAGGCGGCCGATTCACTGCGCCGTCTGCTCGATCGTCTCGATCTCGATCCGGAACGGCTCGCGACGGTCGAACAGCGCCTGTCGGCGATTCACGATCTCGCGCGCAAGCATCGCGTACGCGCCGACGAACTCGCAGCGCGACAGGCGCAGTTGCGCGAAGAACTGGGCGGACTCGAAAACGCCAGCGGCGCGCTCGACCGCCTCGAAAACGAGCGGCAGGCCGCGCTCAAAACCTACGGCAAGGTCGCTGCGGCGCTGACCCAATCACGAATCGCGCAGGCGCGAAAGCTGGCTGCGGAGGTGTCCGCGCGCGTGCGCGAACTCGGCATGCCCAATGCCGCTTTCGTCGTCGCCGTCGAAGCGTCCGGGCGCGAACGGCCGAGCCTGCATGGCGACGATCTCGTGCGCTTCGATTTCTCGGCCAATCCGGGCCAGCCGCCGCGCGCTCTGGCCAAGGTCGCTTCGGGTGGCGAGCTGTCGCGCATCAGCCTGGCGTTGCAGGTCTGCGTCATTGGCGACACCGGTGCGGCGACGATGATCTTCGACGAAGTCGATGCCGGCATCGGCGGCGCGACGGCCGATATCGTCGGTCGGCAACTGCGCGATCTCGGATCGCGCCGGCAGGTGCTCTGCGTGACCCATCTCGCGCAGGTCGCCGCGCAGGGAAGCAACCATTTCGCGATCGCCAAGGACGTGACCGGCGGCAACACCTGCACGCGCGTGCGCAGGCTCGACTCGTCGGACCGCGTCGGCGAACTGGCGCGCATGCTGGGCGGCGACGAAAGCGCTGCCGCAACGACCGCGCTAGCGAAAGACCTGCTGAAGCGAACCCAGGCGCGCTGAACGCGCGACGCGATCAGCGCTTGACGTCGTCGACCGCATCCGTAGTCGCCTTGCCGACACGCTTCGCCGCGCTGCGCGCGGCATGACCGACTTCGACGCCGACTTTCGCCACCACGTGCGCGCCCTTGACCGCCCCTTCCTTGACGCCATGCCCAACCGCCACCGCGCCATCCTTGACGCCATGACCAACGGCAACTGCGCCGTCCTTGATCTCGGTAACCGGTCCCTCGTCCGCCACTGCCGCGCAGACCGCGAACAGCGGCAGCACCAGCGTCAATCGGGTAATTTTCATATTGCGCTCCGCTAACGGCGTGTGGACGCCGCTTTCAGGTGCGGACAATTGGTCCGCTGGCACTCGCCGTACATGATGAGATTGTGCTCGACCAGTTTGTAGCCGAGCGATTCGGCTTTTTCGCGCTGGCGTTTCTCGATCGTTTCATCCTCAAACTCGTCGACCCGGCCGCACTGCATGCAGACGATGTGATCGTGATGATGGCCGCGCTCCAGCTCGAACACGGCATGGCCGCCCTCGAAGTGATGGCGCGTGACCAGCCCGGCCGCCTCGAACTGGGTCAGCACGCGATAAACGGTTGCCAGCCCGATGTCTTCACCGTCGTCCATCAGGCGGCGATAAATTTCCTCGGCGGCCAGGTGGCGCGTCGGGCTGTGTTCGAGCATCTCGAGAATCTTCAGCCGCGGCAAGGTGACCTTGAGCCCCGCGTTCCTTAAGTCTTGCGATTCCACGTGGTCGTCCTTAGGCGGGAATGATCGGGTATTATCGCACCTCGTTTTTCTGCGACAACCTCCATGCGCTCAGTCTTCGTTGCCGTCCTCGTGCTTGCCCTCGCCGGCTGCTCGATCGTGTATCGGCTGCCAACCCGCCAGGGCAACGTGCTCGACCAGAAGCAGCTCGATCAATTGCAGGTCGGCCAGACCCGCGACCAGGTCCGTTTCCTGCTCGGCACGCCGATCGCCACCTCGCCGTTCCAGGTCGCGCGCTGGGATTACTTCGGCTACTACAAGGATCCGCGCGGCAAGGTTTCGACACGCACGGTCAGCCTGTTTTTCGATGGCGACAAGCTCGCGAAGATGGACGGCGTCCAGATCGCCGGCCTGGAAAAGTCACTGGATACACCGGACGTCGACCGCATCGTCAAGGAGCAGAAGAAGGACGAAAAGGAAAAGACCCGCGGCGAAAGCGAAAAGGGCCACGAAAGCGGCGTGACCATTCAGCAGCCCAAAACCTGAAGCGGCGCGGCATGCGCTGTCCGGGTCAGGAACGTTTTGCGGCCCGCTTCGCGCGTTGCCGTCTGATCTGCTTGGGATCGCCGCGAAGAGTTCGATAGATTTCGACGCGATCACCATCGGCGAGAACCTGGTCGAGCGTCCTGACGCGACCGAAGATGCCGACCGGGTTGCGTGCGAGGTCGATGGTCGGGCAGCGCTGCAAAACACCCGACCGCTGGATCGCTTCGTTCAGCGTCGCGTCTTCGGGCAGCGTCAGGCGACTCGAATCCTGCCGGCCGGCTTCCGCATAAATCACTTCGATCGAAATCATCGCGCCGGCTAACGAAGGTTTGGTCCTTATAATCGTTCGATGAATCAACCGAAGTCCAAGGACAAGAAAGACGACGCGCCGCGACAGATTGCGCAGAACCGCCGCGCGCGCTTCGACTACTTCATCGAAGACACCTTCGAAGCCGGCATCGCGCTGGAAGGCTGGGAAGTCAAAAGCCTGCGCGACGGCCGCGCCAACATCACCGAAGCCTACGTCATCGTCAAGAATGCCGAGACGTTTCTGCTCGGCGCGCACTTCATCCCGATGCGCGAGGCCTCGACCCACGTCAACCCCGACGCCATCCGCACCCGCAAGCTGCTGTTGCAACGGCGGCAGATCAACGTGCTGATCGGCAAGGTCGAACGCGCCGGCTATACCATCGTGCCGCTGGATCTGCACTGGACCCGGGGCCGCGCCAAGCTGACCATCGGCCTCGCCAAAGGCAAAAAGCAACACGACAAGCGGTCCAGTGAGAAAGATCGGGATTGGGTGCGCGAGAAAGGCCGCGCCATGCGGCACGACGGCTGAAGTCTCCCGGACGGACGTTCCCTTCCCAATCCTGGCGCCGACTCGCCTCCCGACTGCGATGAAGCCCGCCGTCGCCGGGCTCGCGTCGCCACCGGGTGCGCGAGAAAGGCCGCGCCATGCGGCACGACGGCTGAAGTCTCCTGGACGGCCGTTCCCTTCCCAATCCCGGCGCCGACTCGCCTCGCGACTGCGATGAAGCCCGCCGTCGCCGGATGAGGCACGACGCGTGAACCCCGGCAAGTATGAATCTCCCGATACACCTGATCCGGTCGGACAGGGAATGCTGCGGTTGTTCGCATTCAATTCACTGTTACGAGTGGTACACTCGAAACCGTAACGGGGGTGACCAGGCTTCGACAGTGACTGGAAATCCGACGTGCATGCCGAGGTGCAGAGGCCCTCGTAAAACTCTTCTGCAAACAAGCTAGTTGCGAACGACGCTAACTACGCCCTCGCCGCTTAATCCCGGCGAGCGGTTGCCCCGGTGGTGTTGATGCCCCGGAAGCAGCCGTCGACTCTCATCAACTCGCGATAAAGGCAGGTCACTGGCCGATACGCTAAAACCCTAAAGTGAATAAGCGAACGCGTTCCGTGCCCGTCCGGGAGCGTCAGTCGAAAACCAAAGACCGGCTACGCATGTAGATCGAAGGACGGAAGGTTGTTGGACGCGGGTTCGATTCCCGCCACCTCCACCAATACCGGAAAGGCCGCCCAGTGCGGCCTTTTCCGTTATTGCCGCCAAGGGCCAGTTGGGTCGCACGGGCTGAGGGGATTCTTGGCGTGCGTAGCGAACACCAGGACGCGATCGCGTTGCAGGGTCTATGCTTCGGAAAACGGTCCGAGGAGCACCGCCATGAGCGAATACCAGCATATCCTCGCAGCCGTCGAGGCCAACGACGACGGCCGACGGTTGCTGATTCGCGCCTCCGCGCTGGCCCAGCGGTTCCGGGCACGACTGTCAGTGCTGCATATCGTCGAGTACGTGCCGATGGACGCTGGCAACGGCATGATGATGCCGCCGGTCGATCTGTCCACGGAACTGCTCGAACAGACACGCCAGCAGCTGCTTGGCTGGTGTAACGAACTGCTCATCGATCCGGGTTCGCTGCATGTCTCCGTCGACAACGTCAAAAGCGGCATCATCGGCCATGCCGAGCGTTACGGGGTCGACCTGATCATCGTCGGTCACCACCGGCACCATGGGCTTTCGGCGCTGTTCAACCACACCGAGGAAGGCGTGTTGAGCCGCGCGAGTTGCGATGTGCTCGCCGTGGCGATCGCCAAGCATTAGGGAACTCCGGAAGCGGAGACATCGCGCGCCACAGCATCAAGAAATGCTCGGCGCGCCAGCCCGCCGCGCCGGACGCACGACCAGCGGATAGAACGGCACCGTGAAAAAGATCGCAGCCGCGGACAGCGCCAGCAAGGTGGCATCCGATTCCGCGATGACCCAGAGGCAGAACGACATTGCTGCGAAAGCGATTACGCGGTAGCGGTTGAAGCCGCGCGGCGGCTGCGCAAGCTCGTCGTAATGCCAGACCGCGATGCCTGCGTAGACGTAGACCAGCAGGCAGAAAATCACCGAGACTTCGATCAACTTGCCGAACTGCTCACCGAGCGTCGGCGACGATGTCGCGAACACAACCGCGCTCATGACGGCCGCCATGATCAACAGGTTCGCGACCGGAATACCGTGACGGTCGACGCACGCGAACACCGCCGGGAACAACCCGCGCTCGGCGCCGGCCTTGCCGGTCTGCGCGGTCAGCAGTATCCAGCCGCCGAGCGTGCCGGTCGCCTTGACCAGCGCCATCGACGCCACCAGCCCGCCCGCGATCGGGCCGAGCACGACACTCACGGCATCGGCGAACGGTGCGGTGGATTTCGCGAGCATGGCCGCCGGAATCAACCCCATGATGACGCTGCACGAACCGATGTAAACGACCGCAGCGATGACGACACCGCCAATCGTCGCGAGTGGCACGTTGCGCTGCGGATTCTCGATCACGCCCGACGCGACCGAAGCGCTCTCCAGGCCGGTGAACGCCCAGAACACCAGCACCAGCGACTGCGGCACGACCGTCGTCGCCGGCTCGTGGCGGACGTTCCAGGACGCGCGGAACAGGTCAGCGTCGAAATACCACCAGCCGGCTGTCGCCACCAGGAGGATCGGCACCAGCCCGGTCACGATCGCGAAGGATTCGACCTTGCACACGAAGCGCGGCCCGAGGATGTTGACGAAGGTCAGCAGCCAGATGAGCGCAATCGTCGCGAGCGCGGCAGGCAAAGGCTGCACCAGCCCCGTGAAGAAACTCGCGAGATAGCCGATCGCCGCAACGGCGATGGCGATATTGCCTGTCCAGCAGGACAGCCAGTAGATCGTCGTCGACTGGAAGCCCATGTAAGGGCCAAGGGCCTCGTCGGCGTAAGCGCAGGGGCCGCCGGGCTGCGGCGAAATCTGCGCAAGCCGTGCGAGCATCACCGCCACCAGCAGCGCGCCCAGCGTTGCAATCACCCAGCCGACGACGGTGATGCTGCCGACTGTCGCGAGCGTGGCCGGCAGCAGGAAGATGCCCGAGCCGATCATGTTGCTCGCGACCAGCGCAGTGGCGAGGCCGAGGCCGACTTTTCGATTCCGGATCACCAGACTCCCTGCTGATGCGTGCTGCGCCTCGCGGTCCGGGCGGCTAAGCTTCGAGCGTCGCCCTGCCACTTTGCATCGAGCTTACAGCCCCGACGATGAGCGCCGCCAACCTGCCCTCGCCCACACCGTCGTCCATGACCGAAGACGGCCTGAGCCTGCCCGCGTGGATTTATCGTGATCCCGATTTTTTTGCGGCCGAGCAGCGCGCCGTGTTCCGGCCGAGCTGGCAGATCGTCTGTCATCTGAGCGACGTCCCGAACCCGGGTGATTACCACACGCTCGACTTCCTCGGCGAGTCGCTGTTCGTGGTGCGCGGCGAGGACGATGCCGTGCGCGCATTCCACAACGTCTGCCGGCATCGCGCCTCCCGGCTGGTCGATGGCGGCAAGGGTCATTGCGGATCGCGCATTGCCTGTCCCTATCACCACTGGACTTATGCGCTCGACGGCCGCCTTATCGCGCTGCCTCATCGGAAAACTTTCACGGGACTCGATGTCGCGCAGCACGGCCTCGCGCCGGTCGAGCATGAGGTCTATCTCGGCTTCATTTTCGTGCGCCTCGAACCAGGCCTGCCCAGCGTGCGCGAGATGATGGCGCCGTACACGCCGGAACTCGCCGCCTATCGCATGGAAGAACTCGTGCCGCAGGGCCGCGTCACGCTGCGGACGCGCGCGGTGAACTGGAAGAACGTCGCCGACAACTACGCGGATGGCCTGCACATCAATATCGCGCATCCGGGCCTGACGCGGCTGTTCGGCAACCGCTACCGCGTCGAGGCGCAGCCCTGGGTCGACAAGATGTGGGGCCGTATCGTCGATCAACCTTCGACGAACTGGTCGGAGCGCCGCTACCAGCACTTCCTGCCCGAAGTCGTAAACCTGCCGCCGGAGCGGCAGCGGCTCTGGACCTACTTCAAGCTCTGGCCGAACGTCGCGTTGGATATCTACCCCGACCAGATCGACTTCATGCAGTTCCTGCCCGTGTCGCCGACCGAAACCCTGATCCGCGAGATCGCCTACGTCCATCCCGACGCCCGCCGCGAAATGCGCGCCGCGCGCTACCTCAACTGGCGCATCAACCGGCAGGTGAACCTCGAAGACAAGACGCTGATCGAGCGCGTGCAGAACGGCATGGCGTCGAGCAGTTATGCGGTCGGGCCGCTCAGCGAGAAAGAAGTCTGCCTGCGCGGCTTCGCGCGGCGAATGCGCGAGCTGATTCCGGAAAGCCGGTTGCTGCGCGCGCCGGTGTCGGGATGGAGCGACCCCTGATGCGCCGCGCGATCGTATCGAACGACCTTATTGATCCGGCCATCAGTTACTTGAATGGAGGTGCGTTGCCTCACCAGTTCGAGCACTTTGAAGCGGCTGAGGAATGGCCGGATCAATAATTGCAGACATCGAAATAACGGATCTCGACGACCGTATCGGGCGCGGTCAGCAGCAGATAGATGCCCTGCGCCGGATAAATCCGGTATTGCGGATACGGCAGGTCGCGGTCCACTGACTCCGGGGCGGCGGCGCAAAGCGGTGCGTCGGCAGCGCGCACGGTCGCGGGCGGCGTTAACTTCTCCTGCGCCTCGACCGTCTTCAACGCCAATGCCGGCCGCAACGTCACCGACACCGAAGCCAGCGCCTGACTGTTGGTATCAACCTGAATACGGACCGGCCCGCGCGCATCGACGCCGCTGGAATATTCGAGCAGGCGACGCGCCACGCGGCCCTCGGGTAATGGTGTCTGCATGTGGCTCTGGTCAACCGATTGCGCCGGGCCCCAGCGCCGAATGATGTCGTCGAGCGTCGCATGACCGAGTGCCATGCCCTGATAGCGCGCGGCTTGCCATGCATTGTCGCGCTGCTCGCTTTCGGCGCGCTTGGCGACGCCCTGAAGCTTGGACAGCGACTCGGCAGCAAGGCCCTGGGACGGCGCGGCATCGCGTGCTGCGGCCGTTGCTGCTGATGGTGCTTCGTCCGCTGCGACCGGCGCGGCAGCCGATGGCGGCGGCGCCAGCTTCGATGTCGATGACGCGACGGGCGGCGGTGGCAGAGACTCGCCGAGCACACCGCGACTTGCCGGTTGCTCGGCTGGTGCGGCCGGATGGCGAGACTCTTTCTGCTCCGCCTTTTTCGCCGCGTCGATGCGTGGCGACGGCAGCGCCGCACCGCCTGCATCCTTGCGCTTGTCTTCCTGGGTCCGATCGGCTGGATCGACGACCGCTTCCGCAGCAGCAGTCACCGGCGCGACATGTGCTGTTGCCGTGGCGGCGTCGACCGTCACCTGCGGTGCGAGGGTCTGCCGACGCGCGGCCGCGTCGTCGCGGGTGAGTCGAAGCACACCGACGACGACCACCAGCGACGCCGCCATCGTCAGCGGAACACGCCAACGCTGAAGCCGTCGCGCGCGCAGCGCCAATACCGCCGGCTGTGCCGCCTGCGCGAGCAGGCCGGCATCGAGCGTCTCGGGCGCGGTCTGGGTCTGCGTATCGGCACGATAGGCGCGCGAGATGTCGCTGCGCCGTTCGAGGAACGCGTCGAGCTCTCGGTCGTCGGGACGTTCGGGTTCAGACATCGGCGAGCGCCTCGCGCAATTTGACCACTGCATAACGCAGACGGCTCTTGACCGTCTCGCGTCCCACGCCGCTGACTTCGGCGATTTCGTCCAGCGTCAGCCCACCTTCCTCGTGCAGCAGGAAGGCTTCACGTTGTTCGAGCGGCAGTTGCGCCAGCGCGCGGCGGATACGCAGGCCTTGCTCGGCGGCCTGCGCCTGCACGTCGGGGCGTTCATGTTCGGCGGCCCAGAGCGCCTGCGGTGGCGGTGCTTCGTCGTCGTCAGACGTCAGCGACAGCGGCGCACGCGGCGCGAGACGCAGGTGATCGATCAGGCGATTGTGCGCGAGGCGGTAGAGCCAGGTCGTGAACTTGGCGCGCGGCTCGTAAGTGGCACGGACGCGGACGAGACTGGCCCAGACATCCTGGAACAGCTCGCCCGCCGTTTCCGGTTGCGCGCAGCCGCGCAGCAGGTATCGGTACAGTGGGTCCTTGTGGCGTCGATAAAGTGTTTCGAACGCCGCGAGTCTGCCGTCCCGGTACTGCATCATCAGATCCTCGTCGGTCGACACGGCCGGCGAGGCCGGCTGCGCCACCGTCAATACGTTTTGCCGAGTCGCTTCCAGTCAGTCGTCTCCCGTTGTCCCTGCCACTGCACGCACCTGCTGCGTTTCCAGACTGCCCGCGAGTTGCGCGAGCTGCAGGAATTCGCCGGCATAACCGTTCACATCCTCGCCGCGCGCGCCGCGTGCGAGCTTCGCGACCTCAGCATAGCCAAACGTTCCGGTGTAGGTTCCTCCACGCAATAGCTGACCGTAGCCGGCGACTGCGGCGGCGAGACGGAACGCTGGCGTGGTCGCGGCAGCATTTTCGATCTCGCTGCGCTGGATCAGGCGCTCGATCAAGTGACTTGCGGCGTCCTCGCCATGCTTCGGGTTCTTGTAGCGGAGACGGAGAAAGGCCAGTTCGCCGCGCGCCGGGCGGCTGGTTTTCCCGTTGCCGTAGCGCAGCGGTTCGACTCGCTCCCCACCCTCGCCGGCCAGCGCAATCTCGTACAACGCGGTGACCCGATGGCCGGCGCCGATCTCGCCAGCGTCGATCGCATCGTTGTTGAAATCCTCACGCCGCAGCGTACGGTTCTCGTAGCCGATCAACCGGTACTCGGCAACCACCGCCGGGTTGAACTCGACCTGGATCTTCACGTCTCTGGCGATCGTCATGAGGGTGGCAGCGCGCTGGTCGACGAGCGCTTTCTGCGCCTCCTTGAGTGAGTCGATGTAGGCGTAGTTGCCGTTGCCGGCATCGGCTAGCTGCTCCATCAGGCGATCGTTGTAATTGCCGGTGCCGAAGCCGAGCGTGGACAACGCGACACCGCTGCGACGTTTGTCCTCGACCAGGCTCTTGAGTTGCTCGAAATCTTGCAAGCCGCCATTGAAGTCGCCGTCGGTCGCGAGCAGCACACGGTTGTTGCCGCCTTTGATGTAGCCCTTCGCAGCCATCTGATACGCCAGCTGGATGCCGCCGGCGCCATTGGTGGAACCGTCGGCCTGGAGTTGATCGAGTGCGGCGCTGATCGTGCCCACATCATCGCCCGGCGTCGGCTCCAACACGACGGCGGTGCGGCCGGCGTAGACGACGAGGCTGATGCGATCCGAATGATGCAGCTGCCTCGCCAGCAGCTTGAGGCTCGATTTCACCAGCGGCAGCTTGGCCGGCTCGTTCATCGAGCCGGAAACGTCGACCAGGAACACCAGGTTCGATGGCGGCAGTTCACCTTGCGGTTTCCAGCCCTGGATGCCGATCTGCAACAGCCGCGTCTTCGGATTCCACGGCGTCGACGCGATTTCAGTGTGCACTGCAAAGGGCATGCTGCGATCCTTCGGCGGCGCGTAGGCGTAGTCGAACTAGTTGATCAGTTCCTCGACCCGCACCGCGTCCTTCGGCGGCAGCCGTCCCTCGTTCAGAAAACGGCGGACGTTGGTGTAGGAGCCGGTGTCGACATCGATGCTGAAGGTCGAGACCGGGGTTTCAGCGGCGCGCTGCGCCGGGTTGGCGTCGAGATGGGCGTAAGTCTCGCGCTCGTTCACCGGCGGCGGCGGGTAAACATCGGCAATCGCGAAGCCGGCGGTGGCCGGCGCATCGCGGCGTAGCGACTTCGCAGCCAGTGCGCCGCGCGTCGAAAATTCCTCGTGTTGAAGCTCCGCCTGGGGCTGAGCCGCTCCCTGCGCGGGGTCGCTCAGGACATCGACCTCGCTCGGTCGTGGTTCGGCCAGCGGTGGCGTGGAAGCGGACGTCGGCGTCAAGTCCGTCTGCTGTGTCGAGCAGGCGGCCAGCAGGCCGAGAAGAACAGCAGCTACGAAAAAGACGGGGCGGCACAACATGGCAGTCTCCGATGGCAACGGTACTGCTATGAACGGAGTAGGCCGTGAAACGGGGTCAAGGATGCTCTGAAAAAGTAGTTAAACCCTTCTCCCTCCGAGAGAAGGGCAGGGATGAGGGACTTCAATCAAAGATTTACTTTAATTTGAAAGTCCCTCACCCAACCCTCTCCCTGTCGGAGAAGGGCATCACAAATTAATCGGCGCTTTCCAACCTTCCCGAGAGCGACCTCAAGCTCAGTCCGCGACCCGCACCACGGTCTTGCCGCGATTCTTGCCCTCGAACATGTTCTGCAAGGCGGTGGGTGCATTCTCCAGCCCCTCGACGATGTACTCCATCGGCTTGATCTGGCCGCTGTCGATCCAGCCGATCATTTCCCGCTTGAATTCGTTGTAGCGGCGCTTCAGGTGATCGAAGCTGGACAGGCCGCTGATCTTCAGCCGCTTGATGATCGCCTGATTGAGCAGCAGCATGGTGCGGTCGGGGCCGTCCGGCAGAACGCCGGTGGCGTACAGCGACATCAGCCCGCAGACCACCATGCGGCCATGGACGTTGAACAGCGGCACTACCGCGTCGAGTGCAGCGCCACCGACCGTCTCAAGATAGATGTCGATGCCCTTGGGGCAGGCCCGCTTCAACTGCTCGGCGAGATCCCGGGCCTCGTGGTCGATGCAGGCATCGAAGCCGAATTGCTCCATCGCCAGCCGGCACTTTTCCTTGCCGCCCGCGAAACCCACCGTCCGACAGCCCTTGAGCTTCGCGAGCTGGCCGGCAATCTGGCCGAAGCCGCCGGTTGCAGCGCCGACCACCAGCGTTTCACCGGCCTTGGCCGCGCCCAGATCGGTCACCGCGATGTAGGCGCCAAAGCCCGAATATCCGAGCGCGCCGAGATGGTAGGAAGGACGACGCAGATCGGCAGGCACCTTGCGCGTGCGCGAACTGTGCACGACCGCGTAGTCCTGCCAGGCCCAGAGGCCGTAGACCAGATCGCCCGGCTGGTAATCGGCATGTCGCGAGACTTCGACCCGACCGACACCCGGCCCGACCATCGGCTGTCCGATGTCGACCGGCTCCGCCTCCGCCGACGCGCGCTTGACCTTGCCCAGCAGATACGGCTCCATGCCCAGCCAGAGCGTGCGCACCAGCAGCTCACCCTCGCCCGGTTCGGGCACCGGCGCCTTCTCGAGCTCGAAGCAGTTGGCTGTCGGAATGATGTAGCGCGGCCTCTCAGCGAGGACCACCCGGCGGTTGGTGCGCATAACTCTCTCCTTGGATGCAACGAGTTTGACCCGGGCTGGTGCCGCGACCGGATGGGCAAGCGTGACCAGCGTTACTTCGGTCTCCTGTCGAAAAGTGCTGACCCACAGGCTATCAAAGCCGGTCGGTAGTAGCTATTGGGGTGGGCCTGTGGTTTTTCGGAAAACCCGCAAAGCCGGCCTCGGGTGTTCGGACAGGGATTTTCGGCCGATCCGCGCGACGCCGAAGCCGCTACAGATCGCGCAGCATCTCCATCGCACAGTTGCGCCCCGGCGCTCCGGTCACGCCGCCACCGGGATGCGTCGCCGCGCCACAGAGATACAGGCCCCTGAGCGGCGTGCGGTAATCGGCCCAGCCGGGCAGCGGCCGCATCGAGAACAGCTGGTGCAGGGCCATCGAGCCCTGGAAGATGTTGCCGCCGGTGAGTGCGAAGCGGCGTTCGATGTCGAGCGGCGTCAGCACCTGCCGATGCAGCACGGAGGCGGCGAAATTCGGCGCGTAGGCATTGACCGCCGCGATGCAGCGATCGGCGAACGGGTTGCGCAGCACGTCCCAGTGCAGACCCTCGGCGAGCTTGTACGGGGCGTACTGCACGAACATCTGGACAATGTGGTGACCGGGCGGTGCGAGTGTGGTGTCGACCGTGGTGGGGATCGTCAGCTCGATGATCGGGTCCTGCGACGGCCGGCCCTGGTGCGCCTCGTCGAAGGCGCGTTCGAGGTAGTCGAGCGTCGGGCCGATGTGGATCGTGCCGCGGTGCTGCGGGCCGACTTCGCGATGTCCCGGAAGACAGGTGAAATCCGGCAGCGCCGCGACCGCGAGATTGATCTTCATCGAGGCGCTCGAATAATCGATGCGCCGCACCGCGTCGCGGAACGGCTGCGGCAGCGCCGCGTTCGCGAGCAGCTTTTCGAAGGTGACCTGCGCGGTCGCATTCGAAGCCACGGCGCCGGCCTTGAACACTTCGCCGTCGGCGAGCCGCACGCCGGTCGCACGTCCGCCTTCGCTCAGAATTTCGGCAACCACGGCGTTGCAGCGGATCTCGGCACCGAAGCCGGTCGCCGCCCTGGCCATCGCCTGCGTGACGGCGCCCATGCCGCCTTCGACGTAGCCCCAGACGCCTCTGGCGCCGCCCGCCGTGCCCATGACGTGATGCAGCAGTACGTAGCCGGTACCGGGAGCCGAGATCGGTTGCTGCGCGCCGATCACGGCGTCGGTCGCGAGCGTTGCCTTCAGCACGTCGGACTCGAACCAGCGGTCGAGGATCGGCCGCGCCGCGCCGGTCAGCAGCTCGATGGTCTGCGGCAGTTCGTCGCCGAGCGAGGCCATCGCGCGATAGAGCTTGCGCCCGCGGCGCAGCTCGCGCAGCTTCTGCAGCCAGCCGCGCGCACGCCAGCTCTGCGGCAGTGGCAGGAGATCGCCCGGCGGCTCGTTCAACAGCGGCTCGATGCACTCGGCGACACGCGTCAGCCAGGCCTCGTATTTCGGATAGACCTCGGCATCGCGCTTCGAGAATTTCGCGATCTCGGCGTGATTGAGTTTTTCGTCCGGCCCCATCATCAAATAGTTACCTTGAGCCGCGCCGGTACCCCGCGCGGCGGGCCCGTCCGGCAGCGGCGTGAACGACGATGGATTGCGCGACAGCACCTTGTAGCCATGACGCGGCAGCTCGAGATCGCGGATCACCTCGGGCATCAGCAGGCTGATCAGATACGACGCCGTCGAGGCGCGATAACCCGGCGCAATCTCCTCGGTCACCGACGCGCCGCCAACTTGTGCATGGCGCTCCAGCACCAGCACCTTCTTGCCGGCGCGCGCGAGGTAGGCCGCGCAGACCAGGCCGTTATGGCCGGCGCCGACGATGATGACGTCGTAGTTTTTGTTCATGTGTCCAGATTATTGATTCGGCCACAAATTAGTTGAACGACGAGCTGCGCCAAAAGTCGGGCCTGAAGTTTTTTCGAGAGCGCGTGCGTGGCCGAATCAATAATAAAATGAAATTGCTTTTGTTATTGATCCGGCCATACGGCACTCGCTTGAAAGTGATCGACTCGGCGCGGCAGCACACTCTCATTCAGGGAATTAATGGCCGGATCAATAATTATTCGCGAAGTATCGTGCATTCGATCGCGACCGTTCGCTCGCCGTCGCCAAGCCAGATCTGCCCGTCCTGGATCGTGCAATGCAGTTGCATCGTGCGCTGCGCGAGCGAGGCCAGCGTCGGCTCTGCCTCCGTCGTGATGCGGCACACGGTCAGGTTCTTCGCGCGTGCAAGCTTCGGCTCGGCGAGCTGCCACCACGGCACCGACGCGCGGTTGAAGCCGTAGACGAATACCCGCGCGGCGCGACCGCAGGCGCGGATCACGTCCTTGTCGTCCGGTTGGCCGAGCTCGATCCATTCCTCGATCTGCCCGGTCAGGTCGCGACGCCAGAGATCGGGCTCGTCGGGATCGCTCAGGCCCTTGCCGAGTTCGAGCCGCTCATGGGCATGCAGCGCAAACACGAGCACACGAACCATCATGCGTTCGTCGGTCTCCGATGGATGCCGCGCGATGGTCAGCGCATGTTCCGCGTAGTAATTGCGGTCCATGTCGGCGATCTGAAGCTGGGCTTTGAAGATGGTGGCTTTGAGGGCCATAAGCTGAGAGGCGTTCCAGGAGGAGCGCGATTCTAAGCCGCGCGCGGATTGATCGAAGCCCCGATCCGGGCATCGGGTCTGGTGGGGCTTTCAATCCGATGGCGCCAACGATTCAATGGGCATCAGCTCGAACGAATAGCGTTGGTCTTGCCACCGGAGTCTCCGGTGCGTGCGCTTCGCGCACGAACAGGGTCAGCCAATACATCGAACAAAGACCGTGCGCGGAGCGCACGTTACGTCACTACGTCACCATGAATAATCATCAGTGTTGCGGTTCAAAGTGGATATGACGCGGCACCGTCACCGCTCGACCACTCGAAGTACATACGAGTAAAAAACCATGTCTAAAATAACAAGTACCCATGGTAGCGCCCGCATCAGCATGCGCTCTTGCGCCCAGCGGCTGAACGAAGCACCCAGCGCGAAGAACGTAACACCCAGGCAGATCATTACCCACCCTGCGAGAACCGCGTGGCCACCGCGTAGCTCCTGTTGCCCGAACATCCATTGGCCAAACTCAGGGCCCATCATGGGTACAAGGACGCCGGTTGCAACTGCTCTCGAACCAGGCCAGATCAGAAGGAGCGCGAAGGGTGACACAACGATCATCAACAGGGCCGTATGTGCCCAGGTTGGTAGGTCGTCATCTTGAATACATCCACTGGCCATGTTCGCCGCCTAACGTTTAAGCTCAGTAGCGTTTTTGCCGGAGCGCAGCGGAGGCAAGAACGTCCGCTGGAGCGCTTTGTTAGGCCACATGCCCACGTTGCTCAATCCTGAAGATGTCATCTTGACAGTAAGCTTCGACGAGGAAATTTCCACCAAGCAGCGATTCGACGGGAGGAGACGTAATCGCCAAAGATGCCTCATAACCATTGTTATCCGCGATTAGGGAACCTCTGAACAACCCCATCGCAAAAGAGCCGATTCACAAATAACGACGATGAGCACCCCGTTACCCACTGAAACGGTCCCGAATGACTCCATTCTGCTTCGATGGAGCCGTGAATCCCGTCGTCCGGACGGATTACGCCTGCAAAGCGAGCAACGTTCGTCGCGCCATGAACAGGTGGGCCAGTGCCGCCGTCACCAGCAGCCGGTGGCCGTTCCTGGCCAGGCCGCGATAGCGGACCTTGGTGAAGGCGAATTTCAGCTTG
>JAYWBB010000014.1:0-22145 GCA_043781855.1 Nevskia sp. | reverse complement strand
TCAGTGCCGCTCGCTGTCGCGGCCGGCGCCGTGCAGACCCTCGACGCGAAGACCGTGGTCTTCGTCCCGGTCGAAGGCGGCTATGCGCCGCGCGCCGTCAAGACCGGGCGTAGCGATGCGGCGTTCGTCGAAGTGCTCGAAGGGCTCGCAGCCGACGAGGCCTATGTCGCCGTCAACAGCTTCATCGTCAAGGCTGAACTCGGCAAATCCTCGCTCGAAGAAGACGACGCAAAGGACGACGCCAAAGACGATACGAAGGACCCGGCGGAGCCGGCTCGGTGATCGAGCCGCTGCTGCGGTTCAGCGTCGAGCGCCGCGGTCTGGTGCTCGCGCTGGTGTTCGCAGCCGCCCTGTTCGGCGTCTGGAATTTCGGCCACCTGAACATCGACGCCGTGCCCGATCTCACCAACGTGCAGGTACAGATCACGACCGCCGCACCGGGCGCGACGCCGCTCGAGGTCGAGCAGCGCGTGACCTTTCCGATCGAGACCGCACTTGCGGGCCTCCCGGGTCTGGACACCACGCGCTCGCAGTCGCGCTATGCCTTGTCGCAGGTCACGGTCGTGCTGCACGAGGGCACCGATCTCTACTTCGCGCGCAGCCTCATCAACGAGCGGCTGCAGGGCGTGAAGAGCGCACTCCCAGTCGGCGTGGAGCCGCGGCTCGGGCCGGTCGCAACGGGCCTCGGCGAAATCTTCCTGTACGCGATCACTGCCCGCGATGATGCGCGCCAGCCGGATGGTCAGCCTTACGATCTCGCGGCACTTCGCGGCTTGCAGGACTGGGTGCTGCGGCCGCAGTTGCTGCGAGTCCCGGGCGTCTCCGAAGTCAACACCAGCGGGGGCTACGAGAAGGAATTTCTCGTCGCACCGAGCCCCGGCAAGCTGCTTGCCTACTCCTTGAGCTTCGGCGATCTGGTGACCGCGATCGAGCGCAACAATGGCAGCCGGGGCGCCGGCTACATCGAGCGCAACGGTGAGCAGGTGCTGATCCGCGCGTCGGGACAACTCAAGGGCAATGACGATATTGCGCAGGTGATCGTCGCGCGCCGCGGCGGCGTGCCGGTGCGCATCATGGATGTCGCAACCGTCGGCCAGGGCCGGCCGCTGCGCACCGGCGCAGCGCTGATCGACGGCGAGGAAACCGTGATCGGCACCGTGATCATGCGCATCGGCGAAAACAGCCGGACCGTCGCGCGCGCCGCCGCCGCGAAGCTCACGGAAATCCAGCGCGGGCTGCCGAAGGGCGTGACCGCCACGCCGATCTACGACCGCAGCGCGCTGGTCGATCACACCATCGCGACGGTGCGCGACAACCTTCTGGAAGGCGCGCTGCTGGTCATCGTCGTGCTGTTCCTGATGCTCGGCAATCAGTGCGGCGGTGATTCCGCTCGCGATGCTGATGACGATCACCGGCATGGTGCGGCTCGGCGTCAGCGCCAACCTGATGTCGCTCGGCGCGCTCGACTTCGGCCTGATCGTCGATGGTGCGGTGATCATCGTCGAGAACTGCGCGCGGCGGCTCGCCGCGGCGCAGGCCAGCGCCGCGCAGCCGCTCGAACTTCAAGCGCGCCTTGAACTCGCCTTTGATGCCACGGCCGAAGTGATCCGCCCGAGCCTGTTCGGCGTGCTGATCATCACGCTGGTCTACCTCCCGATCTTCGCGTTCGAAGGCGCCGAGGGAAAACTGTTCCGGCCGATGGCGCTGACGGTGATGCTCGCGCTCGCTGCGGCGCTATTGTTCTGTTTGAGCTTCGTGCCAGCCGCTGTCGCGCTGTTCCTGCGCGCACCGAAAGCCGAGCGTGCGCACGGCCCGATGCACCGACTGCGCGCCGCCTATGCGCGACTGCTGGCCGTGGCATTGCGCCACCCGACACCGGTGCTCGGCGCAGCGTTCCTGCTGGTCATCGGCAGCGCGCTGCTCGCGACGCGGCTCGGTGCCGAGTTCGTGCCGAGTCTCGATGAAGGCGACGTGCTGATCGAAGTCCGCCGCATTCCCGGCACCAGTCTCACTCAGGGCCTCGAACTCGAACGGCATCTCGAACGCGCGCTCGCGAAGCCGCCCGAAGTGCTGCGCGTGTTCGCCTCCAACGGCACCAGCGACGTCGCGATCGACCCGACTGCGCCCGGTGAGGGCGAGACCTACGTGATCCTGAAGCCGCGCGCGCAATGGCCCGATCCGGCCAAACCGAAAGCGCAGGTCGTCCAGGAATTGCAGGCCGCTGCGGCCGAAGTGCCAGGCAGCATCACCGAGTTCTCGCAGCCGGTGCAGCTGCGCATCAACGAACTGCTGTCCGGCGTGCGCTCCGCGCTCGCGGTAAAGATTTACGGTGACGATCTCGAACAGTTGCAGCGCGTCGGGGCCGTCGTTGCCGACAAGCTGAAGAAGGTGCGCGGCGCTGTCGACGTCAAGCTGGAGCAGACCGACGGCCTGCCGCTGCTGACGATACAGCCGAAGCGCGCCGTGCTCTATCGCTACGGCCTCAACGTTGCCGACTTGCAGGACGCCATCGCCACCGCACTCGCCGGCCGCGAAGCCGGGCAGATCTTCGACGGCGACCGCCGCTATGATATCGTCGTGCGCCTGCCCGACGCGCTCAGAGAAGACCTGCGCGGGCTCGAACGCCTGCCGGTGCCGCTGCCCGATGGTAGCGCCAATGGCGCCCCCAACGTTGCGCCCAGCGGTGCCTACGTGCCGCTGTCGGAAGTCGCCACGCTCGAACTCGCGCAGGGCCCGAACCAGATCAGCCGCGAGAACGGCAAGCGCCGCGTCGTCGTCACCGCGAACGTGCGCGATCGCGACCTGTCGACCTTCGTCGGCGAAGTGCAAAAGGTGCTGCGCGACGAGGTCGCACTGCCGTCCGGTGTCTGGCTCGACTACGGGGGTACCTACAAGCTGCTGCTCTCCGCGAACGCGCGCCTGCAAGTGCTCGTGCCGATCACGCTGATCGCGATCTTCGCACTGCTCTGGCTCGCCTTCGGCTCGATCCGCGATGCGCTCGTGATCTTCAGCGGCGTGCCGCTGGCGCTGACCGGCGGCGTGCTGGCCCTGCTTGCGCGCGGCTTGCCGTTCTCGGTCACGGCCGGTGTCGGTTTCATCGCGCTCTCCGGTGTCGCGATCCTCAACGGCCTCGTGATGCTGACGTTCATTCACGCCCTGCGTCGCAACGGCATGCCGCTGCACGAAGCGCTCGCGGAAGGCGCGGCCCTGCGCCTGCGGCCCGTGCTGATGACCGCACTCGTCGCCAGTCTCGGCTTCCTGCCGATGGCGCTGAACACCGGGCTCGGCGCCGAAGTGCAGCGACCGCTCGCGACCGTCGTGATCGGCGGCATTCTGAGTTCGACACTGCTGACGCTGTTCGTGCTGCCGCTGCTGTATCGGCTGGCGCACGGCGGTCATGGAGAGCCACGATGATCCGATCCGCAACAGCCCGCGACGCGGACGCCATCGCAGGCATCTACAACCACTACGTCGTCAACACGCCGGTGACGTTCGAGACCGAGCCGGTTGGCGTGGTGGAAATGGCGCAGCGCATCGAAGAGATTCTTGCGGCGTCCTTGCCCTGGCTCGTGATCGAGGAGAACGGAACGGTCGTCGGCTATGCCTATGCCGGCAAATGGAAGGGCCGTTGCGCGTATCGCCATTCGGTCGAGACGACCGTCTATCTCGACGCCGAGTCAACCGGCCGCGGGCATGGCGGTGCGCTCTACGAAGCGCTGCTGGGCCAGTTGCGCGCGCTCGGCCTGCACGTCGCGATTGGCGGCATCGCCCTGCCCAATCCGGCCAGCGTCGCGCTGCACGAGAAATTCGGCTTCGAGCCGGTCGCGCGCTTCCGTGAGGTCGGCTTCAAGTTCGGGCAATGGGTCGATGTCGGGTATTGGCAGCGGATGTTGTAGTCAAAAAAACCCTTTTAACAGGATAGAACATGGGGCAGAATGTCCGCATTCCAACCCAGAGATAGCCGATGGCGACGCCACTTCGTATCGAAGATCACAACCACTCGGCGCTCGCCTATCTGCTGGCCGCTCGCAAGCATCTGACACAGGCTGAAATCGCGAGCGCCCTGCAAGTCGACATCCGCACGGTGCGTCGCTGGGAGGTCCGGTCTACCGAGCCGCCGGCCTATGTCGTTCACGCCCTGCAACGGCTCCTGCCGCTGACAACGTTGCGCGATGGAGCAGAACCCGGCTTCCGGTTCATCGACCTTTTCGCGGGCATCGGCGGCATCCGGCTGCCGTTCGAAAAACTCGGCGGCGAGTGCGTGTTCACGAGCGAGTGGGACTCATACGCGCAGAAGACCTATGCGCTGAATTTCCCGGATGGCCATGCCATCCATGGCGACATTACTGGGATCAAAGCCAGCGACATTCCCGATCACGATCTGCTGCTGGCCGGCTTTCCCTGCCAGCCGTTCTCCATCGCCGGAGTTTCGAAGAAGAACGCGCTCGGCCGCCAGCACGGCTTTCTCGACGAGACGCAGGGCACGCTGTTCTTCGACGTGGCGCGCATCATCAAGGCCAAGCGGCCGCGCGCGTTCCTGCTCGAGAACGTCAAGAATCTGCAATCGCACGACAAGGGCCGCACCTTCGAAACGATCTGCAGGGTGCTGCGTGATGAACTCGGCTACGACATTCACACCAGGGTCATCGACGGCGCGCACTTCGTGCCGCAGCACCGCGAGCGCATTCTGATCGCCGGTTTTTCAGAGCTTGTCGCTTTCGACTGGACCGCGATTCCGCTACCGCCGAAGAACGCGCGCAAGCTCCGCGAAATCCTGCACCGCAGCGATGGCAGCGAGCCGCATGTGGAGCACGACGGCGATCGTTTCTTCGATCACGGCAGCAAAAAGGTATTGAGCAAATACACGCTGACCGACAATCTCTGGCGCTACCTGCAGGACTACGCCGCAAAGCACAAGGCGAAAGGCAACGGCTTCGGATTCGGCCTCGTCGGCAAGGACGACGTTTCCCGCACGCTCTCCGCCCGTTACTACAAGGACGGCTCCGAGATTCTGATCGATCAGGGCAAGCGCAAGAACCCGCGGCGGCTGACGCCGCGCGAGTGCGCGCGGCTGATGGGGTTTCCGGATACGTTCAGGATTCCAGTGTCGGATACTCGTGCATACAAGCAGTTCGGAAACTCGGTCGTTGTCGAGGCCGTCAACCACGCAGCAAAATTGATGCAGCCTTTTGTCGAAGCAGAGACGCTACAGCCTGAATTGAAATTCTACGCAGCAGCCTGAAAGGAGCATGACCATGAAGGATTCAACGCGTATTCCGAAACTCGCCGACAACACCTTTGACGGGATGTTGATGTGGTTCGCTGAGCTGTCCAAACGCGACATGCTTTTTCATCCCGACGATCCCGCCGCTGAAATCTTCAATATCGCGACGGGGCAGCGTACGTTCACAAATGAGGAAGCGAAGGAGATTGACCAGACCCTGATTGCTCTGTTCGATCATCACGGCGATGGCGTCTATGACGCCGCCCATCCGATCTTCATGAAGGCCTGCGGCATCCCGCTGGATGCTTGATGGTTGACGTTGTCGACAAGGCGACCCGGAGCCGGATGATGTCCGGCATCCGGGGAAAGGACACGTCTCCAGAATTATTGGTTCGAAGGTCTCTGCATCGGCAAGGCTTGCGCTTCCGCCTGCATCGCTCTGACCTTGTCGGGTGCCCCGATTTGGTGTTCCCGAAATTTGGTGTTGCCCTATTTGTGCACGGGTGCTTTTGGCATGGGCACGGATGCAAGGTGTTTCGGTGGCCGAAAGAGAATGCCGATTTCTGGAAAACAAAGATCGACGCGAACAGACTCAGGGATCAATCTACTTGCAAGAAGCTCAGACTCAGTAAGTGGCGAGTATTGATTGTTTGGGAATGCCAGCTTCGGAAGTCAAAAAAAACAAATACGCTTGATGCAATGGCACAGGCGCTTGCTGCAAAAATAAGGGGAACGACTTGAGCAGTATTGACGCGGGCGCGATGCGCGCATTTTTGAGTCAGAGCATCAGCAGCTTGAATAAAAACAAACTTAACGGGCTGATGGCAGAGCTTGAGCTACGTCGTTACTTGGATACCCTCGGATTTGGCCAGCAAGTCTCCGTTGGCGGGTGGATCGCCCGAAACACTGGCGAAGGGCGTTTTGGCAGTGAAACAGTCGTTCTGTTTCCTCAGCCGATTATGGTCGATCAGCATTACGAAGCCGGCCGAGCGACGCCCATTGCATCTCATGGACTACACACCATCTGCGCGACATTTCGCCAAATCGGGATTCGAAGTTTCTACTGCATCCCTTCCGTAGAACTGCAGAACGATACTCGTTCAATTTTTTGGCAGGCAAAAGAACTCGGCATTCCGGCGGACCATCCCCCACTTCCGCTTTCAACGTGTTTCGACGGATTCGAGCGTCGTGGGCGCGCTTACAATTACTTGCGCTATAAGACTGACGCCTCGGTGATTCCAATCGACTTTGTTCCCGAGGAGTTCACCAAGGAACACCTGCGCGTGGCCGCGTCCAACGAATTCATGGCCGAAATTTCGGATGTGGACGGTGTGTTCTGGGGCCAGCAATACACCTATCCGCTGGAGATCAAGGAAAAGACCCCAGCCTTCGACCGGCGACTTGGGCATTACTTCGGTCTCGACGTCGGCCCGTTCGTGAAGCTTGCGTATTACGCAGCGAAGCGGGGCAATCTTCACTCGCTTTTTATCGTGCGCGAAATCGGCAATGTGGACACGCGGGAGCTGGTCGCTTGGCGCTACATCACCTTTGATCATCTGGCGCAGTTCGCATCTTGGGTGCAAAGCAGTGGGGGCAAGAACATGCAGGGCGGCGCCAGCAGCGTCGTGAAAATCCCGATGTCGGAATTTTCTCTGCTCAATGCGGACGCATTGCGTAGCCTGTAACTGGAAGCCTTCGCAGATGGCAGGACACGCAAAACGTCAGCCAAACCGCAACCTAAACCCCGCCGCCTCCAGATAATCCGCTTCCAGCTCCAAGTCCTCGCGCGTCAGCGGGTGCTTGTCCAGCCAGCCGGTACGAAAAGCGAGCTTGACCGTCTTCGGGCCGACTTCGATGGCCGGGGCCACACCCGGCCCCGGGGCGCGCGAGCGGTGCAGTACAACGGCGAGGCGGAAGATCACGGCGAGGCGGCGTGTTGGCTCTTTCCAGGTGTCCGGAAGATCGTCCAGCGCACTCTGCGCGAACTTGCCGCGTTGCAATCGGACCAGCGCGGCGAGCAGGCGCTGGTCGGTCTGCGAAAAACCGAACAGTTCGGCGTTGCGCAGGATGTATTCGGCGTGGCGGTGCGAGCCGTCGTGGGCGATCACCAGGCCGATTTCGTGCAGCAGTGCGGCCCAGCTCAGCAGGCGCGTGCCGGCGTCGCGGTCGAGACTCCACTTCGCGTGGATCTGTTGCAGAAGTTTCAGCGCGGTGCGCTGCACTTGAAGCGCGTGCGCGCGATCAGCGCCATAGCGCTCGGCCATGACGTCGACCGAGCGGCTGCGCACGTCCTGGTCGGCGAGGCGGCCGAGCAGGTCGTAGACCAGGCCCTCGCGCAGCGCGTATTCCGAGGTTTCCATGATGGACAGGCCGAGGCTGTCGAAGACGCCTGCGAGCACGGCGAGGCCGCCGGCGAATACCGGGCGGCGGTCTTCGCGCAGGCCGGGGAAGTCGATTTTCTCGGCGTGGCCGGCGCGGATCGTCAGTTCGACGGTCTGGTCGAGTGCTGCGCGCGTGATCAGTTCGTCGGTCCAGCCCTGGCCCTTCATCACGCGCCAGACGCCGCGCACGGTGCCGCTGGCGCCGATCGCGACATCCCAACCGGCGGCACGGTAGCGGCGCTCGACGAATTCCAGCTCGACCCGCGCGGCCAGCCGCGCTTCATGCATGCGCGCGCGCGTGATCACGCCATCGGGAAAGAAGCGCTGCGTATGCACGACACAGCCGAGCGCGGTGCTCTCCATCAGTTTCGCCTCGGCACCACGGCCGACGATCAATTCGGTCGAGCCGCCGCCGATGTCGACCACCAGCCGCCGCGGCCGCGCGCGTCCGAGGCCCTGCGTGACGCCGTTGTAGACCAGGCGCGCTTCCTCCATACCCGAGATGACTTCGATCTCGTGGCCGAGGGCTTTTTCGGCAGCGCGCATGAAGGCGCCGCCGTCAGCGAGACGGCGCATGGTGTTGGTGCCGACCACGCGGACCCGGCCTTTCGGAATGCCGCCGATGCGCTGGCCGAAACGGTGCAGGCAGGCCAGCGCGCGGGCTTCGGCCTCGGGTGTCAAGCGGCGGTTTTCGTCGAGGCCGGCTGCCAGCCGCACGGCTTCGCGCAGCCGGTCGACGAGCTGCAACTGGCCGCCGCTTTCGCGCGCGACCAGCATGTGAAACGAATTGGATCCGAGGTCGACGGCAGCGACCTCGCCATTGGCAACCCGCGTGCGGGCGACCTTCAAGCGCCGGTCGCCACGGAGGTCGGAACCGGGTCGGCATTACGGTCGGCACCGAGCGCAATACGACAGCGCGGGCGCATAGCGCGCACGGCGGGAACGACGACGAACAATGCGCAGCGTGCAGCGGTGGCCGCAGTCACCGGAAGTTGCATGGTCTGCTCGGGTCGTAAGGGCGGCGTCACTATAACGCACGGTTTCGGCTCGCTACAGCCAATGCGCCGACAGCGTTTTATTGACGTAACCGCGCGTTTCGCGGAGCATATTGCAGCGACGCGGCAGCCCCCGCGTAGCATTCAGCTTCCGGAGATTCCAAGATGAAATCAGCGCGATGGGGCCTCGTTGCCCTCACCGCCGCCCTGACCTGCACGGCTGCGTACGCCGAAGGCGACGCGGCTGCGGGCAAGGTCAAGGCTTACACCTGCTACGGCTGCCACGGCATCCCGAGCTACAACAACGTCTATCCGAGCTATCACGTGCCGAAGCTGGGCGGACAGCATCCCGAGTACATCGTCGCTGCGCTGCAGGAGTACAAGAACGGCAGCCGCGCGCACAAGACCATGCACGCGCAGGCCGCAACCCTGAGCGATCAGGACATGGCCGACATCGCCGCGTACCTGTCCACGGCGCCGGAGCTGAAGTGAGCACGAACATGAAGACTCTTTTTCTTGCTGTGGCTGTCATCGCCGCCGGCTCCGCCGGCGCCGCGCCGCAGGTCAAGCCCGACAAGGTCGTGGTCTGCGCCACCTGCCATGGCGAGAATGGCGTCAGCGCCTCACCGATCTTCCCGAACCTCGCCGGCCAGCATCGCAATTACATCGAGAAGGCGCTGAACGACTACAAGAGCGGCGCGCGCAAGAACGCGATCATGAGCGCGCAGGCGATGCCGCTGAGCGCCGACGACGTCAAGGCGCTTGCCGCCTGGTACTCGGAACAGAAAGCGGTGCTTTACACGCCCGACCCGGAGCCGGAAGAAGGCCGCACCGTGAAGGCGGGCGCGAAGGAAAAGAAGGAATAGCGATTCGGATCGAAAAAGCCGGCCACTCGCTCCGCGACCGGCCGGCTTTTTTGCGCGGCTCGGCCGGATCAGCCGCGCAGTTCCGCCAGCACCGCCGCCGTGTCCGGCCGCACGCCGCGCCACAGGCGGAAGGATTCTGCGGCTTGCTCGACGAGCATGCCGAGGCCGTCGCTGAGACGCGCGGCGCCCTGCGCCTGCGCCCATTCGAGAAAAGGCGTCGCGGCCGCGCCGTAGTTGAGGTCGTAGGCCAGCGCGCCGTCGCTGAAGATGCCCGGCGGCAGACGGGGCATCGTGCCGTCGTGGCCGGCGGAGGTGGCGTTGATGACGACGTCGAAGCGATCGCCTTTCAACGACAGATGGGTGCGCGGAACGATGTTGCCGAGCGGCTTCAGCGCCGCCGCAATCTCCTCGGGCTTCCACGGGTTGCGATTCGAGATCACCAGCTCGCGCGGCGCCTCGGCGAGCAGCGGCGCGAGGATGCCGCGCGCCGCGCCGCCGGCGCCGAGCACGACCACGCGCCGGTCGCGCAGGACGATCCGCAAGTTGTCGCGCAGCTCGCGCACCAGACCGGCGCCGTCGGTGTTGTCGCCGCGCCAGCCGGCTTCCGTGCGGATCAGCGTATTGACCGCACCGGCGCGCTCGGCGGCTTCACTGCGCGCCTCGCAGAGCGCGGCGACGGCCGTCTTGTGCGGCAGGGTCAGGTTGAAACCCTGCCAGCCTTCGGCGTGCAGGCGCGCAAGCGTCGCCGCGAGCTCGGCCGGCGCGACTTCGAATGCTTCGTAGCGCAGATCGACGCCGGTCTGGGCGGCGAAGCGGCTATGGATCAGTGGCGACTTTGTATGGGCAATCGGCTGCCCGAGTACGGCGTAGCGGTCCATGGAGCGAAACAGTTTCCAGTTGTTAGTTGTTGGTTGCCGGCGAAGCCGGAATTTTCATCGGTGGACCAGGTCCCCGCTTCTCTGGACACTGGAAACCAGCAACTGGAAACCGCTTCACCCGCGTCACTCGGCCAGCCAGGTCGCAGCCTGCTTCGCGAAATAGGTCAGGATCATGTCGGCGCCGGCGCGGCGCAGGCAGAGCAGGGATTCCATGGCGACCTTGCGTTCGTCGAGCCAGCCGTTCTGGAACGCGGCCTTGAGCATCGCGTATTCGCCGCTGACCTGATACGCGGCGACCGGGACTTCGAAGCGATCCTTCACGCGGCGGATGATGTCGAGGTAGGGCATGCCGGGTTTGACCATGACGATGTCCGCGCCCTCATTGAGATCGAGCGCGACTTCGCGCAGCGCCTCGTCGGTATTGGCCGGGTCCATCTGGTAGGTGCGCTTGTCGCCCTTCAGCGTGGTGGCCGTGCCGACCGCGTCGCGAAACGGACCGTAGAAGCCGCTCGCGTATTTCGCGGCGTAGCTGAGGATCAGCGTGTTGTGGCGCTGATCGCGTTCGAGCACCGAGCGGATCGCGCCGACGCGGCCGTCCATCATGTCGCTCGGCGCGAGCACATCGGCGCCGGCGCGCGCGAGCACCACGGCCTGCTTGCGCAGGGCTTCGACCGTGACGTCGTTGGCGACGTAGCCCGATTCATCGAGAATGCCGTCATGGCCGTGGCTGGTGTAGGGATCGAGCGCAATGTCGACGATCACGCCGAGACCGGGGCAGGTTTCCTTGACGCGCTTGATCGCACGCGGGATCAGGCCATCCGGGTTCAGCGACTCGCTGCCCGTCTCGTTCTTGAGCGCCGGCGGAATCATCGGGAACAGGGCGACCGCCGAAATCCCGAGTCTTGCGAGCGCGGCGCACTCGCGGGCGAGTTCGTCGAGATCGAGCCGGATCACGCCCGGCATCGAGGCGATCGGTCCTTTCAACGGCCCGTCGGCGACGAACAGGGGCTGGATCAACTGCCCGGCCACAAGCCGCGTTTCGCGCACGAGTTCGCGGGCGAAGGCTGACGCGCGCAGGCGGCGCGGCCGGGTATTCGGGTAGGCAGGAGCGTTCACGGCGGTCTCAACAGGGGTGTCGTAGGCGATTATAGTCAAGGCCCACGGCGCCGATGCCGGTGCTGCCAACGCGTGGCACTTGGTATGATCGCCGCTGCCGTCACCGGTCGCACCAGAAATCGATGAGTCAAGCCAACGCTGAACCCGAGCGACTCGTGCACCTGCTCGCCGCCACCGGCAGCGGCGACCAGCGCGCGTTCGCCCAGCTTTACGAGAGTTGCAGCTCGCATCTGTATGGGCTCCTGCTGCGTATTCTCAAGCGGAGGGATTGGGCCGACGAAGCCTTGCAGGATTGTTTCCTGCGCGTGTGGCAGAAGGCCGATACTTACGCACCGGAAAAAGGTGCGCCGCTGACCTGGTTGATGACGATCGCCCGCTACCGCGCGCTGGATCTGCTGCGCATGAAGCGACCGGAAGTGGAAATGCCCGAGGAAGGCCAGGAGCCGCCGATGACTTTCGCCGATCTGGCGGAGAGTCCCGAGGATCGCGCCGTGGAGCGCGAAGGGCTGGGCAAGTTGCACGGCTGCATGAAAGGGTTGCAAGACGAGCAGAAGCGCAGCGTGCTGCTCGCGTATTACGAGGGATATACACACCAGGAACTGGCGCAGGCGATGCAGGCCCCGCTGGGAACAGTAAAAAGCTGGGTGCGGCGTGGTCTGGCCCGCCTGCGCGAATGTCTGGATCGATGAGAGTTGAGAGATCGATGAGAGTTGAGAGATCGGTGAACGCTGCGAGATGAAGTACGAGAACGCCAAGTTGCGCCAGATGCTGGCTGCCGAATATGTACTCGGCACGCTGCGCGGGCGTGCGCGCCGCCGTTTCGAGAAACTGGCGCAGCGCGATATGGCGGTGCGCACCGAAATCACGTTCTGGGAAACGCGATTCGCCGAGTTGAGCGCGGGTCTGGCGCCGGTGGCGCCGCCGCCGGCGATCTGGCTGGGTCTGCAGCATCGTGTCAACGTCGATGCCGCGCGGGTCACGCCGCTGCGCCGGCCGACGCCACCGCCGTCGGTTGACGCGAAGGCGACACGACCGGCGTCCTTCTGGCGTATCGGGGCCGGTCTCGCCACAGCTGCAGCGATTGTCGTCGCCGTGCTGATCGGCCAGCGCAACCTGCTGCCGGGCGCGCCGGTGGTCGCCAGCAAAGAGGCGCCGCCGGTCGTCGCCAGCGTCGAGACGCCGGCGCCGCCAGTCGTGGCGTCAGCGCCGAGCCCGCCAGCGCCGACTTACGTCGCCCTGCTGAAGCTGCCGAAAGCGACACTGCAATGGACGCTGAGCCTTGCGCCCGAGCGTGGCCGCGTGAACATCGCCGCGACCGGCGAGTACGCCAAGCTCGGCCGCCATAGCCTGGAACTCTGGGCCATCACTTCGGGCGGCCCGGTCTCGCTCGGTCTGCTGCCGGTCAGCGGCACGACGACGCTGACGCTGCCGCAGGGCCTCAGCGCAGCCGAGATGCAGACGCTGGCGATCAGCCTCGAACCCGTCGGCGGCTCGCCGACCGGCAAGCCGACCGGTCCGGTACTGACCTCGGGCGCGGCGGTCAAGGCCGCCTGAATCAGGCGCCGCGCGCGGCGGAATTCGGCCACGCGCCGCGGCGACGCTCGCGCAGCCACGCCAGCAGATCGGCGGTGACCTCGTCGCGGCAGATATCGTTGAGCAGCTCGTGCCGGCCCTCGTCGTAGCGGCGCACGCTGACGCCGCTCAGGCCGGCCTTGCGATAGGTCCTGGCCAGCAACTCCGGCCCCTTCGAACCCCGGCTCACCGGATCGCGACTGCCGCAGATCATAAGAATCGGCAGCCGCTTCGGAAGCTTTACGAGCCACTCCGGATCGCGCAGCGTGGCGCCGGCTGCGAACAGATCGGCCCAGAGGGTGGCGCTGCAACGGAAGCCGCAGGCGGGATCGGCGATGTATCGATCGACTTCCGCCGGATCGCGCGACAGCCAGTCGAAGGCGGTGCGTGCCGGCTCGAACGCCTTGTTGAACGTCTTGAACGACAGCGCTTCGGCGCGCGCGCTCGGATGGCGCGGGCCGTAGCGCAGGATTTCCGCTTTCATCAGCAAGAGTCCGAGCCGGCGCAGCGGCCCGAGACTGCCGCTGGTTGCCGACAATATCGCCCCGGCCAGCCCGGCACCGTGCTCGACCAGGTAGTGCTGCGCGATGAACGAACCCATGCTGTGGCCGAGCAGGACCAGCGGCACATCGGGATGACGCCCGGCCACGTAGCGACGCACTACGTGCACGGCCGCGAGCGCCACCGCCCAGCCGTCGCGGTCGGCGAAATGGCCGCGTATCGCGGCCGTCGCGCTGCGGCCGTGTCCCGGAAGATCCGGCGCGACCACGGCCCAGCCATCGGCGTTGGCCGCCGCCGCGAAGCGCGCATAGCGGCCGCCATGCTCGGCCATGCCGTGAACGATCAGAAGCACACCGCGCGGCGCATCGGCCGGCGGCGGCCAGCGATGGACGTACAAGGGGCTGCCGTGGTCGGCGGCCAATTGGAATCCCGCGTCGGTCATCGGTACCTTCGGTTCATTTGCGGACTATAACCACTGATGAAGGAGAATCCGATGACCGCAGGCAACACCGTCGGCGCGCTGCTGGCGATCGACCAGGGCACCACGAGCACGCGCGCCATCGTGTTCGACCGGCATGGCGACAAACTCGGCACTGCGCAAGCGGAGCTGCCGCAGTCGTTCCCGGCTTCCGGTTGGGTCGAGCACGACGCCGGGCGAATCTGGCAGGACACACTTGACTGCGTGCGCGGCGCGCTCGTCGACGCGAAGCTCGCGGCGCGCGATCTCGCCGCGCTCGGCATCACCAATCAGCGCGAGACCACCGTGATCTGGGAGCGCGCCACGGGCCGGCCGATCCACCCGGCGATTGTCTGGCAGGATCGACGCACCGCGGCGTTCTGCCGGGAACACGGCGGGTCAGAGCGCCAACGCTGGTTGCAGGCGCGCACCGGCCTCTTGCTCGACCCGTATTTCTCGGCGACCAAGATCGCCTGGATTCTCGATCACGTGCCCGATGCGCGCCGCCGCGCCGAAAACGGCGAGCTGGCCTTCGGCACGATCGACTGCTGGCTTTTGTGGAAGCTGACCGGCGGCCGGCTGCATGCCACCGATGCAACCAACGCTTCGCGCACGCTGCTTTACAACCTGCACACGGCGCGCTGGGATGACGAGCTGCTGGACTTCTTCCGCGTGCCCACAAAGCTGCTGCCGGAAGTCCGCGACAGCGCCGACGATTACGGCACGACGATCGCGGAACTGTTCGGCGCAGAGGTGCGCATCGGCGCGCTGGTCGGCGACCAGCAGGCCGCGACGGTCGGCCAGGCCTGCTTCGAGCCAGGCATGATCAAGAGCACCTACGGCACCGGCTGCTTCATGATGCTCAACATCGGCACGCGCGCGGTGGCCTCGAAGCATCGCCTGCTCGGCACCGTCGGTTATCGGCTGGACGGCAAGACCACGCACGCGCTCGAAGGCAGCATCTTCGTCGCCGGTGCGGCCGTGCAATGGCTGCGTGACGCCGTGCATCTGATCGGCTCCGCACATGAGACCGAAGCCCTCGCGCGTTCGATCGACGACACCCAGGGCGTTTATCTGGTGCCGGCGTTCACCGGCCTTGGCGCGCCGTACTGGGATCCGGAAGCGCGCGCTGCGATTCTCGGCCTCACGCGGGATTCCGGCATCGCCCATATCGTGCGCGCCGCACTCGAATCGACGTGCTACCAGACGCGCGACTTGCTCGACGCGATGGCCAGGGACGCCTGCACGCCGACCGAGCTGCGCGTCGACGGCGGCATGGCGGTCAACGACTGGCTCATGCAATTCCTCGCCGACGTGCTGCGGCTGACCGTGGTCCGGCCGAAGACGGTCGAAACCACCGCACTCGGCGCCGCGCTGCTCGCCGGCCTGCAGGTCGGCGTCTACGACTCGCTGGCCGAGATCGCCGCGCTCTGGCGTGCGGAGGCGCGCTTCGAGCCGCAGATGGAGGGCGCGCGCGCCGAAACCTTGTACGCCGGCTGGCGCGAGGCAGTCGCCCGCACGCGCACTGCTGCGCATTAGCCTACCGACCCGTTGCACGCATCGTCCTTGTATTCGAGAGTCACTCGCCCATCCCGATCCTTCACTCGGGGTGAGAAGGGCTACTCCGCATTCGTCCAAGGCAAGACATAGTTGCCCGTGACATGCGCCACGAGCGCGTCGCTGCTGTCGCTGCGGATCAGCACCTCGACCACGGCCAGCCTCCGGCCGAGCTTCAGCAGCCGGCCTTCTGCCAGCACATCGCCGGGCGCGGCGCGGCGCAGGAAATTGATGTTGAGATTGGCGGTCAGCATCATGACCTCTGCCCCGACATGCGCGAGGATCACCGCGAACATCGCGGTATCGGCCGCCATCATCAGCACCGGCCCCGACACCGAACCACCAGGCCGCAACATCCACGGCCGGTAGCCGAAGCGCACGGTGGCGACACCGGGCGCGACCGACTCGACAACAAACCCCGTGTTTTCCATCATCGGCAGGCTGTTGCGGATGACGCGCTCGACCTTTGCGGCATCGAGTATCGGGACGTGTTCGGTCATGACGCTAGTCTAAGGCGGACGCGCCCCGGAGCGCTGCTGGACTCGCAACGCAGACGTGATTCATCCTGTTTACCCGCTCCAAGCCCCATCATTCCCAAAAGCTTCCGGCCGCCATGATCCGACTTTACGGCTACACCGGTTCCGGCAACTGCTACAAGCCGGCGCTGTTGATGCAGCAACTCGGCCTGCCGTTCGTATGGACCGAGGTCGACATCCTCGCCGGTGCTTCGCGCACGCCGGAATTCCTCGCGAAGAACGCCAACGGAAAAATTCCGCTGCTGGAGCCGGAGCCAGGGCGTCTTCTCGCCGAGTCGAACGCGATGCTCTGCTTTCTCGCCGACGGCAGCCGGTATTTTCCGGCCGAGCGCTGGGCGCGTGCGAAAGTCCTGGAATGGCTGTTCTTCGAGCAATACAGTCACGAGCCGTCCATCGCCACGGTGCGTTTCTGGGTGCATATCCAGAAGCGCGGCGAGGAACTGAAAACCAGGATCGCTGAGGCGATGCCGCGCGGTTACGCCGCACTCGCGGTCATGGAGCGGCAGCTCGCGCAGACCGCTTTTCTCGCCGGCGAGCACTACACGATCGCCGACATCGCGCTCTACGCCTACACGCATGTCGCCGACGAGGGCGGCTTCGATCTCGCACCGTATCCTGCGCTGCGCGGTTGGCTGGGGCGCGTCGCGCTGACGCCGGGGTTCGTACCGATGTGAGGCGACCGCTCGCGCACAGCATTTGCTGCCAACCGGTTCCATCGCTACGGCCGGCGTCCTATATTCGAGGGGAACTCACCCACGCGACGACCCGCCATGATCACGATCCGCCCTGCCGCCACGCGCGGCCATGCCGAACACGGCTGGCTCGACAGCCATCACACGTTCTCGTTCGGCGATTATCGCGATCCCGAGCAGATGGGCTACGGCGCGCTGCGCGTGATCAACGACGACCGCGTGACGCCCGGCGCCGGCTTTGCGCCGCATTCGCACAGCGACATGGAGATCATCTCCTACGTGCTCGAAGGCGGCCTGCGCCATCGCGACTCCACTGGCGGCAGCTCGGTGCTGCGCCCGGCCGAGCTGCAACTGATGACTGCGGGTCGCGGCATCAGCCACAGCGAGATGAACGCAAGCGCGACCGAGCCGGTACATTTTCTCCAGATCTGGATCGTGCCCAGCGCTCGCGGCGCCGCGCCCGGTTATCAGCAGCAGGCACTGGATACGGCGGCTCTGCGTGCCGGTTTCGCGAAAGTGATCGCGCCCGCTGACGAGGCCGCGCCGTTCCACATTCTTCAGGATGCCCGGCTCTACGTCGCCTGGCCGGACGCCGGGCAGAAGCTGGTGCAGCCGTTGCATGCGGAGCGTCGTCACTACCTGCATGTCGCGCGCGGCGCCGTGAAGCTTGGCGCACAGCAACTGGTCGAAGGCGATGCCGCGATGCTGCGCGACGAAACCTCGCTGGCGATCGAGGCCGAGGTCGCCTCCGAACTGCTGCTGTTCGATCTTGCCGCCTGAACCTGCGCCTCAGCGGTAGCCAAGCCCGATGTGGATGCTGAAGTCCGGCGAAGAATTCAAGATCACGTCTTCCTCCACGCCGAGATCGAGCCGCAGGTGCGGGTTGAGTTCAATGCGGCCACCGAACGTGAGCTGACCGCCGGGCCGCTTCAAGGCGTCGATGCCGGAGCCCTTGTACAGCGGCGAGTGGCCATAGAACTGCGCGACCAGCGCCAGCGGTCGGATCACGCGGAAACCGGCGCCGACGCCACCGAAGCCGACGAGCTGCTGCTGCTGATCGCCAAGTACACGGCTCTGCGCGTTGTACGAGCCGCCGCCGGAGATGAAGCCGAACCAGCGCGCGGAATCAGCGAAGGGATCGAAGTCGAACCAGAATGCGCCGCCGGCATTGCCGCCGGTGAGGTGCGCCTCGTCGCCACTCGGCAGCTTGGCCAGCGCGCGGATCGCGAAATCGTCGCGCACCTTGATGCCGACGCCGAGCTCGATGTCGCCGAAACCGTTATGGCCGCCATTGACATCGAGCCGGGTTAAGCCGTTGCGCGCATAGAGATAGCGATACTGATCGCGCGGGCGGAATTCGCGGCCGCCGTTGGCGAGGCCGAAGGCGCTGTGCCAGCCTTCGATGACGCTGTCGAGCACGCCGCCATTGGTCAGCACCACCGGCACCGTGATCCCGACTTCCACACCGGGTGCCAGCCCCCGGCGCAGGCCGAAGCTGATGTGCTGCGTTTCGCCGTCGAACAAAAGCGTTTCGGTGGCGCTGCGCTTGTTGACGTATTCGTTGGTCCAGTCGAGTTGCAGGCCGTAAGCCGACTCGCCGGCATCCAGCACCTGCGCCTGCCCGAGCAATGGCAGCGCCGTGGTGCGCGACAGCGCCGCCTCGTTGCGGACCGCGAAGACCGGCTCGGCCTGCGCCGATAAGGCAGCAAGGCAGGCGGCAGCGGCGAAAAGAAACAGGCGCGGATTCATGAGGGTGGGGCTTTCCGGACGGTCCGTCGCGCAGCATACGCAATGCGCCGGGCGCTGCGGGAGTCGGCATGCCTCTGGTAGCATCCGCTTCCCCGATCCCGCCCCGCGCTGCACCGTCGATGAATTCCCACGCGCCACCGGTCACCGAAAACCTGCGGATCAAGTCGATTCGCGCCGTCGCTGCGCCCGCGCAGATCCAGGTCGAACTACCGCTGTCGGAGGCCGCCGCGCTGACGGTGCAGACCACGCGCCGCGAAATCCAGGACGTGCTTGCCGGCCGCGATGACCGCCTGCTGGTGATCGTCGGCCCTTGCTCGATCCACGATCCGCAGGCGGCGCTCGACTATGCGCAGAAGCTGAAAGGTCTGCGCGCGCAACTCGGCCGCAATCTTTTGATCGTCATGCGCGTGTATTTCGAGAAGCCGCGCACCACGGTCGGCTGGAAGGGACTGATCAACGACCCTTATCTCGACGATAGCTTCGATATCGACCGCGGCCTGCGCGTCGCGCGCAAGCTGCTGCTGGAACTCAACGAGCAGGGCCTGCCGGCGGGTGTCGAGTTCCTCGACATCCTGACGCCGCAGTATCTCGCCGACCTCGTCAGCTGGGGCGCGATCGGCGCACGCACCACGGAAAGCCAGCTGCATCGCGAGATGGCCAGCGGCCTGTCCTGCGCAGTCGGCTTCAAGAACGGCACCGACGGCAGCGTGAAAGTCGCGGTCGATGCGGTGCAGTCGGCGCGCGCGCCGCATCGCTTCCTGTCGGCGACGCAGACCGGGCAAATATCCATCTTCGAGACCGCCGGCAACCCCGACAGCCACATCATTTTGCGCGGCGGCTCCACCGGCACCAACTACGATGCGGCGAGTGTCGAAGCGGCGTGTGCGGCGATGACCAAGGCCGGTGTGAAACCCACGGTGATGATCGACTTCAGCCACGCCAACAGCCGCAAGCAGCATCGCCTGCAGCTCGAGGTCGGCTGCGCTGTCGGTAACCAGCTCGCCGCCGGCGACGAGCGCATCATCGGCGTCATGATCGAAAGCCATCTGGTCGAAGGCCGTCAGGAAATCGGCCCACGCGACACGATGGTCTACGGTCAGAGCGTCACCGATGCCTGCCTGGCCTGGGACGACAGCGCCGACCTGCTGCGCGCACTTGCCGGAAGCGTAGCGGCACGCCGGGAGCGGCTGAAGAAGTCAGCCTGAGGTTCCGTAGCCTGGGGTCCGAAGGGTGGCCCTGCGGCTTCCGTTGTTTCACGACTCCGGAAAGCGTGCGCCGTCGCCGCCCAAAGTCAGTCGCCTTGCCGTCGATCCCGTACATGAAACCGCGCCTCTTGTCCTCCGGACAATTCAACCTCGCCGGGTGGTTCCTGCCTTTATCTTTACCAGTGCTCGCCCTTGAAGACGTTGGCGAACACGACCTGCTCCAGCGTCGGCTTCGACGCCTTCGTATCCTTGTCCTTGACGCCGCGCGCGGCGGTCGACGACGGAAACAGCTGGAAGCCTTTCGACAGGATGTAGTCGTTGACCTTGGGCCAGAGCGCATAAGAGATCGACGCTGCCGTGCCGAGTGTCGTCGCGATGCTCTTCGGCCGTTCCAGGATTGCCTTGATCACGGTATCCGCGGCCGTGTCCGGCGACCAGGTCGGCACGTAATTGTACATCTTCGTCGGCGCGATCATCGGCGTGCGCACCAGCGGCATGTAGATCGCCGTGGTGTGGATGTTCTTGCCCTTGATCTCGGCCGAGAGGCAGCGCGTGAAGGCGTCGAGCGCGGCCTTCGATGCGACATACGCCGAAAAGCGCGCGGCGTTCGCGAGCACGCCGATCGAGCTGATGTTGATGATGTGGCCGGACCTGCGCTCGGCCATGCCCGGCAACAGCGCCATGATCAGGCGCACCGAGCCGAAATAGTTGAGCTGCATCGTGCGCTCGAAGTCGTGGAAGCGGTCGTAGGATTCCATGACCGCGCGGCGGATCGAGCGCCCGGCGTTGTTGACCAGGATGTCGACGTGACCGAAGTCGGCCAGCACCTTGCTCGCCATCGCGTCGATCGCCTCCATGCTGTTCAGGTCGCAGGGATAGACGAACGACTCGCCGCCGGCCTTGGCGATGATGTTCTGGGTCTCGATCAAATTGGCCTCGGTGCGCGCGACGAGGATGACCTTGGCACCCGCGATCGCAAGATTCTTAGCGGTCGTGAAACCGATGCCGCTGGAGGCGCCGGTGACCAGGATCACCTTGCCGCCGACCTTGCTCACGAGTTCCGGCGAGGGTTCGTAGTGGATGTCCAGGTACTGCTCCCAGAAAGCCCAGAGATGCTTTGCATACTCGCGGAATTCGGGACACTTGATACTGGTGCCGCGCAGGGCCGCGCGCGCATTCTTGTCATCGAACACGGCACGGTTGGTGATGTAGCCGAGCACCGAGATCGGCGCGCCGATGGCTTTCGCGATCTGCTTCTTGACCGCAGCCGGCAGCGCGCCACCGACCCGGCCGCCGAGCTTGCGCATCGCGTCCGGCACCGTCGGTAGTTCGAGTTTCTTCGCGAAGCGAGGACCGTGCGCAGCGCGCAGGATCGAGGACAGCAGATCGCCGACACTCGGCGAATTCGACTGCACGAGATGGAAGGTCTGGCCGTTGAGTCCGGGCTTGTGCGCGATCGCGTCCATCGCCGCAGCGACATAGTCGACCGGCGCGATCGGCACCTTGCCGCCCTCGATGCCGAGCAGCGGCAGCCATTTCGGAATGCGGTGGCTGAGCCTCTGGATGGTCTTGAAGAAATAGTAGGGGCCGTCGATCTTGTCCATCTCGCCGGTCTTGCTGTGGCCGACGACCGCGCCCGGGCGATAGATGCGGAACGGCACCTTGGCCTCGTCGCGAACGATCTTCTCGGACTGGAACTTGGTGCGGAAGTACGGATGCCTGGTCGGCTGGCCCTCGTCGAACATGTCCTCGGTGAACCGGCCGACGAACTCGCCACCGGCGACCGCGACGCTGCTCGCGTGATTCAGGATCACCTTGCCGCCGAGCGCGTTCGCGAACGCCACGAGGTTGCGCGTGCCTTCGTTGTTGATGCGGTTGCCGGTCTCGTCGTCCATGTTCATGTCGTAGACCGCGGCGAGATGGAACACCTGGTCGATCTTGCCTTTCAGCTTCTTCGCATCGGCGGCCGACACCAGGCCCGGTGTCGTGATGTCGCCTGCGACCATGATCAGCCGGTCGCCGGCTGCGCCGAAGCGTTCCTGCAAGGCCTCGAACTTGTCGACCGAGGACTCGCGCACCAGCACATGGACGATGGCGTCCTCTCGCGCCAGCAGGCGTTCGAGCAGGAATTTGCCGATGAAGCCGGTCGCGCCAGTGACGAAGTAGTTCATGTTTTTTCTCTTCTCGCAGTCCAGGACGGGCGAGACATTAGTGTATGCGGCGCGGACGTTCGGGTCTTGCGGCAGGCCGGTTTTCGCGGGCGCGGCGCGGCCTACTGGCGCCCCTTGAACTCAGCCATCGTCTTGTAGACGCCGAAGATGCGGTCCGCCACCCAGTCCCAGAGCGCCTGCGGCAGCAGGCCCTTGCAGATCACGCCGAGCGTCACCGTCCACGGCATCATCAGCATCGGTCGGCC
>JAYWBB010000013.1:0-22346 GCA_043781855.1 Nevskia sp. | reverse complement strand
ATTGGCAGTCGATACGTGGGATGCCAGGCCGTCGTGATCGTGCGGGCCTGCGCCGTCGTGTGCGCTTCTGTGCGGCTCAATTCGAGGCCGCGGGCATCATCATAACGGAACAACGTGACGGTGTTGTTGTAGTCCGTAACACTGGCCGGGAAGCCGCCGCTGTCGTAGCTGATCGCCTTGCTGAAGCCGCAGGGCACGCAGGGATCGCCGGCTACGCCGGTGTTGAGCATGTGATTGCCGATCTGTTGTGCGCCGAAGATGTGCGTGGCGCCCAGCGGATCGGTTTCGGTCGTGGTGCCGTTGGCGTTGTAGACGAAGCTCAGGCCGGTGGCGATGCCGCCGAGCTTGGCCGAGATCACCCGGCCCTGCGTGTCGTATTGCCAAAGTAGATTGGCCTGGCCGTTTTCGTCGATGCGGCTGGAAATGCCGGTCGGCCAGTTGGGGTCCTGGTAGAGGAATTGATGACTGCTGCCGTCGGCGTTGGTGACCTTCCCGAGATGGCCGGCGGTGTCGTAGTCATATTGCACGGCGCCGGCGGGGCCGCTGACCGTGTGCAGGCGGTTGGAGGTGTCGTAGCCGAACGAGAGACTGTGACCGAAGTTGTCGGTGACGGCAGACAAAGCGCCGCCCGGACCGGCGTAGGTCAGCGTTTGAAGATTGCCGGCGCGGTCCTTGATGCTGAGCAGCTTGCCGGTGGCGTCATACGTCTCGACGTTGTCGGATTCGTCGGTGAGTTGGTAGCCGTTGGTGATGGCCTGCAGGCGGACTGAGACGCCGGGCTCGGCGACCAACACAGAACCATTGACCGTGAAATTGTTGACGTGGCCGTCGTCGCGGGTGGCGTGCACGAACGCGAGGACTGGAGGCGTCTGCGGCGGGGGGTACGGCTGCTGCTGAAACACCGGGAGGACGGTCCCGTCTGATAGGAGACAGGTATTAGTCGAGGAATTCCAGCCGGAACTCTGCGACTGACGCCCCGGAACATACGGTCGGATTGCTGTCCAACCGGAATAGCATGCATCTATGGGAGATTGATATCCGTGAGAAACGTTAAGTGCTTGAGGAGTAAATTGTGGGAATGTGTAGTCGAATTTCAACTGACGACTAAAACTTCCCCGCCAACCCGGCGACAAACTAGTGCTCAGCGTGTCGATGCTGTTGTAGTAACGGGCGATTCGCAATGGAGTTGATGTCGTCGTCGAGGCATCTTCCTCGGTCAACAGTTCCCCCCCGCTTGAAGGGTTTACCGGATCACCAGGGATTTGACATACCGGGCAATACTTCCCCTCATCAGCGACAGGAGGGGCCGGGGTTGGTGGTGGAGCGACGAAGTAACCGGGAAGACAGCTCAGGAAATTCTTCGGATCCTTGTAATAACCATCATAGCAATCGCACCTATAACTCATGTTGCCGCTTTGAGGAGAATAGGGTCCATATGGGCCATCTATCGAGATATGCCAATCGATAGTCAGATAGCCGTCTCGCGCCACTGGGGCATCAAATCCAGCCAGCGTGTAAGTGAACGTAGCCTGATCGTAATGTGAAGAAGGGCTACACGCGACGATAGCTGCTTTAGCCTGAGAAATAGCATCTGAGCCGTAATATTGAAGGAACTGGGATTGAAGCGGTGTTCCGGCCTCGTTTGGACAATATGGATACCTGTTTGCGGTTATCCATTCTCGCCCAACCTCATTTGCCCAACGCGTAATATGCTGGTTGACTGGGCAATCTTCCGCAAGCGCGCTGCGCGGAAACGAGACCGCCGACATCAGCAGAAGCAGGGCCAATCCAAGTAATAGATAGGTCCGCAAGGAAAATGCGTCAGGAGCAAAAGAAGCCGGCGTCAGTATTTTTCCGGAAGCGACAGTCGATGCATCGACAATCTGCCGTTGGCAACCTTCGACCACAAGTGTGACTTTCTTCTCTAGCTTTTCTTCCCTGATAGCCGGGCCCCCGCGGCCGCGTTGGTTGAATCCTATTCCTATAAGTCGCGTTGTCCAGTGTGGAGTGTGACGTCGATCACAGTTTAAGGAAACTCTGGAAAAAGCCCTCTCCCTCCGCGAGAGGGTGGGGTGAGGGAGTATCAAATTAAAGTACGTCTTTGATTGAAAGCCCCTCATTCCTGCCCTTCTCCCCGGGGGAGAAGGGTTCAAGTACTTTTTCAGAGCATCCGTAATCCACGATCTACTCACCCAGCCAAAGCTGCCTGCCGCTCTTCCTGGCGATCGCAGCGAGACGTTCGCGATGGGCGAGCAGCTCGTCTTCGCTGACGACGATGACCTTGAGCGGCAATGCGATCTGCGCCGGAAGTCCCGCTACGTCGACGGAAACCGGTGTCGCGGCTGAGACGGGTTCATTGGCCAGCCGCAGCGTCGCCTGGCCGCCGGTCATCGCGAGATAGACTTCGGCAAGCAGGCGCGCATCGAGGAGCGCGCCGTGCAAGTCGCGATGCGAATTGTCGACACCGTGGCGTTTGCACAGGGCATCGAGGCTGGCCTTCTGCCCCGGGTACAGTTTCTTCGCGAGCTGCCAGGTGTCCGTCACGCGGCACAGCGCAGCGACCCGCTCGGGCCGCCCCGCCCGCTCGAACTCCATATCGATGAAGCCAACGTCGAAGGCGGCATTGTGGATGATCAGCTCGGTGCCGCGCAGCAGCGCGATCAGGTCATCGGCGATCTGTGGAAAGCGCGGCTTGTCGGCGAGGAACTGCGTGCTCAGGCCGTGGATTTCGAGCGCGCCGCGCTCGCTGTCGCGGTCGGGGTTCAGATACCAGCGCTGCTCGTTGACGACACGGCGATTGCGCAGTTCAAGGCAGCCAATCTCGATGATGCGGTGTTCGCGCGCTTCGAGGCCGGTGGTTTCGGTGTCGAAAACGATCTGCCGGAGGTCGCTCATGCACCGAGTGTCATCGAGGCAGCAAGATGCTGTTCGAGACCGACGTTGGCCAGTCGGTCCGCCGCCTCGTTGCCGACATCGCCGGAATGGCCCTTGACCCAGCGCCAGTCGACACGATGACGCGCTGCGGCCGCGTCGAGGCGCTGCCACAGATCCTGGTTCTTGACCGGCTTCTTGTCGGCGGTTTTCCAGCCGCGCTTTTTCCAGCCGGGCAGCCACTCGGTCAGGCCCTGCATGACGTACTTCGAGTCCGTGTGCAGCGTGACCACGCAGGGCTCGCTCAGTGCTTCGAGCGCCATGATCGCGCCGGTCAGTTCCATGCGGTTGTTGGTGGTGGGCGATTCGCCGCCGCTCAGCGCCTTCTCATTGGCGCCGAAGCGCAGCAGTGCGCCCCAGCCACCCGGTCCCGGGTTTCTGCGGCAGGCGCCGTCGGTGTAGACGATGACTTCCTTCATCGAGTTCTATTCGCCGGGCGTGTTGGGATCGGTATTTTGCGTGCGCACGCCGGTCAGCCGCGTGGCCACCCCACCGAGCGCGCCGCCGACCAGCGGCCGCACCTGCGCGCGCACCAGGCGCCCGACGTGCGTGAGCGGAATGACGCGCTTCTTCGCGACGATCAGATAAGCCTCCATCATCGGATTGACCAGACCCGAGATGCTGAACGGGCCGCCGACCGTGCGCGGCTGCGCCCAGGGAAAACCGGCGCCGAAACGGCGCACTTCGGTGACTTCGAAGTCGAGCAATTCCAGCCAGTCGCCCAGTCGGCTGGTGCCGTGGAACCGCGCACCGGACGGGAAGGCCCGGTAGTTCAGCCCGAGGCGGCGGCGCAGGCCCCAGACGCTCCAGGGATTGAAGCCGAGAATCAACACGCGGCCGCGATCGGTGAGGATGCGGTCAACCTCACGCAGGAGGATATGCGGCGATGGCGAAAATTCCAGCGTGTGCGGCAGCAATACGGCGTCGACGCTCTTGCTCAGGATCGGCAGCGCCTCTGGACGCGTGACGGCCTGCGCGTCGGCATCGCCGAGCGTGCCGAGCACGGCGCGATGCAGCATGTCGGCCGCCGACAGCAGGCGCTGGCCACCGCCCCAATTGCCGATCTGAAGGATATGCCGGCCGAACAGATCGGGCAGCACGCGTTCCATCTCGCGTTCTTCGAGCGCCAGCAGGCGTTTGCCACGCGCGCTTTCCAGCCAGACCCTGAGGGCTTGACGGTTGAACGGCTGGCCGCCGCTGACTGCGAGCCGGTTCGGCATGGTTGCGCTCCGCTTCATGAATCGACAGGATGACCGCATGATAACCGTCACGCCGCTGCCTGCGTTCTCCGATAACTATCTTTGGCTGCTCGACCGCGACGGCTGTGCCGTCGTCGTCGATCCCGGCGATGGCGCCGTGGTGCTCGCCGGCTTGCGCGCGCGCGGCCTGCGCCTGGTCGCGATCCTGGTCACGCACCACCATTCCGATCACGTTGGCGGTCTGGCGGCGCTGCTGGCAGAGCATGACGTGCCGGTTTACGGACCACGCGCCGAGGCCGACAAGATCACGGGGCTGACGCGGCTGCTCGACGATGGCGATACGGTAGAGATTGCCGAATTGCAGGCGTGCTTCACCATCATCGCCGTGCCGGGGCACACACTCGGCCATATCGCCTACTTCGAGCCCACGCAAAAACTGCTGTTCTGCGGCGACACGCTGTTTGCCGCCGGCTGCGGCCGGTTGTTCGAGGGCACGCCGGCGCAGATGCACGCCTCGCTGTCGCGTCTCTCAGCGCTACCGCCGGAAACCGCCGTGTTCTGCGCCCATGAATACACCTTGGGCAATCTCGATTTCGCGACAGCCGTAGAGCCGGATAACGCGGCACTCGCGGCCGAGGTCGAGCGCGTGAAGGCGCTCCGGGCACGCGGCTTGCCGAGTCTGCCGAGCAGCATTGCGCGGGAAGCGGCGCTGAATCCGTTTCTGCGCAGCGCTGAACCGGCACTTGCCGCCGCTGCCAGCGCGCATGGTGCACGACCTCTGAACGAGCCGGTGGACGTTTTTGCGGCTCTGCGCCGCTGGAAGGATGTGTATCGCCAACGGTCACTGTGAAAGGACCTCGATCTAAGTAATTGCCGGGCAGTGGTAGAACCCGGTACTACTGGTGCACTTGACTCACCAATGATCTACGCCTCACCTCTCAAGTGCCGTCTGCTCGGCCTCGCCATGGCGGCCTGTCTGCCGCTCGGTATCCAGGCGGCGTCGCCAGAACCGGTAAATGACGCGGCCCTGAAACTGGATCAAAGCATTCAGGCCTTGAAAGCAGAGGTTCTGGATGTCAATCAGCGTGGCCGGAATGTCGAGGAGAACTTCCTGTACCCGAAGCTGACGCGCGTCACGGCCTATGTCGGCGTCGAGATTTCCGGCCTGGTCTTGAACGATGTGTCGATCACCGTCGATGACGGTGCACCGAACCGGCATGCATACACTGCTGATGAAGCCTTTGCTTTGCAACGCAAAGGTCTGCACCGTCTCGTACGTCTCAACGCAGCGCCTGGTCCGCATCGGGTCCGCGCCGAGTTCACTGCTCACTTCGCGGATGCCAAGCCGGAAGCGCCGTTGCTGAACGGACGTATCGAAGGCGTGTTCGAGAAATCGAATGTATCGGCGGAACTGGAGTTCATCGTGAGCCAGGACAGCCATCGGGGTCCGCCGGTCATCAAACTGCGCGACTGGCGGGCCGCGCCATGATGCGCCGCCTGGTTTTTCTGGCAGCGCTCGCGGTTTCGACTTCGGCCAGCGCAATTGAGAGCTTCGCTCCAGGCAGCGAAAACGATCCGCGAATGCGCGCGACCGATTTCCTGGCCGGCACCCATCGCTACTTCAGCGCTGCAAGCGAACTGCTCCAGCTCAAGAACGAAATTCCGGCCCGGAACGAGCCGCTGGAATTCTTGAGCCGCCTCGCCGATTACGCCTTGTCCTTCGGCATGGAAGAACGTGCGGAAGTGATCTATCGCGAACTCGAAGCGGCCAATGCCGACCCGATGTCGCTGGCACGTGCCCAGGTTCGACTCGGCGAGTTTCTGTACCAGCGCGGCTACGAGGATCGCGCGGTGTCGAATCTGCGGGCGGTGCGCAACAAGATTCCGGACGCGGTGCTACCCGAATGGCAGGACACAATGTCCCACGCGCTGCTGGCGCAGGGCCGGTACGGCGAAGCTGCCGAAGTCCTGTCGGATTTCGAGAGTCCGACGCGGAGTGGTGGCCCTTACGCGCTCTACAACCTCGGGGTCGCGCTGATCAACGACGGCCGCGCCGGACAGGGCGTCAATCTGCTCGACCGCGTCGGCAATATCAGCGCGGAAAATGAGGAGCAGCTTTCCCTGCGCGACAAGGCCAATCTGGCGCTCGCCTATCACTATCTGCGGCTGCAACAGGGCGGCACCGCGATTCCGTTGTTCAGTCGCGTGCGCAACAGCGGGCCTTTGTCGAACCGGGCGCTGCTCGGTCTTGGCTGGGCTTTTCTCGCGCCGCGCGGCACGCTGCAGAAGAAAGTCGAGGTCGGCGACGAAGTGCCGAGCGAGCCCAATGCCTTCAAGTCGTTTTCGGCAATCGGCGGAATCTTGCCCCCCGGTTTTCGCGAAACCGACATCTACAAGCGCGCAGGATTGCGCCCTTTGCGTCTCGACAAGGTCAGCGCCGACCAGGAAGCAGCACTGAAGCGCGCGCTGGTGCCCTGGGTCGAACTGGTCGGTCGCGATCCCATCGACCCGGCCGTGCAGGAAGGACTGCTGGCAATTCCGTATACGCTCGACCGTCTCGGCGCGCATGCCGAGGCTCGGCAGTATTACGAACGGGGAATCGCCGCGCTCGAAGCCGGCCGCAAGGACATCGGTCGGACGGCCGAGTATGTCCGCAGCGGTCGCATGATCGCAACGATCGTTCGGCGCACCGCCGATGCCGAGTCGGGCTGGACCTGGGAACTGAAGGACCTTCCCGGCACCCAGGAAACCTATTACCTGCAGGCGCTGATTTCCGAAAACCGCTTCCAGGAGCAGGTCAAGAATTTCCGTGATGTAGAACTGATGAGGAATAACCTCGAAGCCTGGAGCACGCATATCGAGGAACTTCAGGCTGCCTTCATCAAGCGCGAGCGGCAACACGCTGCCGGGGTCGTTGCCGATACCCGGAACGGGGGGCAACCAGCAGTCGCGCCAGCCGCTGAGGACACGTGGGAGGAACTCGTAGCACTGAAGGCATGCATCCTGACGCTGCGTCCGCAGCTGCGGATCGCCAGCGATGCCCAGAGAAAACTTCTCGAAAATCTGGCCCGGGACGAACTCGCGAAGCAGCGCCGGCGGACTGAAAAATATCTGGTCGAAGCGCGTTTCGCGCTTGCCCGCATTTACGACCGTGAGTTGAAAGGAGGCGCACCGTGAGGCGTGCGGTGGCTACGGCGATGGCGCTCGCACTGGCTGCCTTGGCACTATCGGCCTGCCAGACTGCGGCCGAAAAAAAAGCTGCCCCGCCGATCCGGAAACTCGCCGAGCAGAAGGTTCCGGCAGCCGGCAAGCTGCCGATCGTCAAATCGGAACCGATCACCGCCGATCTTGAAAAAGCGCTCGATAATTATCGCGAGCTGCTCGAGCTCAAGCCCGATGACGACACGCGCGCGGAATCGCTGCGGCGGTCGGCGGATTTGCAGGTTGAGGTCTCGGACAGCAAGGGCAACGTCGACAGCACGTCGCTGAAAATGTCGATCGAGACTTACAAGCAGCTGCTCCAGGATCGTCCGGACGACCGCAACAACGACCGGGTGCTCTATCAGCTGGCGCGCGCCTATCAGGGCAACGACCAGGCTGAGCTGGCGATCGCTACGCTGCGTCTATTCATTAATAAATATCCGACATCGGGCCTGATCGGAGACGCGCATTTCCGCAACGCTGAACTGCTTTACAACCTGAACCGTTATCCCGAAGCCGAAACGGAATATCGCTTGGTCATCGGGTTCGGCAAGGGTGCGCCGTTCTTCGAGTCGGCGCAGTACAAGTACGGCTGGTCACTGTTCAAGCAGACCAAGTACGACCAGGCGCTGCCGGTTTTTTTTGCGATTCTCGATCGCGAACTGCCGCGCGGCGATCTCGATGATCCCGATGCCGCACTCGCGGCGGTGGACAAGAACAAGGCCGATCTCGCCGCGAGTTCCTTGCGCGTCTGTAGTCTGTCGTTCGCCGCGCAGGGCGGCGGCACGGCGATCAACGATTACTTCACACGCAATGGCGGCGAGCCGCGTTTTTATTCGCTGATCTACAATGCGCTCGGCAATCTCTTCGTCGAAAAACGAAGCTACAGCGAGTCCGCCGCCGCGTATGCCGCGTTCATCGAACGTCATCCGCTGCATCGCAGCGCGCCCAAATTCCAGACGCGCGCGATCGCCGCGTATCAACAGAGTGGCGTCAACGACCTCGTTGCTCGCGAGAAGGAACGCTACGTCACTGCGTACGAGCCCGGTGCCGCTTACTGGGCTGGACAGCCGCCTTCGGCCGAAGTAATGACCGAGTTGCGCAAGGACTTCGAAAATCTCGGCCGCCATTTCCAAGCGAAGGCGCAGGGCGAAAAGCAAGCAACGCCGGAAGCGGGCAAACCCGATTTCATCGCGGCGGCGGGCTGGTATCGCAAGGTTCTCGACCTGTTCCCGAACGATCCGAAATTACCGGACGTCAACCTGCTGTACGCCGATGCGCTGTTCGACGGCGGCCAAACTGCCGATGCCGCCGAGCAATACCTGAAAACTGCGTACGGCTACGGCGATCATCCGAAGGCGTCGGAAGCGGCCTACGCCGCAGTGCAGGCGTGGCAGCGACGGGCGACGGAAGTGACGGCGACGGAGCGTGCTGCGGCCCTGCGGAAATCGGCCGATGCCAGCGTCAAGCTCGCCGACGGCTTCGCGGCGCATCCGCAATGGGCGCCGGTGCTGAGCCGCGCCGCCGAGGATCTGTTCGAGATCAAAGCGCTTGACGAGGCGATCGTTCTCGCCGATCGCTTGATCAAGGCCAACCCGCCGCCTTCACCGGATATCCAGCGCACGGCGCTCGGCATCATCGCCGACTCGCACTTCGCGCAGGCCAGGTATCCGGAGGCGGCAATCGCGTACGCGAATCTGTTGAAGCGGATCGTACCGTCAAGCCCCCAGCACAAGCTTGTCGTCGAACAGCTGGCCGCGTCGATCTACAAGCAGGGTGAAGCCGCGCGCGACGCCGGCGAGCTGCGCGCTGCGGCGGCGGCGTTCCTGCGTGTCGGCAGCGTCGCGCCGGAAGCCAGCATCCGTCCGAACGCCGATTACGACGCGGCGAGCGCCTATTTCGCGCTGCACGACTGGCCACAGGCCGAATCCACATTGGAGAATTTCCGCACGCGTTATCCAGCCAATCCGCTGATCGCCGATGTCGACAAGAAACTCGCGCTGACCTATCAGAAGGACAACGAGCCGGCGTTCGCCGCGGCAGCCTACACGCGCGTGACGCAGCGCAATACCGAGTCGAACGACACGCGGCGGGAAGCCGCCTGGCTTGCCGCCACGCTCTACGACGACGCGAAACAATCGCAGCAGTCGGCGAAGGCCTACGAGTTCTACGTGACGCACTTCCCGCAGCCGCTCGATCGTGCGCTGCAAGGACGCCGCCAGCTCGCCGACGTCACACGGGCGAACAACGATCAGGGCCGCTATCGGTACTGGCTGGGTGAACTGATCACGGCCGACGCCGGCGCCGGTGCGCAGCGCAGCGCGGCATCGCAGCAGGCGGCGGCGCAGGCAAGTCTCGAACTGGCGCTGATTGCTGCAGCCGAGGCGCGCAATCTGAGACTGAGCCTGCCGATCGCGAAGAGTTTACCGAAGCGCAAGCGCGCAACAGAGGTTGCGATCGCCGCGCTGAACCAAACGGCGGCCTACGGTTTTACCGATACCACCACGGCAGCAACCTACGAGCTCGGCGCCGTCTACCGCGATTTCGGCCGCGCCCTGCTGGAGTCCGAACGACCGAGGAAACTCAAGGCCGAGGAACTCGATCAATACAATATTCTGCTCGAGGAGCAGGCTGATCCATTCGAGCAGAAAGCCATGCAGGCTCACGAGGCCAATCTGCAACGACTGAAGCAGAATCTCTGGAATGACTCGATCGCCAAGAGTGTCGCCGCGCTGGCCGAGCTGGCGCCGGCAAAATACGGCAAGCGCGAACTCCGTGAGGACACCTATGACGCGCTCCGCTAAGTCTTTGCTGCGCGACGCCGCAGTGATCGCGCTGGCGGGCCTGACGCTGGGCAGCTGCTCACTGTCAGGCAGACAGGCGCCGCGTTCGGCGTCTGTAGTCGAGGCGTCACCGACGCCGGTAGTGCCGGCCGCGCCGGCGCCGCAGCCAAGAGTCGACGACGGCGATCCCGATGTCCGCTTCCGGGCAGCTCTGGCGCTGATGAACGATCAGCAGCCGAAGGCGGCGCAGGACGCGCTGGCCGCGCTGGCCGCGCTGACAAAGGATTTCCCGGCGTTTTCGGGGCCGTTGACCGACCTCGGTATCCTCCTCGCTCGCGGCAAGCAGCGGCCACTCGCGATTGCCACTTTTCAAAAGGCGGTGAAGGCCAACCCCGATAACGTCGTTGCCTATAACTGGCTCGGCACGCTGTATCGCGAAAACGGCGACTTGCGCGCGGCGCAGACTGCCTACCAGAAGGCGATTGCGCTGCGCGCAGACTACGCCGCGCCGCATCTCAATCTCGGCATCCTGTACGACGCCTACCTGCGACGACCGCAGGATGCGCTCGCCGAATATCGCGAATACCAGCGTCTGTCCGGCGCCGACAGGTTGATCGTCAGCGCCTGGATCCGCGAACTCGAAGCTGTCGCGTCGACCGTCGCGCCGACGGCAGCGCCCAACCCTGCGGAGCGTAATTGATGATCAGGCCCCTGTCGTTCTTCCTGCTTTTCCTGCTCGCCAGCAGCGGAGCCCTGGCTGCGCCGACAGAAAATCCGGATGAGGCGATCGACGGTGTCGGCACGACGATCATCGATGATCAGGAGTCGCCCATTGGTCTCTACATCACGCCGTGGAAGGACGAATATGCGGAACGTGGGCTCGATCGTCCCGCTCGTCTGCTCGACGAGGCGCTGTTGCCGATCGATCCGGCGACCTTCCGGCGGCAGGTGGATTACTACAACACCATCAACGAACATCGAGGCAAGCACGGCGCCGACAAGTAGCTGCACGACCACAAAACCCCGATATCCGTTGCCAGCAGTCGCAAGCCATAGAGCGAGAGGAAACCCCATGGAATTTTTCGGCACCGTCATCCGCTTCTTCCAGAACGGCGGTGAATTCATGTACCCGATTCTGGTCGTGCTTGCGCTGGGCTTGGCCATCACCGTCGAGCGCATCATTTATCTGCGCAAGGCCTACGGCGAGAACCGCAGCCTCTGGTCGCAGCTGATGCCGCTGGTCAATGCCGGCAAGCATGAAGAAGCGGAGCAGCTTGCGGCACAGTCGACCACGGCCATCGGCCGCGTGCTCGGCCACGGCATCGCGCGCTCGCGCGGAGCCACCACGCGCGAGGACGTCGAACTGGCGATGGAAGAAAGTCTCATGGAAGTCACGCCGCAATTGGAGCGCCGCACGCACTACCTCGCGACGTTCGCGAACGTGGCAACCCTGCTCGGCCTGCTCGGCACGATCATCGGCCTGATTCACGGCTTCGCTGCGGTGTCCGACGTCAACCCGAGCCAGAAGCAGGATCAACTCTCGGCCGCCGTGTCGGTGGCGATGAACTGCACGGCGTTCGGCCTGATGGTCGCGATTCCGTTCCTGCTGATCCACGCCTGGCTGGTGTCGATGACCGATGAACTGGTCGACAGCCTGGAGATGGCCTCGGTCAAGTTCCTCAACAGCCTGGGGCTCAAGAAGTAATGATGCAGGGTCTCTCACGAGACACGCGCCGGGCACTGCGCCGCGCCAGGCGCCGCCGTGGCGCCGAATTGAACATCGTGTCGATGATTGACATCCTCACGGTGCTCGTGTTCTTCCTGCTGGTGAACTCGATCGGCGTGTCGATTCTCGGCATCAACCTGCCCGACGCGAATGTGCCGATGCCCGAGCCGCCGCCGCACGCGCTGAGCGTCATAATCCGGGCGGACGAACTGACGCTGATCGACAACGGCGGCGTGCTCCAGAAGTTTCCCTCGACACCCACCGGCTACGACACGAAGGCGCTCGGCGACCTGCTGAAAAAGGTCAAGCAGCGGCTGCCGCAGGAATCAAAGATCACGCTGCTTCTGGAACAGGGCATTCCCTACGACGCACTGGTCTCGGTCATGGATACGGTGCGCACCGACTCGACGTCGGTCAGTTCGGTTCCCGTCGATTTTTTTCCGCTGATCTCGCTCGGCGACGCGCCACCGGTCGCTGCCGCAATCGGAGCAGGGACCGGAGTAAAGCCATGAGCCTGCGCGTGGCGATGCGACGCAAGCATCTCCTGCGCAAGGCAAAACGGCCCGATGCGGTGCCGCTGAATCTGGTGTCGATGATCGACGTCTTCACGACCCTGGTTTTCTTCCTCCTGCTGACCTCGACCAACGTCCAGACGCTGCGCAGTCCGCGCTCGCTGGAACTCCCTCAGTCGGTTTCTATCCAGGCGCCGAACGACACGCCGGTACTGATGATTACGCCGGACAACATCCTGTGGCAGGGCCAATCGATCATGTCGGTGAAAGCGGCGGAAAAGACGCCCGGCAATGTCCTCGACCCGTTGCGCTCGCAGTTGCTGCTTGCGCCGCTGGTGTCGCTTCCGGGCGGCGCTGGGGACGCCCTGACGCGCGGAGAGATCAACATCCTTGCCGACAAGGAAATTCCCTACGCGCTGCTGAAGAAGATCATGTCGACTTGCGGGGAGGCGAAGTTCGCGCGCATCTCGCTGTCGGTCAATCACCGCTCCGGTGGCGGAGTGCCCAAGTGAGCGCTCTGGCGACGACCCGCACGATCCGCTGGGAAACCTGGGAACTCAGGGCCGAGGCCGACCGCCAATTCCGGCGCATCGTGCTTGCCGTCGGCCTGCCGATCCTGGTCCTGACGGTCCTGATCGCGTTCCGGGATTTCGGTGAGGAAACGCACGCGCAGAGGAAATTCGACACAGCGCAATATGTGCAGTTGCTGCCCGAGCCGCCCGAACTCGCACCGCCGGCCGAACAACCGAAGCCGGCCAAGAACGAGAGCCAGCAACCGCCGCAGCCGGCCAAGGCGGTGAAGCCCGAGGTCAAGCCCGACAAGAAGTCGCCGACATCCCCTGCGCTGTCGGCGCGCGACGTTGCCTCGAAATCCGGCGTGCTGCAATTCGCCGATCAACTCGCCGATCTGCGCGACCGGAATCAGAGCGCGATCACGACGCAGCAGCCGCTGAACAACACGATCGCATCGAAAGGCGGCATCGGCGGGTCGTCCGACGCAGTCGCCGCGTCTGCCGCTTCGCACAGCGGCGGCATCAACGGAGCCGCGGGTGACGTGACAACGTCGCAGGAGAGTAACGCGCTCGGTACGCGCCTCACCGGCGCCGTCAGGAGTCCGCTCGGCTTCGGTACCGACAAATCGCGCGCGACCCAGGACGTAGTCCCGGTACGCATGCCGAGTGAAGTCCAGGCAGTGTTAATCAAGAATCAGGGGCCGTTCTATGCGATCTTCAACCGTTCGGCGCGCGAGAACGCCAACATCGGCCGCGGCAAGGTCATGGTCAACCTGACGATTGCACCGAGCGGCGCCGTTACTTCGTGCAGCGTCTCGTCCAGCACCTACAACAATCCCGACTTCGAGCGCAAAATCGTCGAACGGGTCAAACTCCTGAATTTCGGCGCCAAGAACGTGCCGGTGTTCACGATGAACTATCCGATCAACTTCATCCCGCAATAGGCAAGGTTCGACATGGGTTTTCTGCAAGGCAAGAAGGCGCTGATCACCGGTATCGCCAGCGAGCGTTCGATCGCAACCGGCATCGCCGAAGCGATGCACCGCGAAGGCGCGGAACTGGCATTCACCTACCAGGGCGACAAGCTCAAGCCCCGCGTCGAGGATTTCGCGCACGCGGTCGGTTCGAAGATCGTGTTGCCGCTCGACGTCACCCGCGACGCCGAAATCGCTGCGGTGTTCGCTGCGCTCAAGGAGAACTGGGGCGCCGTCGACATCGTCATCCATTCGATCGGGTTCGCGCCGCGCGAGCTGCTCGCGGGGGGCTATCTCGAAACCGTGACGCGCGAAGGTTATGCCATTGCCCACGACATCAGTGCCTACTCGTTCGCCGCACTCGGCAAGGCCGCGCGGCCATTGATGCAGGGTCGCGCCGGCAGCCTGCTGACGCTGTCCTACCTCGGCGCGGAGAAAGCGGTGCCGATGTACAACGTCATGGGGCCGGCCAAGGCCAGCCTCGAAGCCAATGTGCGCTACATGGCGGCGGAACTCGGGCCGGAAGGCATTCGGGTCAACGGCATTTCGGCGGGACCGATAAAGACGCTGGCTGCGGCCGGCATCAAGGGTTTCCGCGGCATGCTCAGCCACGCCGAAAAAGGCTCGGCGCTGAAGCGCAATATCTCGATCGAGGAAGTCGGCAACGCCGCCGCTTTTCTCACCTCCGATCTTGCCTCGGGCATTACCGGTCAGATCGTTTACGTCGATGCCGGTTTCAGCATCATGGGCTTCAGCCTCGAGAATTCCGTTTGATTGGCAGCGATATCACCAAATCGAGAAAAGCCGGCAATGCATTGGCACTGCCGGCTTTTTAATTGCCTCGGATCGGCCACCGGAGCAGCCGCTTTTGAAGGCCGGGACCGGCTATTGGCCCCAGGCCTTCAAAGTCCGCTATTGCGCCGTTACCGTCACGTCGTCGAGCACGAACGAGGTCTGCAACGAGCTGTCCTCGGTGCCGGTGAATCTCAAGGTAATGGTCTGCCCGATGTAAGCGGCAAGACTGGCCGTCCTCAGCGTATACCCGGTGGCCTTGTTGAGATTCGAGTAGGTGGCCAGCGTCGCGAGCACGGTGCCAGCGCTGTTGAGCACCTGCACGCGCAGCGTGTCGAAGGCCGTCGCGGTCGTGGTCTCTGCGCTGTCGACATGCAGATAGAACGCAAGGGTCGCGGATGTCCTGCCGCTCGGGATCGAGAACGACTGTGACAGCGTATCCGTATGCGCGGAACCATAGCCGTCCAGCCACGCATCCCAGGTGCCGGCATGCGTCGGCTGAGACGTGCTGTTGCTGATGATGCCGGCGCTGGCCGTCCACGGAGCGGAACTGGCGCCATTCTCGAAACCGGTGTTGCCGAGCAGCTGCTGCGGCGTACCGCCGCCACCGCCGGTGATCGCGGTCAGCGCCGCCGCGGCATTGACGATGCCCGAGCCGCATTGGCTGCACGTCGCCGGGAAGGCACGGGCCGAAGACCTGATCGCCGAGATGATCTGGTCGGTCGTCGATGCCGGACGCACGGCATACAACAGGGCCGCAACGCCAGCGACATGTGGCGTCGCCTGGCTGGTGCCCTGGTAGTAGCCATAGCTGTCCGAACCCGGCGTCGTCGTCCCGGTGTTGAACGTCGACAGGATTCCGTTCGCGGTGCCGGTGCTCTGATCTCCGCCCGGCGCCGCGACGTCGACGACCGCGCCGAAGTTCGAGTAGTACGCCTTGCCGCCAGTGCGGCCTACCGAGGCCACGGTGATGATGCCGGTGCAGCTCGCCGGGTTGAAGTTCGCGGCGTCGGCGTTCGAGTTGCCGGCTGCCACGACGACCGTGGCATTACGCGAGCGGGCGCTGTTGATCGCGGCCTGTGTGGTCGCGTCGCAGGCGCCGCCGCCGCCGAGGCTCAAAGACAGCACCTTCGCGGGATTGGCGTTTGCCGGCACGCCGGCGACGCTGCCACCCGAGCCCCAGATGATCGCGTCCGCGATGTCGGACGTTGTGCCGCCGCAGCGACCCAGCACGCGCAGCGGAATGATCTTCGCACCGAAGGCAACGCCGGCCACGCCGAGCGCGTTGTTGGTCACTGCCGCCGCAGTTCCGGCGACATGCGTGCCATGCCAGCTCGAGTTCGACGCCGCAGAACCCGCACCGCATTGTCCGGCCGCGCTGTAGTCGCCGGGGTCGGTCGGATCGCTGTCGCGGCCATCGCCGTCGTTGTTGGTCGTGCTGCTGATGAAATCGTAGCCCGGCAGGATGTTGCCGACGAGATCGGCGTGCGGGCGGTAGCCGGTGTCGATACTCGCAATCACGACGCCGCCGCCCGTCGTCGTATCCCAGGCGCTCTGCACGTTGATGCCGGCAGCGGCCTCGAAGAAGTCCCACTGCTGGTTGTACTGCGTATCGTTCGGCGTCAGCAGCGCATGCATGATCCGGTCTTCCTCGGCGTATTCGACGCGCGGATCGGACTTGAAGTCGGCGAGCAGGCCGGCGAGTTCGTTGTCGTCGAGATCGCGGCTGACGTGGATGACTTCGGCGCCGGTGCCCATCGTACGCATACGGTTCAACTGCATGCCGTGGCGATTGCCGATCTGTCGCAGCGTCTGCCCGATGGCGGATGCCTGCAGCGTCGAGGTCAGCGCGTTCTGCTTGTACTTGACGATGATCTGCTGATCGAAGCCGTCCTTCGCATGCGCGGCAAAAGCGAACATCGAGAAGCTGGCTGCGAGTACGGCGGCGGCAACGCCACTGCCTGAGGCCCGCTGTGGGCCCACTATCGTGCTTTTCATGTTGTCTCCCTGGTTTGATTGATACGGCCAGATTGTTCCGTGGCAGGCCAAGCATGCATTTCATGCTTTTCCGCCAGTAGTCAAAACAATCTTACCGATCGAGCATACCCCCGGGTCAGTCGCTGGTAATTGATGCGTGTCAACGCTGAACATCCAGCAAGAAACGGCCCGCCGAAGGCAGCGGAACCGCTCAGGCAGGCGCCCTGAGAATGTCGGTTTCGCCCTCGAGGCGCGCGACGACGACGGCGCCGCAGGCGTCGCCGTAAACGTTCACTGCGGTGCGACACATGTCGAGCACACGGTCGACCGCGAGAATCACGCCGATGCCCTCGAGCGGCAGGCCGATGGTGCCGAGAATCACGGCGATCGCGACCAGGCTTGCCGACGGAATTCCAGTCACACCCATCGAGGTGACGACCGCCATCCAGACGATGATGAACTGCGTCGTGAGATCGAGATGCAGGCCGTAAGCCTGGGCGAGAAACATCGCGACAGCGCATTCGTACAGCGCGCTGCCATCAAGATTGATCGCGGCGCCCAGCGGCAGTGTGAACGCGGTGACGCGATCCGAGACACCGGCACGTTTGCGCAGGCAGTCGAGCGTAACCGGCAACGTGCCGGCCGAGGTGCTGGTCGAGAACGCGGTCAGCAGCGCCGGACTCATCGCCTGCAGCATGCGCCACGGCGATACGCGCGCCACGCCCCAGAGCACCAGCGACATCGTCACGAACAGATGAAAGGCGAGACCGCCCAGCGTGGCGACGAAGAACAACGCCAGTGGTTTGATGGCCTCGATGCCCGTATTGGCGAAAGCCTTGGCGACCAGCGCGAAGACGCCGATCGGCGCGAAACGCATGACCAGACCGGTGATGCCCATCATCGTCTCGCGCACGCTGCCCCAGAAATCGCGCTGTGTCTTCAACAGCGCGTCCGGCAGCCGCGAAGCGAAGTAGCCGAAGATCAGACTGAAGAACACCAGCCCGAGCAGATCGCTGTCGGCGGCGGCCTTGATGGGGTTCGCCGGAATCATCCGGTAGAACACCTGGGTAATGTCGGACAGACTGGCGCCGGAAATCTGCTCGCTGACCTTGACACCACTGGTGGCGAGACCCAGAAGCTCCTTTGCGGGCTGCCCGTCGATGATGCCGGGGTGAACGAGGTTGACCATCGCGAGGCCGGTAAGGACCGCGAGCAGGCTGGTCACCAGGTAGTAGACCATTGCCTTGACGCCCATGCGCGACAGCGCCTCGGCATCGCCGATCGTCATCAGTGCGTGGATGATCGAGGACATGATCAGCGGCACGACGACCATCTTCAGGGCATTGAGAAACAGGCCGCCAAGAAAGCCGCAGATCCTGATCAGATCGCTTTCGGGCGCCGCATAAGCGCCGACTGCAACGGCCAGTGCGAGCGCAATCGCGATCTGCCAGTGCAGTTTCATTGCGCCGCAGCTCCGGCCTATGGCGCCGGCGCGTCGTCCTTCGGCAGCGGCTTGATGTCGACGCTGATGCGCTTCTCGAGCGCCTTGCGATACGCCTCGAATTCATTGCCGGCGCGCGCGTCGCGAAGGCTGGTGACTTCACGGTGCTGATCGTCGGCCGACTCTGCCGAAGCGGCATCCTTGATGGCGGTCAGCGCGATCACGGCAATCCCGCCGCCGTTCAAGGTTGCTTCACCGAAGCTTGCCTTGTCGGCCGGCGGATGCGGCAGCTTGAACAGCGCATCGAGCAAGGGCCGCTCGATTTCCTTGCGGTCTCGCGCAGTCGGTCCTGGACTCTGCACGGTCTGGCCGGCGGTCTTCGCGACGGCGCCAAGCGGCTGTCCGCCCTGCAGCGCGGCGAGCGCGGCATCGGCATCGGACTTTGCCTTGGCCTGGGCCTTCTCGCTCTTGAGGTCCTGACGGACCATCGCATTGACTTCAGCCAGTGTGCGTTGCCGCAGAGCCTCGTACTCGGCCTTGCGCACGACGACGATCTTGCCGCCGTCGATGGCAATCGGCTTGCTGTTTTCGTTATTGGTCAGCACTTCCGGCGAGAACGCCGCAGCGATCACGGCGGCGTTCGCGGTGATATCCGTGCCGCCCGTACGGGTGAACCAATCGGTGGTCTGGACCTTGAGATCGAGCGTCTTCGCGACCGGATCGAGCGAGGCCGCATTGTCGAAAGCCAGTTCTTCGAGCTTGCTGTTCTTTTCCTGGAAATGCTTTTGCGCCTCGGCCTGCTGATAGAGATCGAGCAAGCCCTTCTGAACTTCCGGCTCTTCGAACGCCTGCGTGCGCGCCGGGACCAGTTCATCGAGCCGGATCACGTGCCAGCCGAATTCGGTTTCGACCGGTGCGCTGACGTCGCCCGTCTTGGCCATCGCAAACAGCGCCGCCTCGAATTTCGGCGGCAGCACGCTGTCACCGCGCTTGATCGCGCCGAGATCGCCGCCCTTGTTTTTCGAGCCGGTGTCGTCGGAACTGCTCCTGGCCAGCGCCGCAAAGTCGGCACCGCCCTTGACCTGCGCATACAGGTCCTCGGCCTTTTTCCTGGCAGCGGCCTTGTCCGCGCCGAAGTTGACCAGAATGTGACTCGCACGCCGCACCTCGGGCGTCGTGAAACGCGACGCTTTTTCGGCTTCGTACAAGGTCTTCAGCACGTCGGCGGACGGCGGCTCGGCCTTCGGCATCTGCTCGAGCGCGAGTTCGACATACGCAAGCTTGATCCGCTCGGGCGCCTGGTAGCTGGCCTTCTTTTCCTCGTAACGCTTCGTGACCTCTTCGTCGGTCACGGCGATGGCGGGAAGGTATTTCGCCGGATCGAACTTGATGAAAGCGAAGTCGCGTTGCTGGTGTGCGAGGCGGCCATTCGCGGCCGCCTCGTCGGCGGTCACGAAGGTACTGCCGAGCACGACATCGCGCAGCTGCTCGACGACCAGACCGTCGCGCTGCTGCGCCTCGAAACGCTCCGAAGTCCAGCCATTGCGCGACAGGGCCTCAAGATAGCGCTGCTTGGAAAATTGCCCGTTGTCCTGGAACGCCGGAACCTGCTTGAGCTGATCGATCACCGTAGCGTCTGCGGCGCGGTAACCGTTCGACCGCGCGTGCTGGCGCAGCAGCGATTCCTGCACCATATCTTTCAGTATGCCTTCGCGAAGACGCGTCGGATCGATCTGGTCGGCGCGAAAATTTTCGCCGAGCAACTGCTGCAACTGGCGATATCGCTGGTCGTATGCGACGCGGAACTGCGACTGCGTGATCTTCGCATCGCCAACTTTCGCGACCACCGGGTCGCTATTGTTCTGAATGTAGCCTTCGATCCCGCTGAACGCGAACGGGATACCGATGATGAGCAGCAGCAGGCCATAGATAACGGGACCTTTGAGGCCGTCTCGAATTCGCTGCATCATGGTTAGGGCCCCTTGAGCCTCGCAAAAAAAGAAGGCGCTCGTGTGAGCGCCCTCGTATTGTATGGCGGAGCGGACGGGACTCGAACCCGCGACCCTCGGCGTGACAGGCCGATACTCTAACCAACTGAGCTACCGCTCCGCGCCCTACTGAAAACCCTTTGAAGCTGGTGGGTGCTGAGGGGCTCGAACCCCCGACTCCCGCCGTGTAAAGGCGATGCTCTACCAACTGAGCTAAGCACCCTGCTTTACTCGCGTCGGACTGTCACCCCCAACGCAGCTGGTTATTTTACGGCGTCTTTGAGCGCCTTACCAGCCTTGAACGCAGGATTTTTGCTGGCGGCGATTTTCAGCGCGGCGCCGGTCTTCGGATTGCGGCCGGTACGTGCCGCGCGTTTGCGGATAGCGAAAGTGCCGAAACCGACCAGCGAAATCTTGTCGTTCTTCTTGAGCGCCTTGGTGATGACTTCGACGAAAGCATCGACCGCCTTGCCAGCGTCCGCCTTCGACAGGTCGGATTTGTCGGCGACCGCTGCGATCAGTTCGGATTTGTTCATAGTGATTGCGTCCCCTCATGTGAATCGGCGTTACGCCGGAATTGGCTGTTAAAAATTTCGTCTGCCCCGTCCCAACCGGCCATCTATCGAAAGCGTGGCCTGAGGTAAAAACACCGCGTGGAGACAGAAATAGACTTATACCAAGCGGGTTTCAGAGCGTCAACGAAACCGTAACGTGAAGCGCATACGGAAGTGCAACGAATTCCAGGTCAGCGCCGCCAACGGCGCTGGCCGTTGTAAAGTCAAGCGGCTTCGGCGCGTATTCCGGACCGTTCGGTCATCAATGCGGACGCACACCCTCGCCGGTCGCCGGCGGCGTTGCCGCAGCACCTTCGACCACCGGCTTCGCTTCCGGCACGCGCTCGAGTGCAAGACGCAGCACGTCCTCGACCCAACGCACCGGCTCGATGTCGAGCTTGGCCTTGATGTTGTCGGGAATGTCCGCGAGGTCTTTCACGTTCTCCTGCGGAATGATCACCGTGCGAATGCCGCCGCGCTGTGCTGCGAGCAGCTTCTCCTTGAGGCCGCCGATCGGCAGCACTTCGCCACGCAGGGTGATTTCGCCGGTCATCGCGACTTCCGCACGCACCGGAATGCCGGTGAGCGCCGAGACCAGCGCCGTGCACATACCGACGCCGGCCGACGGACCATCCTTGGGTGTGGCGCCTTCCGGCACGTGTACGTGCAGATCGTGCTTCTGGTAGAAATCCGGATCGATGCCGAGCTGCTTGGCGCGCGAGCGCACCACCGTCAGCGCGGCCTGGATCGACTCCTGCATCACCGTGCCGAGGCTGCCGGTCTGCGTGAGCTTGCCCTTGCCCGGCGTCAGCGCCGCTTCAATCGTCAACAACTCGCCGCCGACTTCCGTCCATGCCAGGCCGGTAACCTGGCCAACCTGGTTGTTCTCCTCGACGCGGCCATAACGGAAGCGCGGCACGCCCAGATACTTGTCGAGATTCTTGTCGGTAACGCGCACGGTTTTTTCCGTCGGCTTCAACAGCACCTGCTTGACGACCTTGCGTGCGATCTTGCTCATCTCGCGCTCGAGATTGCGCACGCCGGCCTCGCGCGTGTACGTGCGAATCACGGCACGTACCGCCGCGTCGGTGATCTCGAGCTCGGAATCCGCGAGGCCGTTGTTCTTGATCTGCTTGGGAATCAGGTAGCGTTTTGCGATGTTGAGCTTTTCATCTTCGGTATAGCCCGGAATGCGGATGACTTCCATGCGATCGAGCAGCGGCGCGGGTATGTTCAGCGTGTTCGCCGTGCAGATGAACATCACGTCCGAGAGATCGAGATCCACTTCGAGGTAGTGGTCCTGAAAAGTGTTGTTCTGTTCCGGATCGAGCACTTCGAGCAGGGCCGACGAGGGATCGCCGCGGAAGTCCATGCTCATCTTGTCGATCTCGTCGAGCAGGAACAGCGGATTCTTCACGCCAACCTTCGACAGGTTCTGCACGATCTTGCCCGGCAGCGAGCCGATGTAGGTACGACGATGACCGCGGATCTCGGCCTCGTCGCGCACGCCGCCGAGGCTCATGCGCGCGAACTTGCGGTTGGTCGCCTCCGCGATCGAGCGCCCGAGCGAGGTCTTGCCGACACCAGGCGGGCCGACCAGGCAGAGAATCGGACCTTTCAGTTTCTTCACTCGAATCTGCACGGCGAGGTATTCGAGGATGCGTTCCTTGACTTTCTCCAGCCCGTAGTGATCGGCATCGAGCTGCGCCTCGGCCTTCGGCAGATCGATATTGGCCTTGGTGGTCTTCTTCGCCCA